>JAFOKO010000026.1 GCA_017419715.1 Oscillospiraceae bacterium | reverse complement strand
GGGGACGGGGGTACGGATTTTTCGCTTCGCTCAGAATGACAGGCGGGGAAGCAGTGCGAAACCGCAACGCCCCTCATCCGCCCCAGTGTGCGCACTGGGGCACCTTCCCCCTCGGGGGACGGCAAAGGAAACGCGCCCCCGTCAAAGCCTTCCCCCGAGGGGGAAGGCAAAGGACGCGACCTCGGAAAGCCTTCTCCGAGGAGACAAGGACAGCCCCCTCTGCACTGGAGAGGGGGCTGTGGAATTGCGAAGCCGAGCCTGCAATTGGCGCTTGCTTCTTATGTTTTATGCCGCTTCTGTCCGGATGCCGTTGGCGGCGGCTCCGACGGTGAGCGCAGCAGCTTCGGAGCTCACAGAACCGGCGCTGTTGGACACGATGCAGCGGTACTGCCAGCCGTTGTTGGCGTTGGACGCCTTGACGGTGACCGTCGCGGCAGTCTTGCCGGACCAGGTGACCCAAGTGGAGGAACCGGGCTTCTTGTACTGCCACTTGTAGCTCAAGTTCTCACCCGTGGCGACCACGGAGAAGCTTGCGGTCTGGCCCAAGGCCACGCTCACAGATGCGGGCTGGCCGGTGATGACCGGCTTGGCGGCGGAAGCGGTGAGGGTCAAGCTTGCGGCCTCCGAAGTCACGGAGCCCGCCGCGTTGGACACGATGCAGCGGTATTGATAGCCGTTGTTGGCGTTGGAGGCCTTGACAGTCACGGTCGCGGCCGTCTTGCCGGACCAATTTTTCCAAGTGGAGGAACCGGGCTTCTTGTACTGCCACTTGTAGCTCAGCTCGCCCCCTGTGGCGACCACAGAGAAGCTCACAGCTGTGCCCAGCGCCACTTCTGCAGAATCGGGCTGGCCTGTGATGACGGGGGCGTTTACCAGGGGAACAAAGGTGAATCCATTTTCTTCCGCATAAGTCTGTGCAGCAGTACCATTGTATCCGTAGATCGTAAAACCGTCAATCTTGTCCTTTGTTCCATTGTTCATGAAATAGCCAAAGGCTTCCCAATTAATGCTTTCTACATTTGCCGGAATTGTCACGCTTGTCAAAGAACTACATCCAAAGAATGCATGAATGCCGATATAGCTTACACTGTCTGGAATCGTTATATCTGCCAGAGCAACGCACCCAGAGAAGGCATCGTTGCCAATGCATGTAACGCCGTCCGGAATCGCATAAGAAGTCGCTTTTCCTGCGGGGAATACCTCCAGGTCTGTTTCTGCTTTGTTAAAAAGAACGCCGTCGATACTGCTGTAATAGGGATTGTCGGAAGCAACATGAATACTGGTCAGTGCGGTACAACCGTAAAATGCATCGTATCCGATTTTAGTCACATTTTTTGGAATGGTCATACTTGTCAATGCAGTACAGCCGTAAAACGCCGCTTCGTCGATGGTTGTGAGGCTTTCAGGAATGCTTAAGCTTGTCAGGGAAGTGAAATAGCTGAAGGAAAGAATGCCGATCTTTGTAAGTCCTTCCGGTAAATTGATTGCGGTAACCATTTCCCGATAGTCATACCATGGTGCATATTCGGGTGCGGCTGCACCACGCATTTCCCCGCTGCCCTCAATGCTCAGCAGGCCAGTGTTTGTGTCCAGGGTCCAGGTCAGATTGCTTCCGTCGCCTTCCGCGCCGCAGGTGCCGGAGTAGCTTTCCGCGTGGGCAAGCAGGCCCATCTGTGGCAGCAGGCCGCAGAGCAGGGCCAGCGCGAGGAAAAGAGATAGAATTCGCTTTTTCATCTGTGTTTTCCCTCCTGTTTTGATTTGTGTATACGGCTTCCAAACTTGTGGTATTTGCGTGTGATCATTGTATCAAGAATAGCGACAAGATGCAATGTTTTCCTTTGTAAAGAAATCATGAACAAGGAGGATATAGATCAGTGCAATTCGAGTTTGAACACGGTCCCATCTTTCATGGTAACGATCAAACACGCCTGATCTGCTTGAATATCCTGCAAATCGGCCTCCAGTGCGTCGCTCTCGTTGATCAGATCAAAGAGCGTCTCGATAAAGTATTCTTTCTCCATTCTATCAAACTCCTTTATATAAAAAAGTGCGCAGCCGAAGCCGCGCACCGAAAAACACACGACTCCATTGCCGCGACGCAACTTCGACTTCACATAAGGATGCCAAAACAGAGCATGTGTTTTTACCAGGAGAAACACATCCTTATGTGAACATATTTAGTTACGTCGCAAGTTCATTATACCAGAAATGAAGAAAAAAGCAAGCGTCATTTTTGAACCGTCTTTCCTGGCCCAGCTGTAGAGCGTAATAAGCCATTCTTCTGTGAGAATCCCGATACTCCCATGAAAAAAGACGATTTTTCAGTTGCGCAAGCGCGTGGAGCGTGCTATAATAGCTCGAAATCCATTTGATCCGGAGGGATCGGGAAATGTTGTTATTCCTTTATCTGATCTGGCTGATCCTGAACGGGGGCCTGACGCTGGAGATCTGCCTGCTGGGCCTGGGGCTGATCGCCCTGCTGGCGCTGCCGGTTCGGGTGCTGTTTGGCTACGGCTGGCGTACGGAGCTGCGCTTTTGGCGGAGCCTGCCCTTCTTCCTCGCCTTTATTGCCGTCCTGCTCTGGAAGATCCTGCTGGCGAATCTGGATGTTCTGCAGCTGATCCTCAACCGGGAAAAAAAGATCCAGCCTGTTCTGGTGCACTGCCACACCTGTCTGAAGACGGAATTCTGCCGCTTCCTGCTGGCCAACTGCATCACCCTCACACCGGGGACCATCACGGTCGCCATGCAGGACGACCAGCTCACCGTGCACTGCTTGCGCAAGGATATGCTGGAAGACACCGAGCACGGTGTGATCGTCCGGCTGCTGCAGCATTTGGAGGCGTAAGATGGAAGCATATTATCATCTGTTGTTTGTCGTCGCGCTGATCCTGTTGGCGTTGGGGATTTTTTTTGCCCTGCTGCGGGCCATCAAGGGCCCCCGCATCTCCGACCGCATCATGGGCATCAACCTGAGCGGCACCATGGCCATTGCCTGCCTGGCGATTCTGTCCATCGACCTCAAGGAGAGCTGGCTGCTGGATGTCAGCCTGATCTACGGCATGATCAGCTTCCTGGCCGTGGTCGTGCTGGCGCAGATCCACATTGCCGGAGAAGGGAAGGAGAAGGATCCCGATGATTGAATGGTTTCGTTTCATTCTCACCGCTGTTTTGCTGGCCCTCGGCGTCGGGAGCATCCTGCTGTCGCTGCTGGGGGTGTTCCGTTTTCGCTTTGTGATGAACCGGATGCATTGCGCCGCCATTACCGACTCCCTCGGCGCGCTGTGCATCGTGGCGGCCCTGGCCGTCGCCGCCGGAAGCTGGAGCTATCTGCCCAAGCTGGGGCTCATCCTCGTCTTTTTGTGGGTGGGCAGCCCGCTGTCTTCGCATTTGGTCAGCCGCCTGGAGATATCCACAGACGAGACGGTATCGGAGCACATGGAAGAGGAGGATACCCCATGAGTGCGATGGATATTTTTACGCTGATGCTGCTGGGCCTGGTGCTGGTGAGCGGCATCGCGGCCTGCCTGTTTCACAATCTGCTGGTGTCGCTGATCATCTACATGGCCTACAGCGTCATCATGTCCATCATCTGGGCCATGCTGGAGGCCCCGGACCTGGCCATCACTGAAGCCGCCGTGGGCGCGGGCATTTCCAGCGTGTTGATGTTCGTCACGCTCAAGAAATTGCGTGATATTCGAAAGAAGGCGCAAGATGAAAAAGAAAAAGAGCAAGTTTAGCCAGGCGCTCCGCAAGTGGGACGAAGGAAGCTTCGACCTCACCGACGCGCTGCCCGAAGAGCAAATCGCCGCGCCGCTGCCGGAGCAGCCCTACGACTGGCAGCTCGAGCGTCCGGTGGTCCGGCTGGAACAGGGAGAGATCTCCATGTACCGGCGGCTGTATCCGATCTTCGCTACCGTGCTGGCCACGGTGATGATCCTGTTCCTGTTTGCGGCAATGATCGCGCTGCCCCATACCGGAAGCACCCAGACCCCCACGCTGAACGAGTTGACTGACCGCTATGTCGCCGACGGCATGCGCGAGACCGGCGCGGTCAATGTGGTCGCGGGCGTCATCCTCGACTACCGGGCGTTCGACACCCTGGGGGAGAGCCATGTGCTGTATTCCGCGGCGATCGCCGTGCTGATGCTGTTGTTGTCTTTGGGCGGCGTGTCGATGGAGCCCGATCCCCGGGAGCGCCTGATCACCGAGACGGACCCGATCCTGCGAAGCACCGCCAAGCTGATCGTGCCGCTGCTGGTCGTGTTCGGCGTCTACAACATCTGCAACGGCCATCTCGGCCCCGGCGGCGGCTTCTCCGGCGGGGCGATCATCGGCGCGGGTCTGATCCTGTATTCGCTGGCCTTCGGCTTTGAACGGCTGGAACGCCTTCTGAACTTCAAGAGCTATCGCGTGATCGTCGTCGTTGCGCTGTGCTTCTACAGCCTTGCGAAATGTTACTCTTTTTATTGTGGGGCGAACCATCTGGAGAGCTTCATCTCGCCCGGAACGCCGGGCCGGATCTTCTCCGCCGGGCTGATCCTGCCGCTGAATGTCGCGGTGGGCGCCGTGGTCGCCTGCACCATGTATGGATTCTATTCTGTGTTCAAAAGGGGGCGGATCTGATGCTGGAAAACCTCTGGAGCAATCGGATACCTTGCGCCGCCGTGCTGTTGTTCGCCCTGGGCTTCAGCACGCTGCTGCTGCACCCGAATCTGATCAAAAAGATCATTGGGCTCAATATCATGGACACCGCCGCCTATCTGTTTTTGACCTCCCTCGGCTACATCCCCGGCCGCCTCGCGCCGATCATCGTCAATGGCGACACGGACCCTTCTCACTATGTCAATCCGCTGCCCGCCGGACTGGTGCTAACGGGCATCGTCGTGTCCGTTTCCGTCACGGCGCTGATGCTGGCGTTGACCATTCGCTTGTATGACCGCTATCACACCCTGGATCTGGACAAGATCTATATGATGGCAAGACAGGAACAGGGGGAGCTGCAATGAATTTCGCCTGCAATCTGCCGCTGTTTTGCATGGTCCTTTGCCTGCTTTGCGCGGTCATTTCTTCTGTTTTGCACAGCACGGCGGCGCGCCGCCTTACCCTGTGCCTTGCGGGGGCAGTCATGAGCATGAATCTCTACCTGCTGATCTGGCTGCTTCGCGGCGGGCAGAGCACGAGCTATATGATGGGCCACTATCCCCACCCCTGGGGCAACGAGATCCGCATCGGCATCGTGGAAGCCCTGTTCTCTGCGGCCTTTGCGCTGATCCTGGGCCTGTGCGTAGCCGGAGGACGGACACAGCTGTTGCGGGACTTAAACGAGAAAAAGACGAATCTCTATTACGCCGCGCTGGACCTGGTGCTGGTTTCGCTGCAGGCGCTGTGCTACACGAACGACCTGTTTACCGGCTATGTCTTCATCGAGATCGGCACGATCGCGGCTTGCGGCATCCTCATGATCCGCCAGATTGGCCGGACCACCCTGGCCGCGGTGCGGTATATGATCTTCAGCCTCATCGGCTCCGGCCTGTTCATGCTGGGAATCATCTTCCTCTATGCCGTGACGGGCCATCTGCTGATGCCGAACCTTCGGCAGGCCGTGGAAACGCTCTGGGACAGCGGCAGCTACCGGCTGCCTCTGCTTACGGCCCTCTGCCTGCAGGTGATCGGCCTTGGCATCAAGAGCGGCCTGTTTCCCTTCCACTTCTGGATGCCGGACACCTATGGCTATGCTACCCCGGCCTCTGCAGGCGTCCTGTCCGGCCTGGTCTCGAAGGGCTATATCCTGCTGCTGCTGAAGATCGTCTACGATGTGTACGGCACGCGGGTTTTCTATGCCAGCGGCGTGCAGAATTTGCTGTACATCTTCGGCATTCTTGGCATGATCGCCGGTTCGGTGAGCGCCATGCGGGAGGACGACCTGTTTCGTATGATCGCCTATTCCTCCGCCGCGCAAATTGGCTACATCTATATGGGCATCGGCATTTCTCCCGCGTTTGGCATCCTGGGCGCGCTGTTCCATATTTTGACCCACGCCCTCACCAAGCCGGCCATCTTCCTGGCGGCGGCCCAGCTCAGCGACGCCGCCGGTGGCGGACGGGATCTGGAGACGCTCCAGGGCGCCGCACACCGGGATCACCTGGCTGGGGCAGCCTTTGCCCTGGGTGCGCTGAACATGATCGGCCTGCCGATGACCATGGGCTTTATCTCCAAATACCTGTTTGCGGACGCGGCGTTCCATGCCGGCGGCAAGCTGATCCCGACGCTGCTGGCCCTGGCGCTCAGCACGATCCTCAACACCTTCTACTTTATGCGCGCATTGATCCGCTTGTTCAACCGGCCGCTGGATTCCGCTGTGGAGCGTGTTCCGATGCGGACCCAGGTTTCCTATACGGTGGCCGCATCTGTGTTCGGCGTGGCAAATCTGGCCATTGGCATCTTTGCGCAGCCCATGCTGTCCCTGCTTTCACAGGGACTTGAACAGTTCTAACGGGGAGGTACCGCAGTGAAGCAAGTCATTCTGATGGCAGTGATCCTTCTGCCACTGGCAGCGGGGGTACTGCTCCCAATTTGCAACCCGAAAACCGGAAAACAGCGGGCGTATTTTGTGTTGACGACGCTGTTCCTGGAGGCGGCTCTGGTGAGCTGGCTGCTGCT
>JAFOKO010000025.1 GCA_017419715.1 Oscillospiraceae bacterium | reverse complement strand
GTGGGGTAATGCTTTCGTTCGACGGAGGGCGGACGGCAGGGTGCCGTCCTTACATTGTCGGGACGCTCGGGGCGTCGAGGACGCCGCCCCCTACGGGGTGCGATGCGTTCGTCGGCACAGCTCGGTCCAATCGGTGCGCCCCTCATCCGCCTCCTTCGGAGGCACCTTCCCCCCTCGGGGAAGGCTAAGGGTGCGCACCGTGGCGCACACTGTGCGCCGCTGCAACGGGTGCGCACTTTTTTCTTTACAGACGGGGAATTCCGTGATATAATTTCGTATTGATGTCCGGCTCCGGAACGGGCTTTTGGCCTGTGCCGACCTGTCCGGAACCGAGGTTTTTCAGAAACAAAGTCTGATCCAAATGGATCGGACATGGACAAAGGGGAATCTGTTTTGTTGGACAACAGCAAAAAAACGGCAGCGGCGGCAAAGCCTCAGATGAAAAAGGATACTTTCATCCGCGGGATGTTCTCCGCCTATGTGGCGATCGTCATTACAAAAATCCTTGGTATGCTCTACAGCATCCCGTTTTATGGTATTATTGGAAAACAGGGCGGCGTGATCTATGCCTGTGTCTATAATGTATATGCTCTGTTCCTGGATATCGCAACCTGTGGGATCCCCGTGGCTGTTAGCATCGTCATCAGCGAGTACCATACCAAACACATGCCACGGAGCGAACGGCGGGCTTATCAGACCGCGATGCAGATCATTCTGAGCCTGTCGCTGTTGTCGTTTGCCGTCATGCAGTTTTTTGCGGATGGGCTGGCGCAAAATTTTCTCAAGGATATGGAACACGGTGTGTCGCCTGCATCCGTTGCAAACGGCATTCGGATCGTCTCCCTCTGCATGCTGATCGTTCCCTTCCTGAGCGTGCGGCGTGGTCTGCTGCAGGGCTATAAATATGTCACGGTATCCTCCAAAAGCCAGGTCATCGAGCAGCTGGTGCGCATTGCCGTCTCTCTGATCGGCTCCTATGTGGTGATCCGCCTGCTGAAGCAGGATGTGGAGCTGGGCGTGGATATGGCCTTTGCCGGAACGGTGCTGGGCGCGCTGCTCACCCTTCTGTATGTGAATATTTGCAGCCGCGGCACGATGAAAGAAGTGCGCTCCGCTGCCGCTGCAGCAAGCGACAATTTGCCGCGTGCGCAAATCATTGGCCGGCTGGTCAAAATCAGCATTCCGATCCTCATTGTCTCCCTTACCTACAGCATTTACAGTGTCGTGGATATGAAACTGATCCTCGTTGGTCTGCACAGTCTGCAGTTCAGCGATCCGGACACGCAGGAGATCGCCAGCGTTGCCTCTACCTGGGCCCCGCGGATCTGTATGATCATCACCGCGCTGCCTATGGGCATTGTGAGCAGCATCGCGCCCTTTATGGCGGAGAGCAATACCGCTTCCCAGCCAAAGGCGGTGGCAGCACGGCTCAACCAGGCGCTCGGCGTGCTGCTGCTGATCTCGGTACCTCTCGGCGCTGGCATGATGCTCCTGGCAGAGCCTATGTACCGTCTGTTCTATGGCTCCAGCGTCTTCGGCGGCGGGATCCTTGCGCTTCTGGTCGTTGTCAATGTGATCGGCGGGATTTCCAGCGTGTTGTCCACGACCATGCAGAGCGTGGGGCGCGGAAAGGCCGTTTCCGTGACCATACTTGTGGGCATCGTGCTCAACGCAATGCTGGATCTTCCGATCATTTACCTGTTCCATCAGATCGGCATTCCGGCCTATCTCGGCGCTGCCACTGCCAGCATCATTGGCCAGTGCGTCACTGTGTTCCTGCAGTTGCGCTCGCTCCGGAAGAGCCACGGCTACCGTTTTACCACCGTTTTGCACCATACGCTCCGCATTGCTGCTGCCACAGCGGTGATGCTGCTGGCGGTCTTCCTGCTGAAGCTGCTCTGGCCTGTGATGGAGCAGGGCCGCGGGCTGCTGGTCTTGCAGCTGCTGGTCTATGCGCTGGTGGGCGGCGGGATCTATTTCCTGCTCATCTATCTGGCCAATACTGCTGAGAGCATCCTCGGAAACGCCGCCTATGAGCGAGTGCTGGACCGCTTCCGGATCCGCAAGCTGATGGATCGTCTGCTGTTCTTCCCGGCGCTCTGGGCGGGTAAGCTGCTGCTTTTCATCTATCAGCACACCGGACACGAACGCAACGACAAGCCCGGCATGGCCGCCCTTCGCCTGTGCGGGGATTTCCTGAAATATGCCGCCAAGCCGAAGTTGACCATCGTAGTCTCCGGCACCAACGGCAAGACGAGCATTTCCTGCATGGTGGCGGATATTTTGCGGCAGCGCGGGCTGAGCGTCTCCTACACCGACTGGGGCGCGAATGATCGCGGCGGAAACGCCTGGTGCATCCTCAACGCGGTGAGCATCTTCAACCGCCCCACCAAGGACGCGGCGGTGATCGAAATGGACGAGCTGGTGAGCCGCCGCAATGTGCCCCAGCTGAAGCCCAACTATCTGATCGTCAACAATCTGGCCCGGGATTCCATGCTTCGAAACGCGACGCCGGAATTTGTGGAAAGCCACCTGCACAGTGCAGCGGAATCCTCCCCCAACACGGTGGTGATCTCCAACGCGGATGATCCTCTCAGCTGTGGCATCGGCGAAAAGAACCGCCGCGTCTACTTCGGCGCAGCCGATCTGCACACGAACCCCTCGGCGGCCTCCCTGCATGATTTGGCGCTCTGCCCTCACTGTTTTGGGAAACTGGATTATGCCTATCGGAATTTCCGCCACATCGGCCGCTTCTCCTGTCCGTCTTGCGGCAACAGCGCGCCCAAGAGCGACTGCTTCGTAGAGCGCGTTGACCCGGCACGGCGCTTGATGACGGTGCGATCCGGCGACGGCTCCCACGAATACCCCTTGATCTCTTCCTCCATTTACAATATCTACAACGAGGCTGCCATCATTGCCATGTTCCTTGATATGGGCCTTGTGCCGGAGGAACTGGGCGGATATTTAGCCAAGGCGTCGATCCCTGCCTCCCGAGCCACGAAGACCGAAGCCAACGGCATTGCCATCTACACCCAAATGGCCAAGGGCCAGAATGCCACAGCGACTTCCTCTGTGTTTGAGGCCGTGGCAAAGGAGCCCGGTGAGAAGGAGCTTATCATTCTGGTGGACGAAGTCTACGACCATCCGGGCGAATCCGAGACAGCCGCATGGATCTTCGATGTTCAGTATGAGTACCTGGTCGACCCCCACATTCGGAAGATCATCGTCGGCGGCGACCGCTATCTCGATCACCGGGTCCGGATGCTGATGGCGGGGATCCCGCCGGAGAAAACCGTCTGCATCCAGAGCATGACGGAAACAGCG
The DNA here is from genome assembly GCA_017419715.1 of Oscillospiraceae bacterium. GTDB lineage: Bacteria > Bacillota > Clostridia > Oscillospirales > Oscillospiraceae > JAFRPC01. The sequence goes on along the minus strand of JAFOKO010000025.1, from coordinate 7,004 downwards.
GAGCTTGTAGACACCGAGGGCATTGACAGCATCTACATTTTGCACGATGTGAACTTTGTCAGCCGCGCACGGGCGGTACGGGATGCCGTGCAAAAGCGGATCGAGGCAGCTGGGAGGAAAAGCCAATGAGAATTGAGGCGCTGTATCCGGAATTTTGCCAGTGGTTTGGAGATTCCGAAAATGTCCGCTATCTCCGGCAATGCCTGCCGGAGGCGGAGCTTGTAGAAACCGCCAGCGATCAAACCCCTGCTTTTTTGGACGGCTCTGTGGATCTTCTGATCCTCGGGTCCATGACCGAGCGGCAGCAGCTGGCCGCTGTCCAACGGCTCACGCCCTACAAGGATCGTCTGCTGGAATGCATCGACGCAGGCATGGCAGTCCTTGCCACCGGGAACGCTACGGAGCTCTTCGGGGAATACATCGAAGAGAACGGGGTCCGCTATCCCATGCTCTCTCTCTTCCCTTTCCACGCCCAGCGAGATCAGGAGCACCGGCACAATTCCATGTTCTTGGGCGAATATGAAGACACGAAGATCGTCGGCTACCGCGCTCAGTTCTCCTTCCTCCAGGGTGATTTTCCCGGGAAATTTATCCATGTTCTGGGCGGTTGCGGCAATTCCATGGGCGACCCCAACGAGGGCTTCCGCTACAAGAATCTCTTCGCCACCTATCTGCTGGGCCCCTTCCTTATTCTGAACCCACCTTTTACCAAGTATCTGCTCCGCCTGCTGGGGCAGAAGGATACGCTTGCGTTTGAGAAGGCCGTCACCGAGGCCTATGCATACCGCCGGGACCACCTGGAAATGAAAGAAGCCAAGTTCTTCTTCAACGAGAGCGGCTGGCTGGAGTAACCAAATAATTGAACCGTCAACAAGACCCTGCCGTATCCCGGCAGGGTCTCATCATTTCCCCTCCGCACTGCAACCGCCTTAGCGGGAGCGCGGAATTTCAGAAAGGTATGGATGCTTACTCTTTGACGCTGTGTGGAAGGTGCGATTCGTTTGCCTCTGCTGCCAGGGCGCGGACAGCCTTGATTGCGGTTTCAATTTCCTCTGGAGTCGTAAAGGGCGAAAAGCTGAAGCGGACAGCGCCGCAAGCTTCGGTGCCCAGGGCGCGGTGCATGCGCGGCGCACAGTGCGCCCCAGCTCGAACGGCGATCTCATAGTCCGTGGAAAGCCGGTCCGCCAGCTCTGCGGCATCCATGCCCCGGAGGTTGAGGCTAACAATGGGGGCCCGGATCGGTTCGGAAAAATCGCCGTAGACGCTTACGCCGTCCATGGTCGAAACCGCCTCATAGAACTGCCACATTCGTTCTTGCGCCAGGGCAAAGAGGCGCCCCTGGCCCGTTGCCGCGATATGATCCAGTGCCGCGCCAAGCCCGGCGATCCCATGGGCGTTCAGCGTCCCTGCTTCCAGGCGGGTGGGATAGTCCCGGGGTTGGTCCGGATCGTGGGACTGCACGCCGCTGCCGCCGCGTTTGAAGGGTCGAAGCTCCACCCCCGGGCGGATCAGCAGCGCGCCGGTCCCCTGGGGGCCCAGCAGGCCCTTATGGCCCGTAACGCAAAGCAAGTCGATCCCCATTTCCGTCATGTTGAGCGGCAGCGCACCCGCCGTCTGGGCGGCATCCACGATCAGCAGGGCGTCCCTGCTGTGGGCCAGCGCGGCGATCCGTCGGATGTCCAACGCATTACCCGTCAAGTTGGAGGCATGGGTGCAGATCACAGCTTTGGTGTCCGGGCGGGTCAGCCGGTCAAAATCCGCATACGCCACCCGTCCCTGGCGGTCCGCCGGGACGAAATCCAGCCGAAGGCCCCGGGCTTGCAGATCGTAGAGAGGCCTGAGAACGGAGTTGTGCTCCAGGTCTGTGCTCACGGCATGTTCCCCGGGGGCCAGCAGACCATAGATGGCAATATTCAAGGCCTCCGTCGCGTTGCAGGTAAACACCACATGATCCGCTCTGGGGCAGCCCAGAAGGGCCGCCAGCTTGCATCTGGCAGCGTAGACGGTTCGCGCCGCCTCCAGGGAGGCCGGATAGGCCCCGCGGGACGGATTGCCAAAGCTTTGAATTGCGGCAAGCATTGCCTCCGCCACACAGGCGGGCCTGCTCAAAGCGGTGGCGGCAGAATCGAGATAGATCACAGGCTGTTTCTCCCCGTTTGCCCAGTGGGCTTACGCGTCGTCGTCATCCTCGTCGCTATTGTAATTGTAGTCATAATCATCCTCGTCGTCGGAATCATAGTCGTAGTTATAGTCGTCACCGTCGTTGGAATCGTACCCGTCGTCCGGCGTGGTCGGCTCCGTGAACCAGCGCAAGGCAATGACTTTGTTCCGCTTGGCGTATCGGCTGTAGGCGATTTGGACAGTGTCGATGAGATTTCCGTCCAGATCGTAAAGGTACTTGTAGGTGGCGATCAGATAGCCCGTATAGGGGGTGACAATGACCTCTCCGGGCTGGAAGCTATCGTCGTAGACCACCCGTTCCTCCACGCTCCAGGGCGTCTCCTCCAGCTTCTCGTAGTCGAGCTTCAGGGTATAGTCCTTCCATTCCTTCCCGCGCAACAGGATATGGACCTGGCCGTCGGAGACGCTGGCTTCGAGCTTGATGGGATAGGGGCTGATGTTCTCAAACTGGAAGTCCAGCTGGCCCCAGTAGATGGCCGCGTCCATGCCCGGGTCCACATAGGTGACCAGATAGGTGTGGGGATGGCGCTCTACGGCAGGCAGGTCGGCCTGGAGGGTGGCATAGTAGATGGAGGACGCCACCTGGCAAACGCCGCCGCCGATCTCCGGCACAGAGTTGCCCGCAATGTAGGCAGTGGCCTCCCGATAGCCCCGCTCCCGCGTCCGCTCCCCCACCGTCTGATTGAAGGAAAAGATCTCTCCGGGCATGATCACCGTACCGTTGAGCTTGTCGCAAGCCAGGATCAGGTTGTTGGTGCGGTCGTCGTCCCAGACATGGGGCGTGTGGGCCTCGCCCAGAATGTTTCCAAAGAGCTCCTCCTCCAGCGCCGCCGTCGTCACTTCGGCAGGCACGGACTGCAGTGGGATGATATAGCCCTTGCCCGGTTGGGCGTGCGCCAGAATGCGTTCCAACTCCGCCTCCGCCACGCCAAGGCCGGGAATATCGGGAGTGATCTCAAAGCTGGTCTGATCCAGGGCGGCGTTTACCGGCTCCGTGTGGACCCGTCGGCAAATTTCCTGCACATCCAGCTTTTGGGGAATGTAGGTGTCGTAGTGCAGCGTGGGAGAGGTGTTGCCCGTCATGTAGGCATCGATCAGCGCTTGATAGATCTCTTCGGCAGAGAGCACGCGGCCCGCCTTGCCGATATTGACGGTGAGGATCGAGCGCTCCTGTCGGCCCTCCTTACAGGTGGAAAGCTCGGCAAAGGCCGGTGAATAGCCCTGGCTCCATTCCTGCTCCGTCTGCTCCGCAAGCTGCCGCAAGGCGTCGCGGTCCAGAGAGACATAGTTGGCGGGCTCGACCAGATAGCGTCCTCTTTCGACCTTGCCCACGCCGTTTTCCAGGTCCTGCTCCAGGCCGGTCAGATCCACCCGGACCCGACTTTTGGCAGGGGGCACCGTTACCACGATCGGCATGTCATGGGAGGCGGAATCATTGGGATAGAGGACCAGGTTCATCTCTTCCTGCTCCAGGGTCTGGGCCAGGCTTCGGAAGTAGGCCAGAGTCTCCTCTTTTTTCAGTCCCCACTCCGTTTCCTTCCCCTGTGGGACCGGCTGGAAATACCAGAAGAGCTGGCAAGCCGCCAGCAGGGCGATCACCAGCAGCGGCACCGCGGCCAACAGCCACTTACGCCGTTTGGGGCGCTCTATTTCCTCCTGCTCCACCGGCTGGGGGGCAGGGCGTTTGGCTTCAAATTTTCCGTGCTTCATATATTTCTCTATCCTCACTGCATCGCAGGGTAAGCGTTGCGATCCGGCATTCGAATCTCAATGCCTTTCATAGTATCATATCGCATTTTTCGCAGAAAAGCAACAAATAATTCATCATTTTGTGAGAAATCTGTGACAGCAGCACATTCCATTTCTTGCGGCGGATCATCTGCAAAGGCCGAGACCGGCAGCATGACAAGGAGCATGGTGAGCAGAAGTAAAACTGCGACTGCTCTGCGAATGCGAATTGTTTCCATAGGTTTTCCTCCTAAAAATTATTTGCTCGCTTATTAAGTGTATTAAGCGATTTGCACTGATTGATGGTTACTGCAATGTTGCAAAGTGAATAAAAAATAGCACGGAAGAGATCCGTGCTATTTCTGGTTGGTATTTGATTGTTATTGCTTGGTGATTCCGCAGCGAGAGCAGACATCATAAGCGGGCTTGTCTACGACCCATTCGCCTGTGCCAGAATAGCCGCCGTGGTTTTCTTGTTCTTCTTCATCGTCTTTGAACGATTTGAAGTGCGCATACCAGTCGTTATAATCGTAGAATACAGCACCGCAGCGGCAGGTCAGAACATCTCGCCAATGTCCTTCTTCTTCATGGTGTACCCAATCGTGACCAAGGGCGGCGGCACCGCTTTTCTTCTTGCCGCAGACCTTGCAGGTCTTGGAACCGGCCTGCGTGCAGGTGGGGGCGGTCTCTTCCCAGGTATGATTACCAGTTGCGGCTACGGTTCGGGTTTCGGTAGTTCCACACTTGGAACAGGTGCGTTTTTCCTCACCCGCAGTAGAGCAGGTAGGAGCTTTTGTCTGCGTCCACGCGCCCCAGCTATGGCCAGTAGCAGCCACAGTGCGGGTCTCAGTGTTGACACACTTAGAACAAGTACGTTTTTCTTCACCCGCAGTAGAGCAGGTAGGCGCCTTTGTCTGCGTCCAGGAACCCCAGCTATGACCTGTAGCGCTTACCGTGCGGGTCTCACTGTTACCACACTTAGAACAGGTGCGCTTCTCCTCGCCAGCAGCGGTACAGGTAGGAGCTTTTGTCTGCGTCCACGCACTCCAGCTATGGCCAGTAGCAGCCACGGTGCGGGTCTCAGTGTTGACACACTTGGAACAGATCTGTCCTTCTATTGTTATTATACTTGTAAAAAAAGGTTCGTCAACCCGATTTGATAAAAATATGGGGCAAAATATGGTATAAGCACAGCTTGTCTTCTTACAATGTGATAAAGAGCTCAAAAACCACAATATATTGTGGTTTTTGAGCTCTTTTCTGGCTCCCCCTGTTGGACTCGAACCAACGACACACGGATTAACAGTCCGTCGCTCTACCGACTGAGCTAAGGAGGAATATGAATGTTGGCGTTATCTATTTTCACATGCAGTCGCCCGCATACTATCGTCGACGGACTTGAGCTTAACTTCTGTGTTCGGGATGGGAACAGGTGGACCCTCAAGCCAATCAACACCAACTGATTCACTTATTGTGTCCCTCACGGAACGAATATGATTATAGCAGAATTTTCTGAAAAGTCAAGAACTTTTTTCAAGTTTTTTATTTTTTGTTTTCGGGACAGCGCCTGCCGCTTATTGCAGGGCGCTGTCCCGGGCTGGGCAAGGCTCAGTCTCTGTCCCAGTTGTGCCAGACATTCTGCACATCATCGTCGTCCTCAAAGGCGTCGATGAGCTTTTCCATCAGCTTAATGTCCTCTTCGGATTCCAGCTTCTTGTACTCGTTGGGGACCTGCTCGATCTGGGCGGAAACAAAGCTGTACTTCTTGCCCAGGGCTTCCGCCACGGCGTTGAAGTCGTCGGGGTCGGTGTAGATGGTGAAGACATCGCCATCGGGCTCGAAGTCCGCCGCACCGGCGTCCAGCGCGTCCATCATGACCTCGTCCTCTTCGTAGTCGCCGTCTTCGTTGTCGATGATCAGCACGCCCTTTTTGGTGAAGTTCCAGGCCACACAGCCGGAAGCGCCCATGTTACCGCCAAACTTGTCAAAGTGGAGGCGGACATTGCCCGCGGTACGGTTGCGGGAATCGGTCATCGTCTCCACGATCACAGCCACGCCACTGGGGCCGTAGCCTTCGTAGGTGATGGCTTCGTAGTTGTCGCCGCTGCCGGCGCCAGCGGCCCGCTCCAGCACGCGCTTGATGTTGTCGTTGGGCATGTTGGCAGCCTTGGCCTTGGTGATGACGGTAGCCAGGCGGGAGTTGTTGTTGGGGTCGGTGGAGCCGCCGCCTTCCTTGACGGCGACGATCATCTCCTTGGCAATCTTGGTAAAGGCGGCAGCGCGCTTGGCGTCCTGTGCGCCCTTGGTCTTTTGTATGTTATGCCATTTGGAATGTCCGGACATAATAGAATACCTCTTTTTTAGTTAAAATTGATGACGCCGCTGAACTTCTCAGCAACCAGGGAAGCACCGCCGATCAGGCCGCCGTCGATCTCGGGCTGTGCCATCAGATCGTGGGCGTTCTTGTCGTTCATGGAGCCGCCGTAGAGGATGCGGACACGGTCTGCAGCTTCGCCGAAGACCTCCCGGATGGCGCCGCGAATGGCGCCGATGGTGGCGTTGGCTTCCTCGGGCGTTGCGGTGAGGCCGGTGCCGATGGCCCAGACAGGCTCATAGGCGATGATCACATTGTCGATCTGCTCACCCACATTCAGCAGCGCGACCTTAGTCTGCATGCAGACGATCTCGTTGGTGATGCCCTGCTGCTTCTGCTCCAGGCTCTCGCCGACACAGACAATGGGCTTCAAGCCGGCCTCCAGGGCCTTCAAGCTGCGCTGGTTGACGGTAGCGTCCGTCTCGCCGAAGTACTGGCGGCGCTCAGAGTGGCCGATGATGACATACTCCACGCCCAGCTCCTTCAGAGAAGCGGCATTGCACTCGCCGGTGTAGGCGCCCTTGTCGGCAAAGTGGACATTTTGCGCCCCCAGGTGGATGGCGCTGCCCTTCAACGCCTCAGCAGCCGTGGCCAGGCAGACTGTCATGGGGCAGACGACGATCTCCGCGCCGCTGCGGTTCTCGAGCTTTTTCAGATCCTCGATCAGCGCCTTGGTCTCCGCGGGGGTCTTGTTCATCTTCCAGTTACCGGCAATCATAGG
>JAFOKO010000024.1 GCA_017419715.1 Oscillospiraceae bacterium | reverse complement strand
TTTCGTCAGGTCTTTGGGTACGGGTACATAAGCCAAAGGGATTACCTCCTTCCTGGTTAGTGTGCATTGAACACGGATTTTGCGAGGCTGCCGGTCTTAAAGAGCGTAAAGCACAACAGTACCGTATAGCCCACACAGCTCCAGATGGCCATGATGATGTCGGATTCGGTGGCGATACTCTGCACCAGCACGGCGTAGATTGCCACACAGACGATGATGAGAAATGCCTGGAAGCCCAGGGCAATCAACGAGCGCAGATAGTTCTGGCCCATGCCGCCCCATTCCTTGCCCATCATGGTGGCCATAGGGATGGGAGCCACCGAGGTCACAAGGTAAATCTCAATCATACGGCCATAGATCACGATAAAGATACAAATGTAAAGCGCCCACATGGTAATGCCGATAAAGAGCGACTGGAACCACAGGCCGAACAGCGGCCCCAGGTCCATATCCATCAGCCGGGACTCCATATCGGTCATGACAGAGGAGATGTCGATGGAAGCGTCGGAACCGATGATGCCCGCCGCCTGCGCCACCACACTTTGAGCTGCGTCAAACACGCCCATCACGATGTTCCAGGTGTTTGAGACGATGAGGATGGCAGCGGCAGATTTGAACACCCATTTGAAGATCATCCAGGTGTCCACATCATGCAGGTTGTTCTTGTCGGTAATCATCTGAATCAGCTCCAGCGTCATCACGATAGCCAGGATCACGCCAGCAATCGGCACCATGATGGAGTTGGAGAGGTTCTGGATCATGCTGAAAATACTCCCGTTCCAGCCTTGGGGGGTCTGGCCCACCTGTGTCGCAATGTCTGCGACCTGCTGGTTCACGCTATCGAACATCCCCGATAAGTTGCTCATAATGCCGCCTACCAACATTTCCTTGAGCCAGTCAGTAAGGGCATCGAGTAAGAAATCCATACGGTGTCAACCTCCTTTCAGCCGCCCCCGCTTGGGGGCAGGGGCGGCAAGGATTTCTTATGACAGCTTAACGACGGGAACGATCAGACGGTGAACAAGCCGGAAAGCAGGGGTACAAGGACCATGCCGACCACGGCGACGCCAGCGCCAGCCATGAGCTGCTTCATGCCCTGGCTTTTCGCGCCGGGGTTGTCGTTGCCGTAACCTTCCAGGAGGTTGATGACGCCCCAGATGCCGAGGCCAGCGCCGAGGGCGATCACAAGGGTCTGAAGAACGGTGATAGCCTGATTGAAAAATGCCATAAATTATAGTTAGCCGGAATCATTTGAAAAGTTTGATTTAGTCATTCATAGGCATACAAAAGCCGGAACAATCGGCACCCGGTTTCCGGGGCCTGATTCCGGCTGTCCTCCTTTTTTCATTATTTTTTGGTGATTGTCCGCTTTGTACGCCGATGGCCCCATCCGGGGCGGTTGAGGCGGGTAGATAAGATCACTCCTTTCACAGCGGAACAGATTTACACGCCCTCTGCGTCTACTTCATACACATCGTAGACCTCGTTGGGCTTGAGCTTGAGCCGGGTGGACAGGAACGCCTCGATGTCAAAGGCGTTCTTGGGGTCCGCGTCGGCGGTGTACGGGTAATTGGGGTGCTTGGTGATGTCGTACTTGTCCGAGAGGAAAGGCCGCACACCGCGCAGCTGGAGGATACACTTGCCGCCGTCCATGACGGCCAGTTCATCCTGGCTCATAAGCTCTTTGCCGAGCTTCTGGTAGTTGAGAGAGTGGGAGGTTTCCCGCCCACGGCTCTCCCCGGTGTTGTAGGTGTCGATGGTCTCCTTGCCCAGCACGGCGGCCAGCTCCTTGAGGGTTGTCGGCTCTTTGCCGCCCAGGAAGATGGAGGTATCCATGTTGCCGATGATGGTATCGGCGTTGTCCTTGTAGATGGCCTTGAGCTGGGACTGTGCTTGTAGCACCAGGCAGGCAGAGATCTCGCGGCTGCGGATGGTGGCGACCAGCTTTTCCAGCCGGGGAATCTGGCCGATGTTGGCGCACTCGTCAATGAGACAGCGCACATGAACCGGCAGCCGCCCTCCGTACACATCGTCCGCTTTTTCGCAGAGCAGATTGAACAGCTGGGTGTAGCACATGGAGATCAGGAAGTTAAAGCTATCGTCCGTGTCGCTCATAATGAGGAACAGGGCGGTTTTTTGGTCTCCCAGGGTGTCCAGCTCCAGCTCGTCGTAGGAAGTGACCTCCCGCAGTTCCGCAATATCGAACACGGCAAGACGCGCGCCGCAGGAAATCAGAATGGATTTTGCGGTTTTGCCCGCAGCCAGCTTGTACTTCTTGTACTGGCGGACGGCGAAGTGGTTAGGCTTCTCCGCCTCCAGCGCGTCAAACATCAGGTCCACCGGATTCTTGAACTCCTCGTCATCCTCCCGGACCTCCATCGCGTTGATGAACTCGATGAGGGTGGAGAAATTCTGTTCCTCCACCGGGGCCTCATAGTGGATATACCCGATGAGGGCGCAGTACAAAAGCGTTTCCGCCTTGACCCAGAAATCGTCCCCGGCCTTGCCCTCGCCCTTGGTGTTGGCGATCAGCGTCGTGACCAGTTTCAAGATGTCCTTTTCGGAGTGGATGTAGGCAAAGGGATTATAGTGCATGGACTTCTTGAAGTTGATGGTATTGAGGACTTTGATCCGATAAGGCTCATAGATGTCCTTGCCGTGCGTATCCTTCATGGG
>JAFOKO010000001.1 GCA_017419715.1 Oscillospiraceae bacterium | reverse complement strand
GTGATGATGTAGTTGCCGCTCCAGTCCGCGGGGGCGGAGGTCAACAGCTCGTAGCCCGTGCCGCTGCCGCCGCTGGTGGAGCTGTAGCTATACAGGGCGTACAGGGTCACATTGCCGTTCACGGTGACCCTGCCGGTGTAGGTGGTGGGCTTGGTGGTCGCATTGCTCACGGTGGAGGTGGTCCAGCCGAGGAAGGTATATCCGGCAGGTGCACCTGCAGTGGGCAGGGTGATGGAGTTCCCGGCTGCAACCGTCTGGCTGGAAACCGCGGCAACTCCGCTGGGCACGGAGAAGCTGACCGTGTAGGTGGTCACGGGTTCGGGATCGGGTTCCGGGGTCGTGGCGCTGGGGCTGGTGGTGTAGTAGGTCGTGCCGCTGGAAGTGGACTTCCACAGACGCAGCACATTCGCATTGGTGGCGCTGGCCGACCAGAAGTACTTGCCGGAGGTGCTGAAGCCCAGATAGGGATAGCTGCCGCTGGCGGAGTTCTTCAGCTGTGCCGCGCCGCTGGCGTTGATCGCCGGCGTCCAGTTGCAGTAAGTGTTGTTCGGCGTGGTGTACGCTGCCAGATAAGAGGAGCTCAGGCCCAGGTAGGAGCCGGTCGCGGCGCTCTTCACAGTGTAGGCGCTGCCGTTGGCCTCGACATTGAACACATAGCTGTTGGAAACGTTGGACAGGGTGTTATTGGACAGGGTCATCCCGGTGCTGGAGAAAGCAGAAGAATTGCTGCTGCTCTCGATCTGCGCGCCATTGGAACTGGGGGTCACACCCTTCAGTACGTACATGCTGGTGGAATTGCCGTTGGTGATGACGTAATTGCCGGCCCAATTAGCGGGAGCGGAGGTCAAAAGCTGGTAGACATTGGCGCCGGTGCCGCCCTGCGTGCGGGAGTAGACCGCGTACAGCGTAACGCTGCCGTTGGGCGTGTAGGAGCCGGTCAGGATGGTGGGCTTGACAGAGGTCTCATAGACCGTGTTGGCAGCCCAGCCGACGAAGGTATAGCCGGAAACGCTGGTGGCGTAGCTGGGCAGCGTGACGGACTCGCCGGAGTAGCAGCTCAGCGTGGTGTAGGTGGAACCGTTGGCTTTCAGGGTCACGGTATACTGCGTCTTGGCCGCAAAGTTGATGCGAACCGTGCAGTTGGAGTAAGGTGTTACGGTAAAGGTATTGCCATTCTGGGTCACAGTGGCGGTGCCGCTGGTGACAGTATATCCCGCAGCATAGTAGCCGCTCTTCGGCGTAGCAGTAATCACGTTGCCGTTGATGGAGACGGTACCGTAGCTGGTGTTGTTGGAGGTAGCAGTCACAGTATAGCTGGGATTGGAATTGTTGTTGCCGTAGAGGCTCCAGGTGGAGTAAACATTTTGAATCGTGTCCACATTGCCGTGGCCGGGGTAAGCATCCTCGGAGGAAACGCAGATGGGGAACGCAGCCTTTTCTCTCCGTGCCCCAGACTCAGTATAGCCGCTATAAGCAGGGTCCCACCAGCAGGTGGCGTCCTTGGTCTTCTTGACAGCATCCTTGAACTGATCGCCGTCCTTGACGTAGCCAAGGATACTATTCATGTAAGTTTTCTCACCGGAGAAGGTGACGGACTGTGAGTAGCCCCAAACGGTCTCAACGCCGCGGTTGCGGAGACCCTTGAACATGCCGTCGGTGGCCATGCCCAGGCAGATGCCCATGTAGACCAGGCTGTGGGGGGCGTTCTTGGTCATGTGGTTGGCGATGGCAGTGCCGGAAACATAGGCGTAGTTGGAGCCCTTCATCACATCGTAGTAAGTACCGAACTGGCCCTGCTTCGCGGTGGTGTCAGCAGTGGTGACACCTGTGTTGGTGCTCAGACAGAGATAGGAGCAGTTGGCGCGGGAGGTGTAGTCGCCGTTGCCGCCGCTGTAGTCCGTGGTGCCGTGGGAGTCAAAGATAACCAGGCCACACTCCTCGATTGTCTTCGCAACATTGTCGATGGTCGCATTACGCATGGAATAACGCATGCCGGTGCCGCCGGTGGCAGTGTAGAGCTTCTGCCACATGGCCTTGTAGTCAGGAGAATAGTTCAAGAAAGCGCTATCATCATAGTTGGTAGAGGAATCCCAGTAGGGCTGAATCAAGCCAATCTTAGTAGAAGTGGGAGTACCGCCTCTGACCGCAGCCTCGTTGGCAGCGTTCTCCGCTTCGATGGCGGCAGCAATCTGGTCATCAGAGAGCTGGGTGCCGTCATGATTGAGCATTGCTTCTGTTCTGGGGTCGTAGCAGCAAGGCATACCGGTCGTGGTTTCCCAAACCAGGAAGCAGCCGTTCTGCTGCAGGGTGCCGGGAATGTAGGTCTCTGAGGATTCAATGGCTTCGATGACTTGCGGAATGATCCGGATGTAATCTTCCTCGGTCATCTGGTACTGCTCGCCGCCCAGGCGGGTCGCAACGCCGCTTTCAACGCTGTCTATTTTTGCAAAAACATCGTTGTCGAGGATTTCGTTGTCTTCTTCCGTGTAGAGACGCCCCATTTCGGGTAGGGCAGATTCGGTCGTTCTACTTCCTGCAAAAGCGATGGTAGGGATCAGACCTGCAACCATAGCCAACACAAGAAGTAGCGCGAACAAGCGTTTGAACTGTTTACTCATGTTTGTCGATAGTCTCCTTTTCATAAATTGTTAAACGGGTGAATATAACAGCGAATTGGTGCACCGATTTCGATTATAGCATTGAAAAAAAAATTTGTACAGAATATTTTTTCACTTTTTCGTTTTCAAACTCGACATATTTTTCAGGAAAAATTTGTAAATTGTTTACAATTTTGTAATGTTTTGTGCGTATTCAGAATATAGTTTCACTTGAATCGCAAGGCTTCCCCTTGGTTATTCATTCCTTTCAGCTGTTTCATACATTCACAATTTCTTAATAGTCTCGTAACAAACAGCGGTTTCTGCCAGGTATCCCAAGCAGAAACCGCAACAAGTAGAAGAGGATGTTCTCTTCAAAAAATACAATATATTCAAAATCGCATGCACCCGAATCGTATATGCAGCGAAAGCCAACCGCGGGTTTTATGCAAGTGATTTTTGCATGCCCTACAGGGAACCGATTTCGCCTATTCGGATATCATTTCAGCCGACAAACCGTCTGAAGTGCAGGTGATCCAGATGGGATGCTCTCGGGTCAACAGAGCCTTGACACCATATTTTGCCAGAAGCGCCATAGTCTGCTCGTCTTCCCTCTCTTCTTCCGAGGATGTGATGACAGCATAGGCCGGCAGGGTTTGCGCCAGCAGCGCTTCCAGGGTAGCTTGATATTGCCCGTGATGCGGCAGCTTGACCAAATCAAATCGGCCCGGTTCGTCTTGCAAAAACTCCGCCAAACGCAAATCCTCCGCATCGCCACAGAACAGTATGCGGGTGTCGCCTTGGGCGACGGTGAGGATCAAAGAAGAATTATTGCTGGCATCTTCCGCGTAGCGCTCAGCAGCCGGTGGATCGACCGTAAATGTCGCCTCACCCAGACGGAATTCCATTTTTTCACGCACGGTGACGGGTTCTATTCCCTTGGAAGCGAGGGTGGACAGATACTTCTCGTAGGCCTCCGCCCCTGACTTGGGTGAATTGCTTTGCAGCACTGTTCCCACCTGGATCTCGGACAGGATCTTCTTTGCCCCTCCCACATGGTCTTTGTCAAAATGCGTCACGATCAAATAATCCAGGCGCCGAATGCCCAGCTCCGCCAGCTTTTCCAGAATCGTCTTTCCAAAGCCGCTCTCGCCTGTGTCAAGCAGCACAGCTCCTGCTTCGTTCCAGAACAGAAAGGCGTCCGCTTTTCCCGCTTGAAAGCACCAGACCTGCAGCGCGCCGAAAGGCGTCTGCTCCGGTATCGCGGTCGTTGTGTTTGTTCCGGCCCTGCATCCCGCCAGCAGACAAGCACACGCCACCAGGATTGCCCATACGCTTAATTTCATATAGATTCCTCCTTTTTGATCGAGTATCCCATAGATACCTTATTTTAGGCTTTGAATGGATCCGCTTTCCCTATTGACAAATATTCAAAAACGATATACAATAACGCCCGGAAAATTAGCGTGCTAAGAAAGGAGCGTTGTCGTATGATTTTTGGCAAGCACATCAACCGCTACTATCTTCGATATCTGCATTTTCTGTTGCTTGGTCTTGCCGCGCTGGCGGCGGTGGACTATTTGCAGCTGATTGTCCCGAACCTCTATCAGATGGTGGTCAATGGAATGAACCAGGGCTGGGTCCTGGTGGACGGCGAGAAGCTGCCGTTCAACATGGCGTTCCTGCTGGACAAAGTCCTGATGCCGATGATCGTCGTGATCCTGTCCATTGTGGCAGGACGCTTTTTGTGGCGGGTCATGTTCCTCGGGACCGCCTTTAAGATGGAAGAGCAGTTGCGGAACCGGATGTTCGGGACGGCAAGGTATCTGAGCCAAAGCTACTACCAGGTCCACAAGGTCGGGAGCCTCATGAGCCTGTTTACCAACGACCTGGACACCGTGCTGGAATGCTTTGCCTGGGGCATTATGATGTTTTTCGACGCGCTGATCCTCACCGCTATGTCGTTGACGAAAATGTTCCGCATGAATGTTCTGTTGACAGTCCTTTCTCTGATCCCCACGGCTCTGCTGCTGGCCTCAGCCACGGTGGTGGGCCGGTACATGATGAAAAAGTGGGACATCCGGCAGGAGGCCTTCTCCCGCCTGTCCGATTTCAGCCAGGAGAGCTTTTCCGGCATCGCCGTCATCAAGGCCTTCGTCAAGGAGGCCAAGGAGCTGATGGCCTTCCGCCAGCTCAACGCGGAAAACGAGGTCGCCAATATCGAGCACACCCGGGCTTCGGTCCTGCTTCGGGTTCTGGTGATGATGTTCGTGGAAAGCGTCATCTGCATCATTCTGGGCTACGGCGGTTATCTGGTCTGGAAGGGCAGCTTCAATGCGGGACAGCTGGTGGAGTTTATCGGCTATTTCACTGCCGTTGTTTGGCCGGTGATGGCCGTCTCTGAAATGATCGACATGACTTCCCGGGGCAAGGCCTCCCTTAAGCGCATCAGCGCATTGCTGGACGCTGAGCCGGATGTGGTGGATGCGCCGGACGCGGTTCCGCTGGAGCAGATCCGCGGCGATATTGAATTCAAGCACCTGAACTTCCGCTACCCGGATGGAGAATTTGATGTTCTGAAGGATGTGAGCTTCCGCATCGAGGCAGGAGAAAATGTCGGTCTGGTCGGCAAGACAGGCTGTGGCAAGACGACGCTGGTCGATTTGATTTTGCGGACCTACAATGTCCCGGACGGGACCCTGTTTGTGGACGGGCAGGATGTAAACCGCATCACGATCCACTCCTTGCGGGAGGCTTGCGCCTATGTGCCGCAAGACAACTACCTCTTCTCCGACACGATCGCCAACAACATAGCCTTTGCCGTGGACGATTGGACGGAGGCGGAGGTGGAAGAGGCCGCTGTGCTGGCCGATGTGGACGAAAACATCCGGGAGTTCCAGGAGGGCTATCAGACCATACTCGGCGAGCGCGGTGTGACCGTCTCCGGCGGCCAGAAGCAGCGGATCTCCATTGCCAGAGCCTTGATGAAGAAGGCGCCGATCCTGATCCTGGACGATTCCGTCTCCGCCGTGGACACCAAGACCGAGCGGGCCATTCTGGCGAACCTTCGCAAAACCCGCAAGGGCAAGACGACCATTCTGATCGCCCACCGCATCTCCACGATCCAAGAGATGGACAAGCTGCTCTATCTGGAGGATGGGCGTATCACAGCGGTTGGCACCCACGACGCGCTCTATGCCAGCTGCCCGGGCTACCGAAAGATGGTGGACCTGCAGAAGTTGGAAGAGGAAGGAGGAAAGGGCCATGCATGAGTATCTTCCGGTTCTGATCGTCGGCGCCATCATTGGCGTTTTTACCGTCATCTTCCTGGTGGCGTTCTTCCTGGAAAAGGACAAAAAGAAATCCATGGGTTGGGAGCGAAATATGAGCGACCGGGAGATCACCCGGCGGCTGTTGCGCTATGCCGAGCCCTACAAGGGCCAATTTGTACTGGTCTTCGTGGTCATGCTGTTCTCCATCGGCTACGATGTGCTCTCTCCCCTGCTGGTCGGCAAAATCGAGGAGATGATCAAAGACAGCTTCCCGCTCTCGAAGCTCTTTACTTATGTTACCGTCTACGCGGGTATCCTGATCGTTAGTCTGATCTCCACCTACGCCCAGGCGATGCTGCTGCAGCGGATCGGGCAGAAGATCCTCTCCCAGATGCGTATGGATGTGTTCACCCACATTGAAAGTCTCTCCCATGAGCAACTCAACAACATCCCTGTGGGCAAGCTGGTGACCCGGGTGAGCAACGACCCCAACTCCATCTCTTTCATGTTCACCAATGTGCTGGTCAACCTGGCCAAAAACGCCCTGGTGATTCTGGGCGTGATGGGTGCGATGCTGCTGCTGAACTATGCGTTGACCTTGATGGTGCTCTGCTTCGTCCCCTTTGTGGTGCTGTTCACGGTGATTTTCCGGAAGTTCTCCCGGAAGGTGCACCGCCGGGTCAACGACGCCACCACGGCCATCAACACTTATCTCTCTGAAAACCTCTCCGGCATCAAGATCACCCAGAGCTTCAACCGCGAGGAGCGGAAGATGGCGGACTTTGTGGCGCGTAGCACAGAGCTGAAAAAAGCCAAGAACGCCCGCATGCTGGTCTTTGGCATCTTCCGTCCCATGGTGTATATGCTGTATATCTCCTCAGTACTTTGTCTGTTTTACTTTGGCGCGAAGGGCGGCATTGAGGAACGGCACTGGTTCGGTCAAACCATCAGCTCCGGCGTGATCGTAAGCTTCTATATGTACATCAACAAGTTTTTCAATCCGATCCAAACCCTGGCAGAGCAGTTCGACATGCTGCAAAAGTCCTTTGCCGCTGCAGAGAAGATTTTCTCCATTTTGGACATTGTCCCCGAAGTCGTGGACGCGCCGGATGCGGTCGAGCTGGATGAAATCAAGGGAGAAATCGAATTCCGGGATGTGTGGTTCGCCTACAAGCCCGACGAATGGGTACTCAAGGGCGTCTCCTTCCATGTTCTGCCCGGGCAGACGGTGGCCTTTGTCGGCGCGACCGGCTCTGGC
>JAFOKO010000023.1 GCA_017419715.1 Oscillospiraceae bacterium | reverse complement strand
TCGCTGCTATGGCCGAAGCAATGGGCCTGAAGCCGCCGGACGGGAACACTGGACCTGGCGATTCAGCGCACCGCGAAGAACCTGCCCCACAGAGCGGCGGACCGCAGCTGCTCCGGCATTCTGAACAGAGCCCAGAGTCCGTCCCCCTTGGAATGCCGGACCTTTCTGCTCTGATGGGAAGCTTGTCTGCCATGCAGGGAAGCGAGGACCGGGTCTTTTCCGCCCTCCGGCCCTCCCTCTCGCCTACAGGGCAGGGCAAGGCGGACCGTGCGCTCCGGGCGGCGAAATTGTCGAAGCTTGCTGCCCGGTTTTTGACCAGGCAGAGGAATGGCCATGTATAGCCGCTATACGCCCAATCCAAAGGGCGGCTTTAACCGGCGCCAGCTCCCGGACGAGGCCGACCTGCGCGCTGCCCAGGGCAGGGCCCCGCCGTCCGTGCCGGAACAGAACCAAAGCCCGCCGCCTCCCTCCGTGCTTGCGGCGGAAGAGACGCCCGGTGCCCAGTTCAAGCCGCATGCACCCGTGGAGGCGGAGTCGCCCGGCCCGCCCCCGCGTCCCATGCGCTTCCGCCCCGCCCCGCCCCGCCGTCCCACCTCCGCAGGGGCCGGGTTTTACGGCCCACAACCCGCCCCGTCTGCACCCGTAGGGGCCGGGTCCCCCGGCCCGTCGTCTGTGCTGGGTGGCATGCTTGGCCCGAACGGTTTGCTGGGCCAGCTTCTGCCCCACGGCCTGGATTCGGAGGATCTTCTGATCCTGGCAGTTCTGCTCCTGTCTATGAAGCAGGACGGGGCTTCTCCCACGGAGCTGCTGATTGCCGTGGGCTTGTACTTCTGGTTATAAAAACAGGCAACGCCCACCGGGACAGACCCGATGGGCGTTTTGATGTGAAAGGTTCGACTATCCGACAGAAAACGGAGCAAATTCAAACGGTGCCTGTTCTGCAACTCCAATTCGGACGACCTCCAGCTTTGAGGCGACTTCCTCCAACAACGGAATCAGAACCGCTTCATCCGGCACAGTTTGGAAGGAATGCAGCTCGATCCAGTAGTTTTCTTCCACATTGTACAATCGCAGAAAAGGCAGGCCGTCGCTTCGGAGCAGCACGGCAGGAAGACCGCCGCAGTCCATTTCCCGGATCACTGTCTCGCCGGCGGAAACAGACGCATGCTTCCCGCGTTGAATAATCACGGAAATATAAACATCGTCCGACTTCTTCGCAAGCTGTATGTTTTTGTACAGCTTACTGAGATCCATTTCAGAATCCTCTAACTTTGCATTTATCAGCTCGGACGCAACGGGGATCGAGAAAACTGTTTCCCATCCCTCTCCCAGCTCCGATTGCCGCAGGGCGTAGGAATCGTTTCGATGCTTATCCATTGGAATCCGGGTGTCCACAAGCTGCAGATCCTGCACTGCCTTATCCGCTTCGTCAAAGGACTTGGTGGAGCTTACGATTAGGACGCAGTTGCTGGCATTACTGTGACAGAAAATATGCCACGAGACCGCGCCGTCCGTGTCTGTATAGACAATCCAGGCGGTTTCAAAGCCGTTTTCGACTTCCTCTTTTTCCACCGTGAAGCTGCCGCGGGTGAAGTAGCAGTCACGGCTCAGCGTTGGACTGCCCTGAACCTCCACGGTCAGAAGCTTCCCTTCGCTGTCAACGCCGAAATAGCGTGAGAAAACGCCGTCCAGGCTTGTCCCGGCCGGAAGCGCGGAGAACTTCTGATCGTGCTCCATCAACGCTGACAGATCCAGACAGTTCGCCATGTCGGCCATGCTGTGATAGGCTTCCGGCAGGGTAAAGCCCACATAGCTCTGAACATCCGGGTGAGACAGCTCAAGCAGCTGCCGGGCAGGGGCCTGCGGCTCTGCCTGCACAGGGCCGTCTATTTCCTTGCGCGGAGCCGTTTGCAGTTCCTCGGCACCGCGAATGGTAAACCAGCGGGTCGCGGCAAACACGCCGCCGGTCAGCAGCAGAACGGACAGCGCGGCTGCCAGCAAGACTGCGCCCATGCGGGGGCGTTTTCGATACAGCTTCGCATGATCCATCGCTTTTTCCAAAGCGGCCTCCGAGGGCTCCACCCAGGAAAACGCGGATTGGTATTGTTCTTTATTCATAGTATTGATCCTCCTGTAAGATTTCTTTCAACCTCTCCCGTCCACGGGAGAGGCGGGTCTTGATCGCTCCCTGGCTCAAATGCAGCAGAGAGGCGATCTCCTTGACGGACAGCTCCTCATAGTAGAACAGGTGAATGACGGTGCGCAGGGACTCCGGCAGGGACATTACCGCCCGCACAATATCCTGTTCCGGCTCGAAGCTTGGCGCGGTCAGAACGGCCTCCACTGCTTCCAGCGGCAGCTCGCCATGCTGCATTCGGAATAAGCTCCGGCACTCGTTTACAGTGACGCGGGTCAGCCACTTGTCCATGTGCGCTTCGTCCGCAAAACCGACCCTGCGCTGCCACAGCTTCAAAAGCACATTCTGCATGATGTCTTCTGCGTCCTCTGGGCTGCGCAGAAAGGAAAGGGCAATCAGATAGATCCGCTGCCCGTTGCGGCGAACGGCATCCTTGTATGCAAGTTCTGTCAATCTCTCACCACCAAGTTTGAAATGAAAAGGCCTTTCACCTATATAACGCGGCAGCGACGAAAAAGGTTACAAGAAGAAAAAAATCGTTCGTTTCGCTTTCGGGTCAGAAAACGAAACGAACGAAGGATAGAAACTGGAAAGGCTTCAAGCGCCGAAATCCGCGGGCTTTTCCGCGATCCGGCCGAAGTGCCATAAAATGGCCTGGGCGATGCGCTCACAGGCGTTGCCGTCGCCGTAGGGGTTGACGGCCTGGGCCATCCTGTGATAGCTGGCTTCATCGGTCAACAGTTCTTCGGCCAGCGCCAGAATATCCTGTTTGCGGACGCCGGCCAGCTTTACGGTCCCGGCTTGCACCGCCTCGGGCCGTTCGGTCTCCCGACGCAGGACCAGAACCGGCTTTCCAAGCGCAGGCGCTTCCTCCTGCAGCCCGCCGGAATCAGTCATGACGAAATGACAGCGGGCCATCAAATTGTGCATGTTTTCCACATCGATCGGGTCGATCAGGTGGACGCGCGGGACATCCCGAAGGATCCCAAACACGCATTCCCGTACCACAGGGCTCAGATGGACGGGGTAGACCACCTCGATCTCCGGGTGGGAGAGCGCCAGCTCCCGAATGGCCTCCATGATCTCCCGCATGGGTTCACCGTAGTTTTCCCGTCGGTGGCAGGTCACCGCGATGACGCGGTGATTCCGGAAGTCCAGCTCGTTCAGCTCCGGCACGGAGAAGACAAAGTCCGGACGAACCGTGGTCTTCATCGCGTCGATGACAGTGTTCCCGGTGATGAATTTTGCGCCGGGGACGGCTTCCTGCTCTAAGTTGCGGAGATTGTTGACCGTGGGACAAAAGTGCAGCTCCGCGATCCGGCCCACCAGGGTCCGGTTCATCTCCTCCGGATAAGGGGAGTACTTGTCCCAGGTGCGGAGCCCTGCCTCCACATGGCCGACGGGGACCTTGTGATAGAAGGCCGCCAGCGCACCGGCGAAGGTGGTGGAGGTGTCCCCGTGGACCAAAACCAGGTCCGGCTTTGCGTCTTCAAGGACCTCGTCCATGCCCAGCAGGGTCTTGGTGGTGATGGAAGAGAGCGTTTGCCGGGCTTGCATGATATTCAAATCATAATCGCCCTTCAACTGGAAGATATCCATCACAGAATCCAGCATTTCCCGGTGCTGGCCGGTGAGGCAGCAGCGGCTGTCGAACTCCGGCAGAGAAGCCAGATGCTTGACCAAGGGGGCCATTTTGATTGCTTCGGGTCGAGTGCCGAAGACAGAAAGAATCTTTATCTTATTCATGTGTCGTTTCCTCGCTGGTTTTCGGCGCATCCGCTGTGTCGGATCTGCCTGGTTCAGAATGCTGCTGTGCAGGCGGGACGCCGTGTTTGACATGGTGCCAGAATTTGGCATGGGGTTTATCCCCCAGAATGACGCGCATGCCTATGGCGCCCACCAGAATGATCGCGCCGAGCATGATCAGGGCTTTCATCGCCCCGGAGACGGTTAGCAACACGGCGGCCAGCCCCAAAATACCGGTCATAACATAGGCAATGGCCACAGACTGCTTTTGGCTGAAGCCCATGTCGATCAGCCGATGGTGGAAATGCCCACGGTCGGCCTCCATGGGGCTTCTTCCGCTGGCAACCCGCCGGATGACCGCAAAGCAGATGTCAAAGATCGGCAGACCCAGCAGCAGGAAGGGAACGATGAATGAGATGACCGTGTAAGCCTTGAACAAGCCCTGAATGGAGACAACAGCCAGCATATAGCCCAAGAAGGTGGAGCCGGTATCGCCCATAAATATTTTTGCGGGGTTGAAGTTGTAGGGAACAAAGCCAAGGCAGGCGCCGGTTAGAGCAGCCATAATGATGGCGACTTGCGCATCGGAAACCATCAGAGCGATGACCAACAGATTGATGGAGGTGATACAGCTAACACCACAGGCCAGACCGTCCAGACCGTCGATAAAGTTGACGGCATTTGTGATGGCGACGATCCAAATAATCGTGATAGGATAGGAGAACAAACCAAAGTCCCAGTAGGAATAGAGACTGGAGCCAAAAGGATTGGTCAACCGGTCAATTCGAAGATCTCCGTAGAAGACCACAATCGCGGCAGCCAGAAGCTGGAACGCCAGCTTGAGCTTTGCGCCGAGAGCGTATTTGTCATCGAAGACGCCGAGAATGACCAGAACGATGGCGCCCAGCAAAATGGCCTGCAAGCTACGGTCGATCTCCTTGGAAAAGGCAAGCACAGAGAGTAGAAACCCAAGAAAGATGGCAAGCCCGCCCATTCGGGGGATGGGAATGGTGTGCATCCGGCGATTGTCTTTGGGAACGTCAATTGCTCCGACGCGAGTTGCCAGAAGCTTGACCAGTGGTGTCGATAGAAACGTGATTCCCCCGGCCACGATAAGCGCAATGCCGATGCGGAGCAGAAAATTTATATCTAAAATCATATCCTCGCCCTTTCGTGCTGTGCTTAATTCCCCTTTGCGACGAAGCCAACGCGTTTATATACTTTTCTCAAGGTTTTGTTGGCAATGTAGGAGGCCTTTTCCGCGCCGTTTTTGCAGACGGATTCGAGATAGGCCTTGTCCTTCAGCAGTCGCTCCGATTCTTCTCGGATGGGGGTAAGCAGGCTTACAACGGCCTCGCCCACAGCGGCTTTGAAGTCGCCGTAGCCCTTGCCGTCGAATTCCTTTTCGATTTCCGGGAAGCTCTTGCCGGTGCAGGCGGCATAAATCGCCATCAGGTTCGCAATGCCTTTTTTGTTTTCCGGGTCATAGCGGACGCACGCGTCACAGTCGGTGATGGCCCGCTTGAACTGCCGCATAATGACATCAGGGGGATCCATCAGTGTGATCCGGCCGGGATCGTCGTTCTCGGATTTGGACATCTTGGCCTCTGGGTTAGCCAGGCTCATGATCCGTGCGCCGACCTTGGGAATATAGGGCTCGGGGAGCTTGAAGGTGTCGCCGTAGATGTGGTTGAAGCGGACGGCAATATCCCGTGTCAACTCCACATGCTGTTTTTGATCCTCGCCCACGGGAACATAGTCGGGCTGGTAGAGCAGAATGTCCGCGGCCATCAGGGCGGGGTAGGTGAACAGACCACCGTTGATATTGTCGGCATTCTTTGCGCTCTTGTCCTTGAACTGGGTCATTCGGGAGAGCTCGCCGAACATGGCGTAACAGTTGAGCACCCAGCCCAGCTCCGCATGCTGATGGACATGGCTCTGGATAAAAAGCGTGTTCTGTTCCGGGTCGAGGCCACAGGCAATATACTGTGCCAGCTGCTCCATAGTGCGGCGACGAAGATCGGCAGGATTCTGCCGCACGGTAATAGCGTGAAGATCAGCCATAAAGTAATAGCAGTCAAATTCTGCCGCCCGGTCCTTCCAGTTGCGGATCGCGCCGAGATAGCTGCCCAGCGTCAAATCGCCACTGGGCTTGATGCCGGAGAGCATGACTTTTTTTGCTTCCATGATGAACACCTCTTTATCATGAGTATTATTGCATGATTCACACATTATAGCATACTGTTTTTGAAATAGCAAGATTTTTTGAACGAGATGCGGTTAAATTGTATATAATGGAGGGAAGGAGTGTGATCGGCTTGACAGATGTCTATTTTCTCGGGGCAAATACTCCCGAGGGCTTTCGCTCGGAATATGGAAGCTTGCAGCGCGATCCAAGGATTCAGCGACTGCTGATCATCAAAGGCGGCTCGGGCTGCGGAAAATCCACATTGATGAAAACACTGGCGGCCCGGGCGGAGGAATGCGGGCTCGGCGTGGAGCGGATCCTCTGTTCTTCAGATCCTGATTCTCTGGACGGACTGGTGATCCCGGAGCTGGGTCTTGCGTTGGTCGACGGCACCGCACCCCATGTAGTGGAGCCGGCCCTTTGCGGCTGCGGGGCGAACTACATAAATCTGGGCAGGTACTACCGGGAAAATGAGCTTCGGCCTCTGATTCCGGCGATTCGGGCAGCCAAGGCAGCCAACGCTGCCTGCTACGGCCCGGCTTACGGCTGCCTCCGGGCAGCGGCCGCCCTCTCCAGGGCACGGCAGCAGCTTCTGGGCCGGGAGCGGATCCGGGCCGTGACCGAGGAGGCGCTGGAACAGTTGATGAATGAAAAACTGCCGCACAGCGAAAAGCCCGGCCAGGAACGCCGGCTTTACCTCAGCGGCATCACACCGAACGGTTTGATGTCTTTACCTTTGGGAGAGGGGCGGGTCTGGGCAATTCTGGATGGTCACGGTGCAGGCGGCGGCTTGATTCGAAGCTTGGCGGATCGCTGGCGGGAAGCGGGGGAGAATG
This sequence comes from Oscillospiraceae bacterium, assembly GCA_017419715.1. Lineage (GTDB taxonomy): Bacteria > Bacillota > Clostridia > Oscillospirales > Oscillospiraceae > JAFRPC01. The sequence goes on along the minus strand of JAFOKO010000023.1, from coordinate 8,021 downwards.
TGATCGTCTCCATGGATCCACTGGACCCGGACAGCCCGGCAGGGGTTGTTCTTCCGGGCCGGGGCCTGGGCTGGATCCGTGTCCATCCCGCGTTCCCCGGCCATAAACAGGCAATGCTCCGCCTGGATCTGGATTCGGCCCTGGAGGCGGGTTTGTCGGATCCCGTCGCCACGGGGATGCGGGATCTTGCCGCCATGGAACAGCGCCTGCTGCGCGAGGCGGTCAACTGGCTACGGCAGGCCAAGGCCAATCATGATCTGATTGAGGAGCTTTATCGCCCTGCGGTGGACTTCGCGGGCGTCACCCGGCAGACGGAGCTGCTGTGCCGGGAGCTGTTCACAGAAGTGGCAAGTGATAAGTGACAAACAAATTGTCGCCTGAAAGGCGACCAAATGCCCTTTGCCCTGTGGTTTAATAAAGCTGTAAAGGATCACACCGATACAAAACAAACACAGGGAGGGTATTCCAATGAAAAATGAAAAGAACAACATGACAGAGCTGGTTTTCATCCTCGACCGAAGCGGATCTATGGCCGGGCTGGAGGCGGACACGATCGGGGGCTTCAACGCGATGATTGAAAAGCAGAAGAAACAGGATAGCCTGTGCTGGGTATCCACGCTGCTCTTTGCCAACGAGTCCAAGCTCGTTCATGACCGGGTCCAGCTGCGCGAGCTTCGCCCAATGACCGAGGACGACTACAGCGTCGGCGGCTGTACCGCGCTTCTGGACGCCATCGGGGACGCGATCCAACACATCAGCAGCATTCACAAGTATGCTCGGGCGGAGGATGTCCCGGCCCACACCGTTTTCGTCATTACCACCGATGGCATGGAAAATGCCAGCCGCAAATACAGCGCCGACGAGATCCGTAGCACCATCAAAAAGATGCAGAAGGAGCGGGACTGGGAGTTCCTCTTCATTGGTGCAAATATTGACGCCGTAGAAACGGCGGGGCGCTTCGGCATCCAGGCGGATCGAGCTGTCAATTACCATGCGGATCAAAAGGGAACCCGAGTTGTCTATGAATGCGTCGGCAAGGCGCTGGGCAGCGTCCGGGCCAACGCGCCCATGTCCGCCAAATGGTCGGAGGAAATCGCGGAGGACTTTGCTTCCAGATAATCCCTATCATAAATATATTCAGCACTTGCAAATCCGGAAAATGTTTCGTAAAATGATAGAAACATTTTCCGGGTTTTTGCGACTATAAGGGTGAAAGGACCTTTCTAATGATCGGAGGAACAAGCATGGAGGACGCGACCATCATTGAGCTCTACCTACAGCGGAACCAGCAGGCCATCGAAGAGACGGCAGCCAAATACGGCGCTTACTGTTCCACTGTGGCGAGCAATTTGCTGGGCTGTCCGGAGGACATGGAGGAGATCGTCAACGATACCTGGCTGGCGGCCTGGAATGACATACCGCCCAGCCGGCCCAACTGCCTTCGCTTTTACTTAGGGCGCTTGACCCGCAACCTGGCCATCAGCCGATTCCGCTTTGCACGCACGAAGAAACGCTATGCCGGAATGGTAAGCCTGCTCTCGGAGTTAGAGGATGTCCTCCCGGGAGGCACAAACCCGGAGGAGGCGCTGGCGGGCAAGGAGCTGAACCGCTGCTTGCAGGACTGGGTGGATGCGCTGGAACGGGAGGAACGGCAGCTCTTTGTCCGCCGCTACTGGCACGGCATCCCGGTCAAGCAGCTGGCCCAGGAGGCTGGCATCAGCCAAAACGCGATGACATTGCGCCTGTCGCGTCTGCGCCGGAGCCTGCGGGCCCGGCTGGAACAGGAAGGAGTAGAAGTATGAAATCAGAAGATATTTACAATGCTGTCACGGAGCTGCGGGACGATTCGGTGCGAGCGGGAGAACGAAAGCTCCGCCGGAGCAAGCCAAGCTTTATGCGCCGCTTTGGCGCGCTGGCCGCCGTCCTGGCGGTGGTGATTATAGCCGGTGTGGTGGCGCGGCCGTGGCTGAGTTCCACGCTCGGCGGCCAGACGGAGCAGATGGGGATCGCTTCTGCGGAGCCGAACGGTGCACAGCTTGCGCACATGGATTATGAGCCTGTCGCTACGAACCTCGAGCCGACCGAAGAGGAGCCAAACGGCACGGGCGCGGCGAATCCCAATGTGGTTCCTACGGGCTTGGCGGATTGGAACGCGTTCAGCCTGGCCCGGGCGGCTTATCCGAAAATGGCGCCCTATCCGCTGAACGACCCGTGGCATGAGAATCAGGAGGCTTGGGATGCATGGTGGGAGGACTACTGTGCACTGCATCCGTCAGATGCAGATTATGACCGGGGCATGGACGATTATCTCCGCGCTTCTGTTCCCATGCTCCTGTCCGGCACAGGAGAGGACAACTGTGTGGCCTCCCCGCTAAACATCTATATGGCCCTGGCTATGTTGGCGGAGACCACGGCGGGAGAGAGCAGGGAGGAACTATTGACGCTTTTGAATGTTCCAGACCTGGAAACGCTCCGGGAACAGTCCAAGGCCCTTTGGGAGGCCAACTACTGTGACGACGGGCGCTTAACAGAGCTGCTTGCAACTTCCCTCTGGCTCCGGGACGGAATGGACTACAACGATGAGACAGTCCAAAGATTAGCGGAGGATTACTATGCCTCCGTCTACGCCGGGCCTATGGGGGACGAGGCGTACAATGAAACCTTGCGGGACTGGATGAACGAGCAAACCGGGCATTTGCTGGAGGACCAGATTCGAGACATTGGCATGAGCGGCGACACGGTGGCAGCGCTTGTGAGCACGCTCTACTATAAGGCGTCCTGGGGCGGCGGCTTCTCTCGCGTGGAAGAAGCGTTGCCGTTCCACGGCCCGAACGGCGATACGAACCCCGTGTTTATGCGCTGTGTGACAGAGGACAGCGAACTCTATACGGGCGAGGGCTTCCAAGCAGCAGGCACAAAGCTGGACGGCGGCGGGAAGATGTTTTTCCTCCTGCCCGACGAGGGCCTGCAACCGGAGGCGCTGCTGAAGAACGCGAATGCTTTGGAATTTCTGCTCAGCGACAGCGGCCGTAGCAGTGCCGACAGCCGCCAGGTGGAATTGACGCTGACAGTGCCGGAGTTTGATGTGAGCGCCAAGCTCGATTTGATCAGGATACTGCAAGAGCTGGGCGTGCATGCGATCTTTGAGGAAGATCGTGCCGACTTTTCCCCGCTCACGACCGATAACGAAAACCCGATCACCGTATCCGAGGCCCAGCACGGGGCACGGATCGTGGTGGACGAGGACGGCGTCCTCGGTGCGGCCTACACCATTATAGAGATGTCTGAGGCGGCGTGCGAACCGGAAGAACCCGAGCGGGCCTCGTTGACGCTGGACCGCCCCTTCCTTTTCGTCGTGACCAACAACGAAGGCCTTCCTATTTTCGTTGGGATCATCCATGATCCAAGCGCTTGATCCTTGCTTAAAGCAATTCAATGATTGCCAGGTCTTACACCCCGGCTGCCATCTATGCGTGGTAGCCGGGGGTTCTTGGTATTTGAAGGCATAGAACTTGAAAAAAAGCAAATGGTTTTACGATTTGTCCTTGCATTATGGAGAAAAGCGTGCTATAATGTGAAACAATTAAGATGGGGGAGAAGGTGTCCCTGAATACGGAGGCTGTGATGCGCGGGTATGTGAAGGTTCTGCGGTATCTCGTGTGGTTGACCCAACTGGGCCTGTCCGTGGCGGCTCCGCTGGTTGGTTTTATCCTCCTGGGCGTCTGGCTTCACAACAGCAAGGGCTGGGGCGGCTGGACAGTGGCTGTCGGCGTCCTGCTGGGGATCCTCGGTGCGATCGGCGGCCTGTATGACGGATTTAAGACGCTCCACCGCATGATGCAGGCAGACGAAGAAAAACCGCAATTTGGCTATAACAAACATGATTGATGCAGGTCTATAGGACCACCCCTTACAAAACATGGACAAACAGACATCAAAGCAACAAGTTTACAGAGAACTGGCCTTATTTGCCATCGGCCAGCTGCTCGTCTTTGGCCTCGTTTGCGCCGGTTTTGCCCTTGCGGGCCGTTGGTCCCGCGAGGTGCTGATCGGCGCTGCTGTCGGCGCGGCTCTGGCCGCGGCAAACTATGCGCTCACTGCGGTGGGCGTTTTCCGCGCCGCCGACAAGGCAGAGCAGGGGGATCCTGCTGCCGGGCAGCGAGCTATGACGCTGTCTATGCTGGGCCGCTATCTGATGATGATCGGCGTTCTGGTAGTCGGCGCGAAGAGCGGTTATTGTAATGTGATCGCTATGGTCATCCCCCTGGCGATGTCCCGTCCGCTGATTTTCACGGCGGAGCTTTTCCGAAGAAAGGATCGTGATTCCACAAAATGAGCGAAATAAGCATAACGGGTCCTGGCGTCTATTTTGAAATCCCCATCTTCGGCGGGATCCCCATCACACAGACGGTAGTGTCCTCTTTCCTGGTCATGGTCCTGCTCTGCACGGCAGGGGTCCTGCTGGGCCGCAATCTGAAAAAGCGCCCCGGCCGGATGCAGGTCGTCACGGAAAAGGGCGTTGGGATGATCACAAGCCTGGTCTGCGACGCCATGGGAGAGCACAACCGCCACTGGACGCCCTATATCACGGCGCTGTTTCTCTCGTCCCTGATGGGTTCTTTGATCGGCATGACCGGTATCTTCCGCTCCACCACAGCGGACCTCAGTACCACGGCTACCTGGGCTATTATGACCTCCTTGATCTGCTGGTATCAGTCCATCAAGAATATTGGCCTCGGTCCCTGGCTTAAGGGCTTTACCGAGCCCATCAAGGTCATGACACCGATGAACATCGTTTCTGAGTTCGCCCAGCCTGTATCGCTGGCCTTCCGTCATTTCGGCAATGTGGCCGGCGGCGGCGTCATTACCACCATGGTCTACTGGGCTCTGTCCGGTGCCTCTGCCGCCCTTCTGCGGCTGGCAAGCTTGAGCTGGATCAGCGTCACGATCACCCTGGCGTTGGCTGCTGTGCTTTTCTTGGTCCCTCATAAGGGCAATAAGCCCGGGGCATTCCGAAAGATTCTCGGCGTCATGACGGCGGTGCTTGCCTTCTTCGGGCTTCTGCAGCTGTTGGGCGTTTTGGAGAATGTACCCTTCCTGCAGGTAGGCATTCCCGCCGTGTTGTCTCTGTATTTTGACTGCTTCTCCGGTTTGATTCAGGCCTTTGTGTTCAGCCTGCTGTCCATGATCTACATCAGCAACGCCTGCCCCGCACCGGAAGAGAAAAGCGACCCCAATTCGTGATCAATTTGGAACAACCAACTCACATATTCTTTTAGGAGGAACAAACAATGGAATTAACTGAAGCAATCGTCAAAGCCGCCTGCGCGCTGGGCGCTGGACTGTGCATGGGCATCGGGGCGATCGGCCCCGCCATCGGCGAAGGTAACGCGGTCGGCAAGGCCCTGGAGGGCATGGCTCGCCAGCCGGAATCCACCAACAATCTGCGTCTGAATATGCTCATTGGCTGCGGCGTTGCAGAGACCACCGGTATTTACTCCCTGGTCATTGCCATCTTGCTGCTCTTTGTGTTTAAGTAAAATTGGAGCGGAAGAACAAAGAAAGGGAGGGATACCCCAATGACGGAATTTGAGAACTTCATTGGCTTGAATCCCTGGACCGCCTTGTTTACCCTGTGCAACTTGGTGATCGTGTTTCTCATGCTGAAAAAATTCCTTTTCAAGCCGGTCAACAAGATGATTGACGATAGGCAGAAGGAGATCGACGGACTCTTTGCCGATGCCAATGCAGCCAAGCAGGATGCCGAAGCCATGCGTGCAGACTACACCCGCAGGCTCTCTGAAGCGAAAGAGACTTCTGCCCAGATCGTGGCGGAGGCTACCCAGGAGGCAAACCGCCGCAGTGATGAGATTATCCGCCAGGCCCGCCAGGATGCCGACGCTTTGCGGCAGAAAGCCGGAACGGATATCGCATTGGAAAAGAAAAAGGCCCTCAATGAGGTCAAAAGTGATATCTCTAAGATCGCACTGGATATTGCCGGAAAGGTCGTAGAGCGTGAGCTGGACGGCGCGGATCAGGAGCGCTTGGTGGAAGGCTTCCTACGCGAGATGGGGGATCAGGTATGACCCAAATCGCCAAGAATTATGCCGACGCGCTCTATGAGCTGGCACGGGAAGAAGGCCTGGACGAACAAATCTACGGGCAGCTTCAGGGAACCAGCCGTCTCTTGGAATCAAATCCCGATTATGGGCGTCTGCTGAGTGCGCCCAAGCTGCCCAAGCCGGAGCGCCTGGCGGCATTGGATGAAGCCTTTGCCAATCGGGTGCACCCCTATCTGCTGAGCTTTTTGAAGCTGCTTTGCGAACGGGGGCATATTCGGGAGCTGAAGGATTGCTGTATCCAGTATCGCCGTCGCCGCAACGCGGACCTTGGCATTTTGGATGCGGTTGCGATCACTGCCGTCCCGCTGCAGGCGGAGTTACAGGAGAAGCTGCGTCTTCGGCTGCAGACGCTTACCGGCAAACAGGTCGATCTCCAATATCGGATCGATCCGTCGGTTCTGGGCGGTATTCGCCTGGAATATGACGGTAAGGCACTGGATGGAACTGTCCGCAACCGCCTGGCCGGCATAGAAAAAACGCTTTCCGAAACTGTAATCTGAAAAAAGAAAGCAGGTAAACCATGGAATTCAGACCAGACGAGATCACAAAGATCATTCGTTATCAAATCAAAAACTACGAAACCAAAATCGAGCAGAGCGAGACTGGCACCATTCTCTCTTTGGGCGACGGCATTGCCCGTGCCGCCGGTTTGGAGAAGTGCATGGTCAACGAACTGGTCGAGTTTCCTAACGGAACCTACGGTATGGCTCAGAATCTGGAGGAGCACTCTGTTTCTTTGGTCATTCTCGGCTCCGATGAAGGCATCCGAGAGGGCGACACGGTCAAGCGTACCGGCAAAGTCGTCTCTGTCCCGGTGGGCGATCAGCTCATTGGCCGCGTTGTCAATGCCCTGGGCGAGCCCATTGACGGCAAGGGCAAGCTGAGCATTGAGCAGTACCGCCCCATTGAAATGCCTGCCCCCGGCGTCATTGAGAGAAAGTCCGTCTCGGTTCCCCTGCAGACGGGCATAAAGGCCATTGACGCCATGATCCCCATTGGCCGGGGCCAGCGTGAGTTGATCATCGGCGACCGCCAGACCGGCAAGACTACCATCGCTACAGATACCATCCTGAACCAAAAGGGAAAGGATGTCATCTGTATTTATGTCGCAATTGGTCAAAAGCGTTCCACTGTGGCGCAGATCGTCAATACCTTGACCATGGGCGGCGCAATGGACTATACCATTGTTGTCTCTGCAACTGCCTCCGAGCTTGCGCCCATGCAGTATATCGCACCCTACGCCGGCTGCACGATGGGCGAGTATTTTATGGCCCGGGGCAAAGATGTGCTGGTGGTTTATGACGACCTCAGCAAACATGCGGTGGCCTACCGCGCGATCTCCCTGCTGATCCGTCGTCCGCCCGGACGAGAAGCCTATCCCGGCGATGTTTTCTATCTCCACTCTCGACTGTTGGAGCGTGCGGCCCGCATGGCGCCTGAGTTTGGCGGAGGTTCCTTGACGGCATTGCCCATCATCGAGACCCAGGCAGGCGATGTCTCGGCGTATATCCCCACCAATGTCATTTCCATCACGGACGGCCAGATCTTCCTGGAGACAGAGCTTTTCCATGCCGGCGTTATGCCTGCCATCAACCCTGGCATTTCCGTCTCCCGCGTGGGCGGCGCCGCCCAAATCAAGGCGCTGAAAAAAGTGGCGGGCTCTTTGAAGCTGCTCTACTCCCAGTATCGGGAACTGCAGAGCTTTGCACAGTTCGGCTCCGACCTGGATCGGGACACCAAAGACCGTCTGGCTCAAGGTGCGCGCATTGTGGAGGTGCTCAAGCAGACCAATAACGATCCGGTTCCGGTGGAGCTGCAGGTCTGCATCATTTATGCTGTGGTCAACGGCTACCTGAAGGAAATTGAGGTCTCTCAGGTACATGAGTTTGAGCAGGGCTT
>JAFOKO010000022.1 GCA_017419715.1 Oscillospiraceae bacterium | reverse complement strand
TTCGCATGGAGTCCGGCAAAGCCAGCCGCCGGAACCAATTGAAGAGATTGTACGCCAGCGCGTGAATCTGAACCCGGTTGGCGTTGACGATCATGGAAGAACTGCTGACATGGCTCATGTCAAAGCCGGATTTGCACTCCTGGGACAGCATTTTGAACGGAATCGTATCTCAAACTGTCGGCTTGATCGTCCTGGAAGAAGGCACCCGTAATCTGATAGAGCATCTGCAAAAGGTTTTCGTGATCCTTGTGGATTCGGAACGAAGCTGAGTCGGTTGTGTGGAAATGCTTCTTGAGAAGTGCCTTGACACCCAGCTTGTGATAGAACTCCTTGAGTAGAAGCAGACCACCGTCTGAAGAAAGATTGCCACCGTCAAAATTTACACGAAAATTTTTGTTGCTTTCCAGTGCGGTACCTGTTACAATAGTCATGGGTCTTCTCTCCTTTGGTTGTTGTTGTGTGGTAACTGCATTATACCAAATTTGAAGTCCCTTTTCCATACCTTTCGGGCTTCATCTTTTGGGTGAAAACCCATTTTTTCGCTTTCTCAGTGTTTTCCCAGCGTTCGGCTCCTTACCGACACTGGCGTGAATAATTCAGATTAAAGAATAATTGGGGTGTGCCTGCGGCGCTTTTGATCTGTTATTTTTTTATCTGTTATCTATTCTTTATTCTTTAAGGATGGCACCTCGATATGGCACAAGACAACATATTAGACGGACCAAAAGAGCCGTAGCACCATCGAGATGAACGACCGAAGCTGCCGCCCGGACATCGTCAAAACCCCAGACATCGCGCCCTACGATGTGATTTTCGTGGGCTTTCCTGTCTGGTGGTACCGCGAGCCGTCCATCATTGACACATTTTTGGAGAGCGCCGATTTCACTGGAAAGACGCTGGTTCCGTTCTGCACCTCCGGCGGCAGCAATCTCGGAGAAAGCACGGACAATTTCCGCACGCTGGCCCCAGGCGCAAAGGTCCTCGATGGCAGGCGTTTGACCCACCGGGATGACGATGCGGCCTTGCGCGCCTGGATCTTGTCGATTCGCTGAAAACAGCAAGGGTTTATCAAGAATACAAACTGGAGGGAACAAAAATGATCTGTAATTTTACCTACAACACGCCTACAAAACTCTATTTCGGCAAAGACTGCATCAAGGACCTGCCTGCAGAGCTTGGAAAGCACGGGAAAAATGTGCTTCTCACCTACGGCGGCGGCTCGATCAAAAAGATGGGCCTTTATGACAAGGTAAAGGCGCTTCTGAAGGATTTCTGCCTCTTTGAGCTTTCCGGCATTGAACCGAACCCCAAATACGATCCATCCGTTCTCGACGGTGCAAGGCTGTGCAAGGAGCATCGGATCGATGTGATCCTTTCAGTGGGCGGCGGCTCTGTGTTGGACTGCTCCAAGGCCATCGCAGCCTGCGCGTGCTACGACGGCGAGGGCTGGGATCTGATCTCCGGCAAGGTCAAGGCAAAAGCGGCGCTTCCCATCGTCGATATTATCACGCTCGCCGCCACCGGCAGCGAATACGATATGGGCTGCGTGATCTCCAACACCGCAATCAACGACAAGCGCGGCTATCTGGACGAGCTGCTCTATCCCGCCGCGTCCTTTCTTGACCCCGAATATACATATTCCGTCAACAAATGGCAGACCGCCTGCGGCACAGCCGACGCGATCAATCATGTGCTGGAGCAGTTCTTCGCGAAACCGCACTCGCTTTTCAACGACGGTATCATGATCTCCGCCCTCCGTTCGCTGATGACGAACGTGAAGATCGCGCTGGAAAAGCCGGACGACTATGCGGCAAGAAGCGAGCTGATGTATGTCTGTGCCTGGGGCTGCAATGGTATCCTGTCCAACGGCGCGGGATATTCCGGCTGGCCGATGCACTCCATCGAACATGCGCTTTCCGCATATTTCGACATCACCCACGGCGCGGGACTTGCAATCATCACGCCCCGCTGGATGAAGGAGATCCTGTCCGAAAAGACCGTTGAGCGCTTCGTCACCCTCGGCACAGAGCTGTTCGGCTTCGACAAAGACCTGCCCGATCCGGAAATGGCGGAACAGGTGATCCAGGCGTTTTATGAGTTCTTCGCGTCTATCGGCATCCCGATGCAGCTCGGCGAGCTCGGCGTCAAAGCAGAGACGATCGACGAGATGGCGGATCACATCCTCGAATACGACAGCACCAATGAACCGTGGATGTTCGCACCGCTGGATAAAGCAGCGCTGATCCGCATTCTGGAAGCCAGCATGTAAGGGAAGAGAATATGCCAAAGTGGTATTCTGGATTGTTGAAATCCAGCGGCTCTTGTGATAATATAGGAGAAATCATGAAGGAGGGGTACTATGATCCATAACGAAACCATGCAGAGCATTCTGGCGCGTAGAAGCTATAAGCTATAAGGTATTTGACAGTAGACCGATCGACGACGAGGCGCTGGAAACCATCGTGACCGCCGGGCTTTACGCCCCCACGGGAATGAACCGACAGCCCTGGCATATCACCGTCATCAAAAGCAAGCAGATGCTGGATCGCTTTGGCGCAGCCCGCAGGAGCCTCCCGCTGCCGCCGGGGATCCCGCAGCATGTCGCGGCGGCGATGGGCGACCCCATGCGTAACGCGCCCGTGATGATCCTCGTCTCCGCCAAAGAGGGAGGAACTTCCTTCGAGGACAGTTGTCTGGCAATGGAGAATATGTTCATCGCGGCCGCATCCCTGGGAATCATGAGCGGCTGGGATCACGCAACGGTGAAGAACTTGTTCCAACACGATCCCGCGCTTGGTGCGGAGCTGATCCCGGAAGGATACATTCTCTACGCCGCGGCTTTCTTCGGTTATCCCGGCCCCAATGTCAAGGACCGCGGAGAGCGCAAGGGAACGGTAGAATACCTGTAAAGCTCCGGTATCCTTTGTTTTTATCTAATGCGAGCGAATGAGTTGGCACAAGACAGCTTCTCTGCTTTTTTCATAGCTGCCCCGGTCGTTTTGAATGGATTCTTTCAAAACGACCGGGGCTTTTTTATTTCCCGCTTTTTTGAAGATTTCTCTTGCTACTTTGCCGGAAACAGGCAATACTGCTACGAAAAGAAAGGCGGTGGATCCGAATGTTATTCAAAGCGAAACGCTCCTTTAAGCATGGCGTGATCGGGCTTGCCCAAAACATCGAGATAATTTTGACTTGTTTTATCACCATAACCATTTTCTTTTGTGACGAAGTCCCACGAATAAGTTGCGTAAGGGCTCTTGTCAAGATCTGGATATGGATTATTTGCTGTACCGCCCTTCAGGATCGCCCAGTCCAAGCCTTGGGTCGAACCGTCCGGAAAAACATAGCTATGATAGCCGTTTTTGATCCGGGGGCCATATACAACAGCATTTGTTTGGGGATCGATTTTTCCCTGCAATTCGCTGCTGGTGCAGTTGAAGTCTCCAAGGCAGAGAAAACGAGCCTTGCGAGACAGCATCTCTTTCAGCCAACGATACTGCGCTGGTTTCTGATTTCCCTGAGTTTTTATGCGGACGCCGATAATACTCAAAAGCGTGCTTTCATCCTGCTTTAGGTCGACTTGCAAGTACTCTGGAACTTTGGGGTCTTTGATATCGTTGATATCGTTCCGGCTGATTGGCTGGGCGGTGTAGTCCAGCGTTTTTTTAACGCCGATACAGACCTGATTATAACCGCCCTGAAATGGGGAGCAAAAAAGCGCATACGCAGGCAGTTGCTCGCAGAACTTGCTCCATGCAGCTTCCGGGGCGGAAAACTCCACCAGCACGATGATATCTGCCTTTTCATTTTGAATCTTGTCAATGACAAAAGAGGGGATCGAATATTTCGGGCCTCCACTCCTCGCGTTGAGATTCCATTCCAGGAAGCTGAGGGGAGCGGGTTTGTTTACGGATGCATGATTCATGATGGGTTCTCCTCTGATTCTTCGTCGTTAAGGATGCTTACAATTAAAACAATCGACAATTTATTACTAGCATATAATGGAGCAAAAAGTCAAGGCTTTTAAGAAAAGTAAAAAACTTTTTATAGACGGGAAAAACATCTTCATTTCGTGATCCAAAGAAGAGAGAAAAGGAAAAAGCCGCAAGCGACTTTTTCCTTAAGAAACTCTGCAACACAAGGATTAGACAGTGATTTATTTTCATCATTCATTTAGAGAATCCCGCTCCGCAAGATCATGAATGGTGAATAAAAAGAAGAATACAAATAAAAATCCTGCCACGGTCGTGACAGAATTTTCATTTGGTACGCCGGAAGGGACTCGAACCCCCGACCTACTGGTTCGTAGCCAGTCACTCTATCCAACTGAGCTACCGGCGCATACCACGCTCTCGAGCGCTTCCATATAATATCACAGAAGTTTGGAAAAAGCAAGCTGTTAAAATGACCATAAATGGGTCGAAATCACGCTACAATTTGTGCACATTGTTCAAGACTCGCTCGCTGAAGCAAACAGGGCGCGGATGCGCTCCATGAGGGGTTGGTATTCCGGGCGGGAGGGAAGCGATTGGTCGGTGACGAAGCTCGCTGCAGCGGCTTGGGCGTCCTGGAGCGTCTGCAGATCCAGCTCCAGGCTGCCAACCTTGAAGGCGGGTAAGCCGTGCTGGCGGGTGCCAAAGAAGTCACCGGGACCTCGCAAGGCCAGATCCTCCCGGGCGATCTCGAAGCCGTCGTTGGTCTTGCACAGGGCCTTCAGGCGCTGGATGGTTTCCGCGTTGCGGTTCGAAGTAAAGAGCACGCAATAGGACTTGTCGCTGCCCCGGCCCACCCTGCCCCGGAGCTGGTGGAGCTGGCTCAGGCCGAAGCGGTCCGCGTTTTCGATGACCATCAAGGTGGCGTTGGGGACATCCACGCCGACCTCGATCACAGTTGTTGCGACCAGAATATCGTATTCCCCCCGGGCAAAGGCAGTCATAGTGTCCTCCTTCTGGGCGGCCTTCATCTTGCCGTGGAGCAGGGCCACCCGGAGGTCCGGGAAGACGGCCATTTGCAGGGTTTCCGCCCAGGCTTCAGCGGAGCGGAGGCTCTCGTCCTCTCCTTCCTCAATGGCGGGGCAGACGATGTAGACCTGGTGCCCCTCCGCGACTTGCTTTCGTATGAAGGCATTGACCCTGGCGCGCTTGTCTTCGCCCACCAGAAAGGTGTCGATGCGCTGGCGGCCGGGCGGCAGCTCGTCGATGATGGAGAGCTCTAAATCTCCGTAAAGGATCAAGGCGAGGGTCCGGGGGATGGGGGTGGCGGACATGACCAGCAAGTGGGGATCGTCGCCCTTTTCCGCCAGGGCGGCCCGCTGGGCGACGCCGAAGCGGTGCTGCTCGTCGGCAATGACG
>JAFOKO010000003.1 GCA_017419715.1 Oscillospiraceae bacterium | reverse complement strand
GTATAATCCATGGTGAACCTCCGGTTTCATTGTGGTGTTCACATCCGTCCAAAGATGCACCTCAATTTTACCACGAGGTTCTTCTCTTTTCAATTAGCGCGTTTTACGAATTACGGGAATGCTCACTTTGCAACTAACACCATCGAATAACTGCAGAAACACGGCCTTTTAGGCGGTCTTTCTATGGTTCTTTGTTTTTTGATTTCTTATTTGAAAGGGTTTGTATTGCCGATGCTGGAACTGATACGATATCATTTGGAGAAAAAAGAGGAATGGGATGATTTCTACGGTTTGTTTCGTTCATACCTGAGCGAAGTATGCGACGAAGAAGAATACAAAGAGGAAATTGATGATCTTCACAATGATGAACTGAACGCACGAATGATCAATCAGACCCTTCGAGATCATGATCCGTATTTTATCATGCGGATCGTAGAGAATCAAGTGTGCGTTGGCTTGATCAGCTATTCGTATCACGAAGAGCACAGCAGAGGTTTTATAAACAACTTCTATGTATGTTCAGAACATAGAAACTCCGGTATTGGTTCTGCTGCATTGAAAATGGTCGAAAACCATCTTCGATCATTCGGAGCGAAGTACATAGAGCTTGCTCCTGTTGCCAGGGCGGAACGCTTTTATATCCGGAATGGATTTGAATTATCCCGCATATCGTCGGACGGAGAGCGGTTTTTTGGCAAGGTGCTCCGATGAACAAACGACTCTCATTTGGGGCGTGCGTGGGCAGCGGTTATCTATCGTAGGGTTGAAAAAAGAAAATGCGTACAAACTATGTCTACCTTCTCCGCTGTGCGGACGGAACACTGTACTGTGGCTGGACGACTGATCTGGCTGCGCGAGTCAAGGCACACAACAGCGGCAGAGGCGCAAAGTACACACGCTCCCGGCTTCCGGTCGAGTTGGTCTATTTCGAAACCTATGAGGATCGGCATGACGCGCTCAGTCGGGAGTGGCATCTCAAGCGGCTGTCCAGGGAAGAAAAATTTGCGTTGATTGCAGACAAAAACGGTTTCCACCATGTGGATAAGACGGGCCAGGGATCATGCACTCCAAGCGGGTAAAAGGCACCCAGCTTGAGCTTGGGGTGCATCAATATCTTGGCAATCCTGATCTGCCAAGAAAAAGAGCTGAAATCTTCGGATCTCGGCTCTTTTTCTTAGGGTGGTGGTTCCGATGCGCGGCCTTGGTGCACCGGAAGAAAGATTGGGGACCGGTTGGCGTTCTTGCTTATTCGCCGCAATAGATCCGGATTGCCTCGGAGGCGAAGAGTCCGGTGCCGGGGCCACCGGCTTTGTCGATGTTTTCGGTGAACTCGCCGCCGCTGCCGTACAGCTTGCCAAGCTGTGCAAAAACCTTGTTTGTGCAGCTGTAGTAGTGCTCTGTGATGTAATCCTGCACCCGGCGGGCCTGGGTTTGAGCCTCGAGGGCGGCGGGGTCGCTGTTTTTCATCGCGCCGAACTCCGCCAGCAGGGCCAAAAGACCGTCGCCGGTCTGCTTCATCTCGGCCAAGGTCTTGCCGCTGTTCTTCTGCTCGAATTCTCTGTACTCCGGCGTCGTGCCCCAGGATTGTCTGGCCCGGGCCGCGTACTCCTCCAGCTTCTTTTTGTCGAATGCCTCCAAATCCATAGTGATTCCTCCTGTCATCTTTACAGTCCGCGCCATGCGGATCAGATTGTCGATGTGCTCTCGCTTCAGCGTCAAAAGCTCGATCTGCTGCTCCAACGCCTTGTCCCGGTCAAAGGACGGGTTTTCCAGGATCTGCTTGATCTTCTTGAGCGGGAACTCCAACTCCCGGAAGAGCAAAATCTGCTGCAGCCGCTCCAAGGCTTCGTCGTCGTACAGCCGATACTTTGCCTCTGTGTACCGAGCAGGGGGCAGCAGTCCGATCTCGTCATAATACTGCAGCGCCCGGATGGAAACGCCGGTTCGCTTGCTCACCTCGTGTACCGTCATCATGGCGGCGCACCTCCTTTCACTCGGCTATTATAAACTATCACGCCATGTGAGAGTCAAGAGCTTTTTTCAAATTGTTGGGGCTGCGCTTTGAAAAAGACCCTTCTTTTCAAATTGCGCACCCACTTTTTTTCTGTTACAATGAAAGCAGGTAAGGCCAAACCGAGTCAAACTTGAATGGGAGAATAAAACAATGGACAAGCATTATGATCTGAACGAGTTAGCAATGATGACCGGCTTCACCACCCGAACTTTGCGGAACTATCTGAACCAGGGGCTGCTGCACGGAGAGAAGCTTGACGGCGTGTGGCAGTTCAGCGCCGAAGAGCTGGACCGTTTCTTCCGGGAGCCTTTTGTCAAGGAGGGCCTGCAGAGCAAGCGGAACGCGATTGTGTTCAATTTCCTGGCGGACACCGCAAAAAAGACCAACCGCACTTGCGTGATCCTGGATCTGCCGGTCTCCGACGAGGAGGGCGAGGCGGTCTCTAACTTCTTCTGCAGCAAAATGATGCAGGCGAAGGATGCAGTCTTCACCTATCACCGGGATCGCGGCGTGAGCCGGGTCATCCTCACCGGCCCGGAGGATCAGGTGGCGGAGATCCTGAGGGAATACTACAAGGGCTAAAGGCAAAGGGAGCAAGGCGGATCGCCCTACTCCCTTTGCCGCGTGATCAAAAAAGCGCAACAACGCGTTGCTTGCTTTTTTGGCGCGTTGGCCGTATAATCGGCTTAGGAGGTGTTGACATGGACACAAAGGATATTTTGTATTCGCTCAGAACACGGAGCGGCCTCTCCCAGGATGAGCTGGCCGAGAAGCTGTTTGTCACCAGACAGGCGGTATCGCGTTGGGAAAATGGAGAAACGGTTCCGAACACGGAAGCTTTGAAGCTGTTATCCAGGATATTCCATGTATCCATCAATACGCTGCTCGGATCGCCCCATCGGATGATCTGCCAGTGTTGTGGCATGCCCCTGGAAGACGAGATCCTGGGCAAAAACCGAGACGGCTCGCTCAATGAGGCGTATTGCCAATGGTGCTATGCCGACGGGACCTACACCTACAGCGATATGGACGATCTGATCCGCGTGTGCATCCCGCACATGGTGGAGCAGGGCTTTGGGGAGGAACAGGCACGCAAATACATGAAACAAACGCTGCCGACCCTGGATTACTGGAAGCGGCAGAGGCAGCTGGGCGATGGCGGGCAGTTCGAGGCCTTCAAGGGGCAGCTGATCGAAGAGATCAACGCGCTGCATGTGAAGGGAATGCCGAAGCTGGAAAAGCTGAACGCACTGGTCGGTGCCTATGTGAATCTGGAGTATCTGCTCCCCGGCGGCATGAAGGCCAAGTTTTTGGACGACCGGGGGAGCTATTTGGGCAACCAGCTGGAATCCGAGCTTGACCCGGAAAGATGCTTCGGGGTCCTGGCCAATATGGATTTCATTTTGATCTGCACCTACAAAGCGGAGTGCGCCGACCCGGAGCTTGTTCTCTATAAAAAACGCGGAACGGCTTGAACTCCGATTTGCTCCGAATCTGTATATCAAGCTTTTATTCCAACAAAAAACACGGATACCGCTGAAGACGGTACCCGTGTTCGTGTTTGGTACGAATCATTTGATCGTACCTGCTGCAGCGAAAGGGACTTCTCTGCAGCGCTGCATCGGAAAAGGAGTTCCGAAAGCAGGAAGGGGAACGCGAAAAAGGAAATGTCATGCTCTTACAATGCAAACCAGGTGGTCGGTAGATTTGCACGAAGGCAAATTGGCATCCGCTCCATGCTCGCTCCTGTATGCAGCAAGGAGGGAGTGCAGCACGCTCAGTTAGCGGCCGCTAACCTCATTATCATTTATATCACATACAGTTCCAAATGTCAAGTCTTTTTTTATCCTCAAATACTCTTTTTTGTTATTACATCTACAGCCATTATTCTTTTACACGAAGCTTTTCATTGGCCTTCACAGCTTTCAAAGATGCCATCCGGCGGAGGCGGATTGGAGCGCGTGCATGTGGACAAAGACGCCATGCGGGTTTTGCAGCAGCTCGGCAGGGCTGCCTTGCTCGGCAACCTTGCCGTCCTTCAAAACGACGATTTGATCCGCCGACTCGACGGTACGCATCCGGTGTGCGATGACCAGAACGGTTTTGCCTTCCAGCAGGCGGGACAGGGCGCTCTGCACCCTGGTCTCATTCTCCACATCCAGAGACGCCGTCGCCTCGTCCAGGAGGACGATGGGGGCGTTTTTCAGCAGCGCGCGGGCGATGGAAATGCGCTGCCGCTCGCCGCCGGAGAGCTTTGCGCCATTCTCACCGATCGATGTTTGATAGCCTTTCGGGAGCCGTTCCACGAATTCGTCGCAGTTCGCCGCCTTTGCCGCCGCTAATACTTCCTCGTCGGTCGCGCCGTGCTTGCCAAGGCGGATGTTTTCCATGACGGTATCGTCAAACAGCACAACATCCTGGAACACCATCGAATAGTCGGCGAGCAGTACTTCGGGATCGATGGTAGAAATATCCACGCCCCCCACGCGGATCGTCCCGCTCTGGATGTCCCACAGCCGTGCGGCCAGGCGGGCGCAGGTGCTCTTGCCGGAGCCGGAGGGACCAACCAGGGCTGTGACCTCGCCCTCCTTTGCGGTGAAGCTCACGCCCCGCAAAACCTCGTGATCGTCATAGGCGAAACTTACATTTTCAAAGGTGACATCATGCCCATCAGGCCGGAACAGCTCCGAGCCCTCTGCAATCGGCGTATCCTTGATCTCGTTCAAACGGTTCGCTGAAACCTGGGAGACAAACATCTCCGCGATCAGCGCGAGCGCCTGATCGAACGGCGCGTAAACGCGGGTGATGACCATTAAGAACATGAACAGCAGCATAAAGTCGATCTTTCCGGAGAGGATCAGCGACGCGCCGGTGAGGATCGTTGTAGCCACGCCGAGCCGCATGATGACGGAAGCGCCGTTGACGAAAAGTCCGATCACGAGTTCTCCGCTTTTCATCGTTGTTTCCAGACGGTCGATTTTTTTATTGAGTTTGTCCAGATACTCTTTTTCTCGGTTGGTCGCTCGAATCTCGCGGACATTTTCAAGGGATTCCTGAATGTTGTCCGATACCGCCAGCGCGTCGGCTTTGAGCTTTTCGGAGCGGCGCTTATGTATCTTCCTACTTCCGAACAGCAGGATAAACGCCACGGGAACACCCCAGAGGCAGGCAATCGCCATGCGCCAATCGTAAAGGAACAACATCACCGCGATGATCGCGGTGGAGACATACGCGCCGTAGAGATAGCCGAGGCAGTGCGACCAGACATGCTCCAGACGGTTGACATCGCCCATGATCGTTTCGGTCAAATCAGCGAGATCGCGCTTGCCGAAATAGCCGAGCGGAAGACGGCGCAACCGCTCCGCAAGCGTAATGCGCGTGTCCTTGATCTCCCGGTAAACCAGACCGTAGGTATTGCGGTATTGCTGCAAGTGTGTGACGAAGGACAGAACGACGAAAGCTGCCACCAGGCCGATAAAGCCCCACGCATTCGGCAAAGCGGCGCCGTCCGTCAATGTGTTCATATACTTCTGCATCAGAAGATACAGAATGCCCATGCCGGCCATCATGATGAGATTGACGACCACCGTCCAGGCTGCGCCGACTCTCGTATTCCGTAAGCCCTTGTCGGTTAGCGCGTATTTCCGTTTCAGCTTTTCGCCCATCATTTCATGCGCCCTCCTTTCCCGACGCAATTTTCCACGTGACAGCCTGATTGTATTCCTGCCACATGCGCTCGTACAGTCCGCCTGCACACGATAGTTTGTCGTGCGTGCCTTCCTCAACGACACGGCCGTGATCGAGCACCACGATCTTATCCGCGCCGACGACCGTTGAAAGGCGGTGTGCGATCATGATGACTGTGCGCCCCTCGGTCAGAGTTTTCAACGCCTTTTGGATCAGCGCCTCGTTTTCGGGATCGGCAAACGCCGTCGCCTCGTCCAACACGATGATCGGCGCGTCCTTCAAAATCGCACGGGCGAGCGCCACACGCTGCTGTTCGCCGCCGGAAAGGTGGGTGCCCTCTGAGCCGATCAGCGTATCGATCCCTTTGGGAAGCTTTTCTATGATGTCGTCACACTGTGCCGCGTGCAGCGCGGCAAGTACCTCCTCGCGAGAGGCGTCTGGACGAGCAGCGCGGACATTTGCGAGGATCGAGGTCTTGAACAGCCGCGTGTTCTGGAAAACGAACGCGACCTTATCCATCAGAACATGCGGGTCGACATCCTTTACATTGACGCCGCCGACCTCGACCGCGCCGGAGCTCACATCCCAGAAGCGTGGAATGAGGCTGGCCGCCGTCGTCTTACCGCCGCCCGACGGGCCGACCAACGCAACTGTCTGGCCGGGCAGAGCCTTGAACGAAACATGTTCCAGCGCCGGGACATCCGTGCCGTCGTAAGTAAAGCTAACATCCTGAAACACTACGCCGTTGTCCTTCGGCGTCTTCGGATGCTTTGCGATCTGAAGCGTCGGCGCGTTCATGACCGTGTCGATTCGGGCAAGCGCCGTTTTTGCAAGCATCAGACCGGCTGAGGCAAACATGATCCGGGCAAGCGCCGTGGATACGATCGCCGAGAACACTGCATAAAAAGCGAAATCCGTGAGAAATCCGGAAAAGCAGTCGGCACGCAGCGCAGCTGGTGCGATCAGCAACGCGGCGGGAACGAGGAAGATGAACACGCCCTCCGTAGCAGTTAGATTGACCGACTGCGGAACGCGGCAGACGCCGCCCGTGTATCTTTCTGCCTTGCCACTGTAATCCTCGATTGCGGCCTTGAACGCCTTAAAGGAGTAAACGGTCTGCTGAAAGACCTTGACGACCGGGATGCCGCGCACATATTCCGTTCCGGCTTTGCTCATCACATCCTGTGCCGTCTGGTATTCCATCATCAGCTTTGCGTTCTTGCCGCCCATCATCGAAAACATGGCGATCACGGAGATCAGCGCCGCAAGCAGGCAGGCGCAGCCCATCCGCCAATCGAAAACGAACATCAAAACGACCATGGCGATAAACATTGCTGCCGTTCCCACGATGTCGGCGAGGTTATGGGCGAGCAGGGTTTCCGTCTCTGCCGCGCCGCCGTCCAGACGGTTGCGAAGGAAGCCCGAGCCGTAGTTGTCGAAGAAGCCGAGCGGCGCTTTCATCATGTGGGCAACGCCCTGCTTGCGGATATTCGCAGCGGTGCGGAACGCCGCAAGGTGTGTACACATCAGCGCGGCGAAATAGACGAGGATCCCGCCAAAGGAAAAGCCAAAGGCCATCCACCCGTATTTTGTAAGCTCCTTTGCCTCCGACCAATTCGGCGCAACTTGGATCAAGTCTCTCGCTGCCAGCCAAATGCAGACATAGGGGAGCATCCCCATGACCATGGCGACGGCAGAAAGGAACATGCCCAAAAATGTAAGCCGTTTGTACTTCCCGGCATAGTGGAGAAGGACTGATATTTCATTTTGTTTCTTCTCTTTCATTTGCTAAACCGCCTTTCTGCAATCTGCATTGGTGCGGCTTACTGACGGACCCAGCAAATCGTTCCGTCGTCCGCGATCAGCGTAAGCACGGTCTGGCCGTCGTCGTTTACGCTAATGGTATAAGGTGCGGCTTCCGCCTCGTATTCCTGATTGCTGTAGGCCACATAGAGCCCTGCACCGTCACCCTTTTCGCCGTTGTCCACCGCGTAGGCTTCAAAGTCGGCGGTCTGTGTGCCGTTCATCATCGTAACGCCGTGGCCGTTTTCGTCGATGCTCATACGAAGATCAACGGAGGCGTAGTCTTCTCCAAAGCTGGAGAGATCTGCTTTCCAATCGCCCACAAAGCCGAGCTCTGCGAGCTGGCGCAGCGCTGCCTCGGAATGGGCGGAATAGTCCATATTCTCCAGGCAGAACAGGGCAATCACGCGATTGATCGTTTCTTCGTCCGCAGCTTCGTCAATGCCTGCTGCCAGCCAGTAAGCGTAGGGGCCGACCAAGTAGCCCTGCAGTTCTTCCAGGTCTTTGCCATAGCGGAACTCAATGTGGTAGGTCTCCTCCATGGTATCCTCCCGCAGGAAGAAGTAGTTGAACTCGCCCGCATCATCGGTGCTCTTATACACATCGACCGGGAAAGCCATGGAAATCTCCGCTCCCTGGTACTGCATGGTTTCGTTTTCGCCCACATAATACTGCCCGAGGTATTCGTACGTATGGGTTTCGCTGCCTCCGTCCGTTCTCAGGATCGTGACGCTATCGTCCCGGAAGGTGAAGCTCTGGGCACCGTTAATAAAATCGCAGTCAAATGCGTAGCTTCCGTCGGCAAAGGCATCCACGGCGGCCTCACCGTAAAGCTCGGAGGAAATCGAGCCTTGCAAACCGGCAGTCATATCGGGTGCGCTGTCCTCGCCGACGATTGCGGCAATATAATCCTGCCAGATCGGCGTCCAGCGGTCGCTGATGATCTCACCAAAGAGGCTAACATAGGTGGTACCGTTTTCTCCGGCAATGGCAGGGAAAACGCCGCCGAGCCGCTCCGCGCTCGAGGCAGCGGAAAGGGTCATGCCACCCGCACAGTCTACAGACACCGCACAGGCGGGGTCTCCGACTATTGCGCCAATGTGCACCCCGCCGCCGATGATGCTTCCGGAAACGCTGCACCCGCTAACCATAAAGGAAGACATCAGCTCGCTGCCCTCTGTCATTTCCTTGCCTGCGCCGATCAGTCCGCCAACGGAATCCGTCGTTTCCGACGCATTGATCGTCACAGCTTCCACCGTGCAGCCGGTGATTTGTGCAGGCGCAGTCGAATCGTATGTACCGCCGAAGCCGACCAGACCGCCGATCAGGCGGTTGTTTTCTCCGCTTGCGGTGATGACCGTACCGCTGACTTTACAATCCTTGATTTCGGGTGCGCCCCAGGGAGCGCCGCAGAGCGCGCCGAAGCCCCAGGTGGCGTTTCCCGTCGCTGTGATGCTTCCATCCTTGGCTTCACAATTTTGGATGGAGCTCATCGTCGTACCGCCCGCAATCAGCCCAGCACAGGCGCCATCGTCACCAAGCACGGTAATATCGGCAGTTGCCGTGCAGTCTGAGATCAGGTCGAAGCCGGTTCCGACGATCCCGCCGATCCCCTGCATCCCGGTCAAACGGTTTTCACCGACGAGATGAATATCAAAAACCGGGCAATTCGTGAATTGCAGTCCAACTGCGCCGCCGACCAGATAACGCCCGGACACATCAATATTTTTCAGCGTGAAATGCGCGATCTGCGCTGCACCGTTTTCCGTTCCGAAGGCGCATCCAAACAAGCCCGCGCCCATGGGCGCTTCGCAGGAAGACTTCAGATTGGAGATCGTATGGCCCGCTCCGTCGAAGCTGCCAGTGAAGGCATAATCGGGATGCGGAATCTCAGCGTCCTCCGGGGCATCAGACAAAGGCTGAAACGCGCCGATCGGAACCCAGTTCTCAAAGCCGGAAAGATCAATATCTGCAGTTAGCACATAATGTGCGGTCAAATCGTTTCGGATAAGGTCAAGCTGTTCGGCAGTCGCAATTTGCCAGGGCTCAGCTTCCGTACCTGCGCCACCGGCAAAAAGTGAGACTGCCGCAGTATCCTTTGCCGCAGTCGTATCTGTCATAGATTCCCTTGTTTCAGGGCTTGTCGTCGTTTTCACTTCTGTTTCCTTACAGCCGCTCAGCGCGCCAAGCAGCAACAGCGCCGCAAGCAGCAGAGATAATGCGTTTGTTTTCATAATAAAAATACCTTCTTTCGATCATAATAATGCGCGGGTATCGCGAGGCCGCGATACCCGCGTCTGTGGGCAAAAGGGAGAAGGTTATAATGGTCCCATAAATCTGGACCACGGGATTGAAAAAATGCGTGAACATGGTATAATGCGTCTAAACGAAGGAAGGAGCAAGCATCATGTCATACAAAACATACACATCGGAATTCAAAGCAAAGGTAGTCATCGAGGT
>JAFOKO010000021.1 GCA_017419715.1 Oscillospiraceae bacterium | reverse complement strand
GCTTCCACGATCTGCGGCATTCCTGTGCCAGCCTGCTCTATTCCAACGGCGTTGCCCTGAAAGACATTCAGGAGTGGCTTGGCCACAGCGACATCAGCACCACCAGCAACATCTACACCCACCTGGACTACAGCTCCAAGGTTGCGTCGGCAAATGCGATCCTCTCGCTGCTTGACACGACCGAGGCTGTGCAAGGGGCCTCCTGAAAAACCCGGATTTGGAGGCCCGCAAATTCAGAGCCAAATACCGGTTGACGCAACGGATTGCGGGAACAGAGAAAACCCGCAAACGCAGGCGTAGCAAGCGTTTGCGGGTTTTGAGTGAATGGTGCCGGTAGCCGGAGTCGAACCGGCACGGTGTTGCCACCGGTGGATTTTGAGTCCACTACGTCTACCAATTCCATCATACCGGCAGATTGCAGAAGTATTATAATACAACAAGGGCAAAATTGCAAGTGCAATTTTGCCCCAAATGCTTGTTTTGAAGAAAAATATTACGCGGTCAACCCGAGCTTGTCCATAATATAGGCGTGGACCTGTGTGGGTTGAATGTCGAGTGCACCGGCGAATTCGTCATAAAGCAGGCGTTGCGCCTCCCGGAGGACGGTTTCGTCGGAGACATGGAGCGTTTTGCCATTGGCCTGGCGGCGCTCTTTTTGGGCATACAGGGTCTTGATGATGACGATTAAGCTTCTGCACTCGTTGCTTCGCAACAGGCTTTCGAAAGAGGCTTTCCGGGCCTGGGCATCCTCTTCCCAGGCGGTGGGGATCGCGGGCATGCTTTCAATCAGCTCGTCCACCTCGGCGCGGGAGAGAACTGGACGCATTTTTGAGACCAGATCCTCATTCTCAACAGGAACATAGATCAAAGAGGTATTCTGGTAGACAGGCTTGAGGACATAGTATCGTTCCCGAGTGCGGCCAAAGCGCATTGTGGTGATCTCTTGGATGATGCATACACCGCTGCCACCGTAATGGATCCTCTCGTTTACGCTGTACATGATAAACTCCTTTCCTCCAGAAAGAAAAACTTTCCTATATATCATTATAGCACACTTTTTTGAATATTCCAAGTGTAAAAAATGTATTTTTGGACTTTTTTGCAAAAAAATTGGCAGTCGTCGCAATTTGAGGACCCCGTTTGAAAAGACATCACGGACCGGTTGCCAAGGAAGCCGTCCCCTACGGTCCTCGACAACTGGTCTCTGGTTCATGGGGGACAGGCGGTGTCTGATGCTGATCGCCCAATACGATCATCGCATCAAGAGTTTTTTCAAAAAGCTCTCCAAATTGCAACGAAGACAAAAGTTTTTTTAAGGAATTCCGGAAAGCCTCTTGTTATTCGGACGAAAATCCTGTAAACTATAAGGGCATTTTTCCGAAACGAGGATTTCAATATGGAATGGCTGGAACTTACCATTGACTCTGCCTCTCGCGGCATTGGCCTTCTGGAGGCTGCATTAACTTTAAACGGCTTTGATAGCTTTATTATTGACGATGAAGCAGAGTTTCACACCTTTTTAGAGACGAATCGGGACTACTGGGACATCGTGGACGAGACCCTGGAGAAGAGCATGGACGGCGTTTCCCGGGTGCGGCTCTATCTGGCGGACGGCCCCGACGCGCCGGAGGAGATTTCCCGCTTGCGGGAGCTGCTGGCTGGCTTGCTGTCGGCCTACCCGGATGCAGGACTTGGCGCGCTCACTTTGAGCCTGGCCAATGTTCGGGACGAAGACTGGGAAAACAACTGGAAGCAATACTACCAGCCCATCCCCATCGGGCAGCGGCTTCTGGTGGTGCCGAAGTGGATGGAACCGGATCTCTCCGAGGGCCGGATCCCGGTGCTGTTGGATCCCGGAATGATTTTTGGCACCGGAGCCCATGCCTCGACCCAGATGTGCATGCTCCGACTGGAGGAGCTGATCCGGGGCGGGGAAGAGGTTCTGGATCTCGGCAGCGGCAGCGGCATTCTCTCCATCACGGCGTTGCGCCTTGGGGCAGCCCACGCCACGGGCGTGGATGTCGATCCCAAGGCGGAGGACATTGCCCGGGAGAACGCGGCCATCAACGGCCTTGGCGCGGACCGCTTTACGGCGGTCACCGGCAATGTGATCACGGGCCAGGATGCGCTGGCGGGGTTGTTCTCCAAAACCTACGATGTGGTTTGCATGAACATCTTTGCAGATGTGATCATCCCCATGGCGGCGGTCCTGCCGCGCTTTATGACCGAAAAGACCCGCGTGATCTGTTCCGGGGTTCTGGAAAACCGCTATGAGGAGGTGCGCATGGCTGTGGAGGCGGCCGGGTTACGGATCAGCTCCTTGCAGACCTTGAACGACTGGTGCTGCTTCACAGCGCAGAAGGGGGAGTAAGCTTGCGCGCCATATCCTACCGGACGAAGGCCCGGATGCAAAAGGGCATGAAGGTTTTTCTGATCCTGCTTGCCAGTCTGCTGCTGTGTGTGATCCTTTTTTCGGTCTACTTGGGGCGTTTTGTTGTTTATACCCCGGAGGGAGCGCATCTTGATTTCGAGCGAAATACTGCCCGTGATGTGGTGATTCCAACGGAGAACGCTGAAACCGTGCCTTTGCCGGAGAATGTCGTGATCGAGTTTGCCGACCCGGACCCGAACGGGCAGGAAACCGAGCGGATCAGCGGCTACTATATTGACCTGGAAATGCTCCAGGACCCGGAAGCTGTGTTGACGGCCGTTCAGCAGCTGAGCCCCCCGTGCACGGTTTTGATCGACTTGAAGGGCGGAAACGGATCTTTTTACTATACTTCCGGAATTGACGGCGCCCAGCTGGCGGACATTGATATCTCCACGGTGGATGAAGTTATTTCCTATTTGCGCGGCCACGGCTTTACTATGGTGGCGCGGATCCGCACCTTCCAGGACACCCGTTTTGCGGAGGATCACATCAATTGCGCCCTGCGCAAGAGCGACGGCTCGCTGTGGGTTGGAGATGGATTCTATTGGATGGACCCCGCAAACTCCACTGTGCTGGCCTATCTCAAGCAGATCGCCCGAGAGCTGGCGGAGAAGGGGTTTAAGGAGATCGTCCTGGATGATTTCCGCTTCCCGAACGGGACACAGATCGTCTATAACTCGGAGAAAAGCCGGACGGAGCTGATCGCCGATGTGGCCAAGGAGCTGCTGAATTTCTTTGCCAGCAGCAACATTACCATTTCCTTCGGCAACCCGGCCACAGATTTTGCGCTAACAGGCAGCTCCCATATCTATGTTTCCGGCGTGACGGGCTCTGGAGTAAGCGCCGCGGTCAAGGGCTACGCCGCTTTGGAGAATGTAGAGGATCAGATCGTCTTCCTCACGAGCTCCAAGGATCGCCGATTTGACGATTATCAGGTCCTGCGCCCGCTGCTGAGCGGAAGTAAGTGATATTTCGGCTGCTTCATCGGCATGACGG
Organism: Oscillospiraceae bacterium; assembly: GCA_017419715.1. Taxonomy (GTDB): domain Bacteria; phylum Bacillota; class Clostridia; order Oscillospirales; family Oscillospiraceae; genus JAFRPC01. Next base: position 3,985 of record JAFOKO010000021.1, on the reverse strand, counting down.
CCTTTAAACAGCGTTTTCAGCGAATTGCCCACATTTTTCATGAAAAAAATCTTGACTTCTGGCCCACACCTTGCTATAATGTAGCTCTGTGTGGGCCATTTGCGCCCATTTACACCCAAAAAACGGATGTTTCGGAGGTGCCCCCTTGCTGCGAGAGCTGATGGATTGCCCCAGAGTTGTGGGCGTGAAGCAGCTTTGCAAGGCCATTGGCAGAGACGAGATCTGCCGGGTCTTCCTGGCTGATGACGCCGATCCTGCCATTACCGAACCCGTTGAAGCCCTGGCTGGGGCCCAGGACATTCCTGTGACCCGCGTGGTCTCCATGAAGGAGCTTGGGCGCGCCTGCGGCATCATGGTCGGCGCCTCTGCCGCCGGGTTGCTAAAACAGTCATCCATGGATACCTGTTATAAAACAGGCAATTCCTGGAAATAATCAAACCGGTTTTACCGGAATTTCAGAGAAAGGAGACAACTAATGCCTACTTTTAACCAGCTGGTAAGAAAGGGCCGTGAGCAGGCTACCTACAAGTCTACCGCTCCCGCTCTGCAGAAGGGAATGAACACCCTGAAGAACCGCGCCACTGATCTGCCCTCCCCTCAGAAGAGAGGCGTCTGCACCGCGGTCCGTACCATCACCCCCAAGAAGCCGAACTCCGCGCTGCGTAAGATTGCCCGTATCCGCTTGACCAATGGCTACGAGGTTTCCGGCTACATCCCCGGCGAAGGCCACAACCTGCAGGAGCACTCTGTGGTGCTGATCCGCGGCGGCCGTGTCAAGGACCTCCCCGGCGTTCGTTACCACATCATCCGCGGCAAGCTGGATACCCAGGGTGTCCAGGGCAGAATGCAGGCCCGTTCCAAGTACGGCGCCAAGAAGCCCAAGGCCAAGGGCGCTGCCAAGAAGTAATTCTGCAAATTCCATTGAACGATCCTGTCTTGTGCGCAAGACAAATCCTTGCCATGAGTTTATATATATAACCTCTGGCAAGCACCGACAAAGGACGAAGATTCCTTTGAAGTACCTATGAAATCATTATTATATGAAGGAGGGAAGCGAAGTGCCCAGAAGAGGTAATGTTCCCAAGAGAGAAGTTCTCCCGGATCCTATCTACAATTCCGTTCTGGTTACCAAGCTCGTCAACAGCATCATGCTCGACGGCAAGAAGGGCGTTGCCCAGAAGGTCGTTTACGGCGCTTTTGAGCTCGTTGAGCAGAAGACCGGTAAGAACGGTCTGGAAGCCTTCCAGCAGGCCATGGAAAACATCATGCCCGCCTTGGAAGTCAAGTCCCGCCGCGTGGGCGGCGCTACCTACCAGGTCCCCCTGGAGGTCAAGCCCGAGCGTCGACAGACCCTGGGTCTGCGGTGGATCACCACCTATGCCCGTAAGCGTAGCGAGAAGACCATGAGAGAGCGCCTTGCCGGCGAGATCATGGACGCTTGCAACAATACCGGCGCTTCTGTGAAGAAGCGCGAGGATACCCACAAGATGGCAGAAGCCAACAAGGCTTTCTCCCACTTCCGTTGGTGATCCTGTCCAAACACAAAAAGGAGCGATACCATGCCGAGACAATATTCTCTTGAGAATACGCGAAACATCGGTATCATGGCGCATATTGACGCCGGCAAAACCACAACCACCGAGCGGATCCTGTTCTACACCGGCCGAACCTACAAGTTGGGCGAGACCCACGAAGGTACGGCGACCATGGACTGGATGGAGCAGGAGCAGGAGCGAGGGATCACCATCACCTCCGCTGCTACCACCTGCTTCTGGAAGGGCTGCCGCATCAATATTATCGACACCCCGGGGCATGTTGATTTCACCGTTGAGGTGGAGCGAAGCCTCCGTGTGCTGGACGGTGCAGTTACCGTTTTGTGCGCCAAAGGCGGCGTCGAACCCCAGACTGAGACGGTCTGGCGCCAGGCCGATAAATACAATGTACCCCGTATGGTCTATGTCAACAAGATGGACATTACGGGAGCCGACTTCTTTAATGTCCTCAAGATGATGCACGACCGGCTGAAATGTCGCGCCGTTCCCATTCAGCTCCCCATTGGAGCCGAGGCCGACTTCACCGGCGTCATCGACCTCATTCGCATGAAGGCAAATGTCTTCTATGACGAACTTGGCAAGGATGTGCGGGAAGAGGAGATCCCTGCCGATCTGAAGGATCTGGCAGAGGAATACCGGGAACAGCTCCTGGACGCCGTCTCCGAAGAAGACGACGAGATTATGGAGCGCTATCTCGCCGGAGAGGAGATCCCCGAAGAGATGATCCACCGGGCCATTCGTAAGGGAACCCTTGCCGTGCATATGGTTCCCGTTACCTGCGGTACATCCTACCGCAACAAGGGCGTGCAGGAGCTGCTGGACGCCGTAGTCCGCTACATGCCCTCACCCCTGGACAAGAAGGGCGTCACCGGTGTCAACCCAAAGACCGGGGAGGAAGAGTTCCGCCCCGCCTCGGACGACGCGCCCTTCTCTGCACTGGCCTTCAAGATCGCAACCGATCCCTTTGTCGGAAAGCTTTGCTTCTTCCGGGTCTATTCCGGTACCATCGAAAAGGGCAAGACGGTGCTGAACTCTTCCAAGGGCCAGCGGGAGCGCCTGGGACGCATTTTGCAGATGCATGCCAATCACCGCGAGGATATCGAAGCCGTTTATTCCGGCGATATTGCCGCCGTGGTCTCGGTGCGGAGCACCACCACAGGCGATACCTTCTGCGATGAAAAAGCTCCCATCATTCTTGAATCTATGGAGTTCCCGGAGCCTGTTATCCGCGTGGCCATCGAACCCAAGACCAAGGCCGGCCAGGAAAAGCTGGGCATTGCCCTGGCAAAGCTGGCTGAGGAGGATCCCACCTTTAAAACCTACACCGACGAAGAAACAGGGCAGACCATCATCGCCGGCATGGGCGAACTTCATCTGGAGATCATCGTGGACCGCCTGTTGCGGGAGTTTAAGGTCGAGGCGAATGTCGGCGCACCCCAGGTTGCCTACAAGGAAACCGTACAGGGCAGCGCAGATGTGGACGAGCGTTATGTGCGCCAGTCCGGCGGTAAAGGCCAGTATGGCCATGTCAAAATCAAGCTGGAGCCCAATGAACCGGGCAAGGGCTATGAGTTTGTCAACGCCATCGTGGGCGGTGTGATCCCCAAGGAGTATATCCCAGCCGTGGACCAGGGCATTCAGGGGGCGATGCAGGCCGGTGTGCTTGCCGGTTACCCTGTGGTAGATGTGAAGGTCACACTCTACGACGGCTCCTTCCACGAAGTGGACTCCTCTGAGCTGGCCTTCAAAATTGCCGGTTCCATGGCCTTCAAGGATGCCTGCAAAAAGGCAAACCCCGTTGTTCTGGAGCCGATCATGAAGGTCTCTGTCATCGTTCCTGAGGAATATATGGGCGATGTCATCGGCGATATTACAGCTCGCCGTGGCAGCATTTTGGGCATGGAGCCCAGAAACGGCGTCTCTCAGATCGACGCGAATGTGCCGCTGAGTGAGATGTTCGGCTATGCGACCAATCTTCGAAGCAGGACCCAGGGCCGTGGCACTTACTCCATGGAGCCCAGCCACTATATCCAGCTGCCCCGTAGCATTCAGGACGATATCATTTCCAAGCGCGGCAAATTCTGAGCCGCAAATCCGCAAAAACCTTTCTAAAAGCTGCTTTTTTCAAAAATAATGCTTGTATTTTCAGCCAACATAGTGTAAAATGCTAATGACTGAGAATTCAAGCAAGTCTCTGATTCACAACTTTTACAGGAGGAAAAACATCAATGGCAAAGCAGAAGTTTAACAGAACCAAGCCCCATGTCAATATCGGCACCATCGGCCATATCGACCACGGCAAGACCACTCTGACCGCGGCTATCACCAAGTACCTCGCCATGAAGGGCGGCGCTGAGTACACCGACTATTCTTCCATCGACAAGGCTCCCGAAGAGAGAGAGCGCGGCATCACCATCAACACTGCCCATGTC
>JAFOKO010000020.1 GCA_017419715.1 Oscillospiraceae bacterium | reverse complement strand
AGTGCAAATCCGGCTTTGACATGAGCTATGTCAGCAGTTCTTCCATGATCGTCAACGCCAATCGGGTTCAGATTCACGCGCTGGCGTACAATCTCTTCAACTGGTTCCGTCGGCTGGCTTTGCCGACCGCCATGCAAAAGGACCGGATTGACACCGTGAGGCTCAAGCTGCTGAAGCTCGCGGCACGGATCGTCAGATCCGCAAGGTATGTGTACTTCAAGCTGTGCAGCCACTGCCCATACCAGACCCAGTTTTACGAAACGCTTTCCAACATTGGAAAACTTCGTCCACAGTTGGAATGAGAGTATCAATTGTGCATCTTGACAGCTTCAAAACAAGCTCAGCACCCCCAAGGGGGTAGTGTACCCTTTTCTATGTGGAAAACTTTGCGGGTTGCCTGTTTTGCAACTGCCTACCCAAACATGGTACCGTGCAGGCTCAGTTCCGTACCTGCGTGAATAATTCAGGATTAGAATTGTAATTTTTACTGTCTTTTTCATCGTAGCACCTTCTCAATACTAATCTTGAATGATTCACGCCAATGCTGGTATCGTTGTCATCGAAAAAGCAGCACGGAAAGCGAGATTTGCGGATGTGGTCATGTACCGGTTCTATTCGCCCCGGATGACTGCATAGCCGCTGCAGTTTTGGGCCCGACGGCAAGGCTGTGCGCATCTCTGCATTCCTTCTGGACGGAGGGGGGCTTGTCCTCGGCGACTTTGTTTCTCGTTAAATCAGGATCCCGTTGCAGTGGTCGATCTCATGCTGGATGATCTGGGCGGTCCAATCGGTGAAGGTTTTCTGCCGGAGCTGCATTTGCTCGTTCTGATATTGTACTTTGATCTTGCGGAATCGTTTGGTTTTGCGCACGCCAGTCAAAGAGAGACAGCCTTCCTCGATCTCATAGGGGTCGGAGGCCTTGACGATCTCCGGATTGAACATCACCGCATCAGTGCCATTGTTGTCGAAGACGATGATCCGCACCGCTTCTCCAATCATGTTCGCGGCCATGCCGACACAGTCGTCTTGGTAGGCAGCCAGGGTATCCAGAAGGTCTTGCGCGATGGGCAAATCATCTGCCGTTGCAGTCCTTGATGTGCGGGCAAGAAATATAGGATCCTTTATGATTTCGCGTTTAGCCATCATTGTCTCCTGCAGCATGCTCAGCGGCGGCACTTTCTCTTTCTTCTTTTTCCTTTAGGGCCATATTCAGCGCAAAGAGAGACTCTGCGGTGCAGACCAAAACAAAAGCTGCAATTGCGATGCCGATTGTTGTTTTTTTCATGCTATTGTCCTCCACTTCTTTTGAATTTTTGATAGATTCTCCCATAGATGATAGGAAGGAGCGGAACACCAAGAAAGCAGCCTGCAATCAGGGCAATCCCGCCGATTTTCATATGCAGACAGCCCAGAACCGTACTGCCCCAGAATATGACCGAAAAGCCGAGCCACATGATCCCATTTGCTCTGTTATAGGCAGGGATATCTGTGATCTCCGATTCCTCGACCGTACTTCCCGCCCAAAACCACATTGGTTTCTTTCGCTTCCACGCATAGATCCCGATGCCAGTAAACAGCAGATCGACCGGCACCATGATGATTAGCCATATGATCAGCCGTTCTGGTTCGATTGTCATTTCACGGAATCTCCCTCTTTTTCTCAGGTTCGATCTGTTGGGACATGATTCTATTCTGCCTCTCGGATCGGATGACGGATCACGGTTTTCAGCTTCTCCGGCAGAGTTTTTCGAGCATCGCTCAGGTAGATCTCATGGTGCAGCCGCTGAGCCGTAATGTCCAGAACAAAGCCCTGTTCCTCCATGAAATGGTGCATGCGTTTCACCGTAGCAGGCTCGTCATCGTAGGGTCCGTTGTGCATGCACTGGACGCACAGGCCTTCATCATAAGTCCAGAATTCCACGGACGAAAAGTCCGTTTTCTTTTTGTTTGTCGCTTCTTGCACTGCCCAGTCAAAATCCGCCCGGGTCACAAAGTCCGGCAACCGAATCACGGAGATCCACCGAAATCTTTCTTTTTGCGCATAGTTAATGCCGATGACGCCCTCCTGCCACCAGAAACCTTCCAGCGGCGGAACGACATAATCAAAATAACCCACAATCCGATGATCGCCTTTTTTGCTCATTTTGATCGTATAGGCCACGCCGTACAGCAACCCGATGGCCTGCTGATACGCCCCGCCCTCCTCGTTGGGATCGCCCTGCCCCCGGACCGCGAGATAATTCATGGACGGCACGGTCACGATGGACGGCATATCCTTTGGCAGATAGAGGTCCTTGTATTCTTTCTTGAAATCAAAAGGCATATTTTTCTCCTTTTCCAATGGTTACAGCAGGGCCGCAAGCACAGCGAAGCGGATTGCACGGATGCTGGATTGATTCAGAGTACTGCACCTTCTTTTAAAAGAAGTCGGAGATTTTTCCCCCATCGCTTCAATATTTGATTTGTTCCGGAATGCATTTTTCCAGCTCTTCCTTGGGAATGGTCAAAAAGATATCAACCAGTTCCTGGTCCAACTGTTTTCCGGCAGCAGAACGGATGATCTCAACCGCTTGTTCATAGCTAAGTGGTGGTTTATAAGCTCTTCTCATGGTAATGGTCGCGTAGGTATCCGTGATTGAGAGCAGCCTGGCTGCAAGGGGGATCTGTTTCCCTTGCAGCTTATAGTAGCCCTCCCCGTCCATTCTCTCGTGGTGGTACAGGATCCAACTCGAAATACTGTCAAAGGGCTGTAAGGGCTGGAGAAGCTTCACGCCGATCTTCGGGTGTTGGCGCATTGTCTCCCATTCTTCCTCGTTGAGTTTTTCAGGCTTATTCAAAATCGATTCTGGGACACCGAGCTTGCCTATATCATGCATCAAAGCGGCGTATTCCAAACTGATCGGGTTGATCTTGAACCTTATTCGCCTTGGAAGCCTTTGATAGAATAGCACGGTCAAGTCTTTGACATAGCGGCTGTGGCCGTTCAGGTTCGGGTCGCGCGCATCAATGATGCCAACCAGTACCTCCGCAATATCCACGCTTCGTTCCTTTGCAGTGTCCAGGAGCCTTGACATCAGCCCCAGGGTGACGCTAACAAAGATACTTCCAAAGAAGAGGATCAGCGAAGTAAGCAAGCTGGATTGGAACGCAAGGCAGACGACAAGATAGCCAAAGAAGAAGAACAGCAGCAAAACCAGGCCTATGCGAAGCCAAATCGAATCTTTTTTGTTTCCGGATGAAACAACATCCTGCATTTTTTCCATAAAAAGCATATAGCCTGAGATATTGCCCACCATGATCATCGCACCGACCAGGATCAAGACCGTATTTGCAATTTCCATAATATCCCGCCTTTTCTAATCTCTTATGAATCTGAAATGATGGCATGATTGACAGGATGTTCCTGGGGAAAGCAATTGCGGCGTCTATAGACTGTTCATTCGGGAAAGCGCGTCCTTGGCCAGGGCAGAACGCACAGATTGCTCGTCGCTGAAGCGGATAATGGCCGCAAGCGGGTCGTCACGGAAGCGTTCCATGGCATACACAAGGCCGTTATTGTGAGAATCCAGGTTCAAGCTGTCGCACTGCTCCGGGTCTCCGGCGAGAATGATTTTCGTGCCCTGCCCCGCTCTGGTAATAATATCGCGGATCAAGAGCTGGGAAGCGTTCTGTGCTTCGTCGCAAATCAGATAGCTTTTCGTCAAGGAGCGGCCGCGAATGTAGGACAATGCGCACATTTCGATCACGCCGGAGGCAAACAGATCATCGATCTGTGTCCGGGTCATTTCCTCATCGTTGCGGGACAGAAGGTTTTCCAGGTTATCATAGAACGGAAGGAGCAGGGGCGTCATTTTCTCATGCAGAGAGCCGGGCAAATAGCCGAAACCGGGATCGCCTGCCTCTGCATTCGGTCTGGAAATCAAAATCTTCTGATACAGCCGGTCGCGGGCTCTTTGGGAGGTATAAGTCTGCTCCAGGCCGGCAGCCAAAGACAGGAAAGTCTTCGCCGTTCCCGCCGGTCCGCTTAGGATCACCAGCGGGATCTCCGGATTGGTCAAGGCCCAGATGGCATAGCGCTGCAGGACGTTTTTGGGCGTGACCCCGCCAAACAGGGTTTTCTTCTCATCAATGTGGCGAAGCGCGCCGTCCTGATAAACTGTGAGCGCCGTTTTTTCGTTGCCCTCCGGGTCGATCGCATGCGCGGTGACAAAAAGGTTCTCTGTGAGCGCCTCATCCCACCGGGCATTCCCCTCTGTTGCCTTGCCGACCCAGCTTCCATTTTGATAGATCGCTGTAATCGCTTCATAGGGCACATCTAAGACGGTATATCCGGTGAAGGAATGGTCCTGGTTGACAACGAGGTTCTTGTATTCCTGCACATGCGCCGAGCCGAGGATAACGGACGCGTTGATGCGCATCGCAATATCATTGCTAACCAGAATGACAGGCGCATGATCGTCCGGCTCCTTGTTCGACAGATAGACACAGGTCGCAATGATCTTATTGTCCGGAACGGAGATGGAAAAACCGTTTGGCAGCAAGTCTGCACGCACGCCGTTTGGCTCGACATACAGGACGCCGCCGCTCTGGAGCTTGACGCCTTTGGTGAGGTCCCCGCCAGTCCGCGCCTCCTCAATCAAGCGGATCGCTTCTCTCGCATGATGTCCGACCTCTCCGCGCGCATTTTTGTTTTCATCTAACTCTTGAATCACAGTGCTCGGGAGAATGACATCGTTGTCCGAGAAACCAAGGAGGGCAGTTGGGTCTTGCAACAAAATGTTGGTGTCAAGTACATAGCGTTTTTTCATAATCGTCTACCCCTTTCGATCTTTGTTTTTGCCTTAATATTATACCGCGGTCAATATACATATACCGCCGATTGGGAAATACATTTACGGTTCCTCGCTGCCACCGCCGCCTTCTGTCGGTTCAATACGCTCTGTACAGATCTTCGCATGCGTATAGATCAGATAATCCGAAACTGTGGTCCCGGGTTTTGCCGCTGAAGCTGTAAGATCGTCATCTTGCATACAGACTTCCAATGTGATCTTGTAGTTTGAGTATACCCTTTTATTCCCTGCTGTATCTGTCCCGTTTTCAAATGCATCTCCAGATATGACTGTAACTTCAATTGGAATACTGTAGATATCATTTTCAAATGTCAAATCATCCTTATCAAAGACGAAGTAACACTCGGTCGCTCCAGCCGTTGGCTGCACTGTTGTATTACCAAATGTATCTGTTCAGTAGCCCCGAACGAATTACACCGAATTGTGCAAAACATAGAAAAATCGGTGCATTTCAAGGGGCAAACGAGCGAGGGGGGTGGAAAACTTTCGGCGTTTTAACGAAAGCAAACACTACCCCCACTGAGCT
>JAFOKO010000019.1 GCA_017419715.1 Oscillospiraceae bacterium | reverse complement strand
TGATGGATACATTTTACCACAAAAGTATTCCCTATGAAAGTGTCCACACAACAGGGTCTTCCATCTTTTGGTACTTTTTCCCCGTCTCTATCCGGGGACATACCTAAAGTCTGCGTGTCCATTTTCATGGGTACAGTTTACAACGCCCCTACGCGTCCCCTATTGCCTATTGCCTATTCAACTATTGCCTACGGGGTGCGGTGCGGGTTGCGGGCGGCCAATGGCCGCCCCTACGGGTGCGTGCAATACGGGAAACGGGTTCGTTCCAGTTTTTCCTACGGCATCGATACGCTCGGGGCGTCGGGGACGCCGCCCCCTACAGTGGACGGGATAGGCTTTGCGGGTTGCGGGCGGCCGATGGTCGCCCCTACGGGGTGCGGCGGGACGGGAAACCCGTCCCCTACGGATTTCCGGCCCCTGGTGACGAACAGCTTCGATTGATACTTGACAAATCGAGTGCGGCATGTTATAATTGTATCGCTATCATAATACAGTTGAGCATGCAAATGCATCAAGAATCGTATCTCGCACATTGTAATGCTTGACAAAGCCGATTCCTTGTGTTATAACTGTGTTGCTACGGATAATACAGTTATAACAGACGCCCACGGGATCCATTCCGGCGGCAGACTGCATTCTGCATTCTGTATTTTTAACAGGTGGTAATGTCATGTTTCAAGATTTGGATATTCGTTATGACAATGCCTTCCGGCGTGCTTCGCCGAAGGCGGATGGGGTGGCGCTGCTCCGACGGGGCGACGGGGTCCTGGCCTCGGTCTTGGACGGGCAGCTGCACTTCCCCCGCTTTGCCCAGCTCTCCCCTGCCGCCCAGGGCCTGGTCTGGCGCTATGCCTTCACGCTGGGGGAGGAGGAATACTTCCTTGCCGACGGAGACGCGGCAGAGCTTGAGGAGATTTCTTGGATCGAGACGCCTCCTCATCCGTCATCCGGCTTCCGTGAGACGCCGGATGGAAGCTTCCCCGCAAGCGGAAGGCTGGAGCTTGTAGCTTCCAAGGACTACCGCAACCTGGGGCCGAAGGAGGCCGTGTTTGCGGCAGCGGTGAGTGAAAGCCTCCACCGCTGGTACGGCGCAAACCGCTATTGCGGCCGTTGCGGCCAGCCCATGCAGGACAGCGAGACGGAACGGGCCAGGGTCTGTCCGGCTTGCGGCCTTACGGTCTATCCGAAAATTTGCCCCGCTGTGATCGTAGCGGTCACCGACGGGGACCGTCTGCTGTTGACCAAGTATCAAGGCCGGGCCTTTCGGCGCTACGCGCTGGTGGCGGGCTTTGCGGAAATCGGTGAACCCATTGAGGACACCGTGCGGCGGGAGGTTCTGGAAGAAACCGGGCTTCGGGTAAAGCAGATCCGCTTCTACAAGTCCCAGCCCTGGGTCTTTACCGACAGTCTGCTCCTTGGCTTCTGGTGCGAGTTGGACGGCAGTGACGCCGTCACCGTCCAGGAGAGCGAGCTCTCCGAAGCCCGGTGGCACCACCGGGACGAGATCCCGGAGGACTATTCCGGCATCAGCTTGACCGGCGAGATGATCGACGCCTTCCGGCAGGGCAAGGAACACTTGATGCGCGAAGCGTAACAGGCCAGATACCGCCGGGGGCGTTCGACGGTACAGCTCGATTCAATCGGTGCGCCCCTCATCCGTCACCGGGCTTCCGTGAGACGCCCGGCGCCACCAGCGCGGAAGGATGCCAGTTGCGCCAGCATAGCTGCCGCACTGGCGATAAAACCCACAACAGTCCCCCGGACTGTTGTGTCCCCCGAGGGGGAAGGCTCTCCGAAACCGCAACGCCCCTACGCATCCCCTATTGCCTAATCCCCGATGCCTTTTACAAAAAATTTGAAACCTTTTCGCGTTTTTATCGTCTTATTATATGTGCAATCACGGTCTGCAGGACCGTTTGAAGAATGGAGGAAACACAATGAAAGCAAAACAGATCCTTAGCGCGCTGCTGAGCCTGGCGCTCTGCCTTGGGCTTTGTGCCTGCCAGCAGGAAGAACTGGAATCCGTCCCCGTGCAGTCCGTCGGAATGATCACCGGAATGGGCTCCGTCGGCAGTGCGGAACGCTTCTCCGGCATGGTAGAGGCGGGCGAGACCGTCAATGTGGAGAAGGACGAATGGCTCAAGATCCAGGAGATGATGGTTGCCGTCGGCGACCATGTGGAGGAAGGCCAGACGCTCTTCACCTACGACACCAGTGCGATGAGCCTGGAACTGGACAAGCTCCGCCTGGAGCTGGCCCAGATGAAGTCCGCCAAGGAGACCAAGACCCACCAGCTGGAGGAGCTGGAAAAGGAAAAGGCCAAGGCCAAAACTGAGGACCAACTGGGCTACACCCTGCAGATCCAGGAGCTTCAGATCGACTTGACCGAGGCAGATATGAACATTGCCTCCAAGGAAAAGGAAATCAGCCGGAACGAGACCGCTCTGGAAAAGGACAAGGTGCTCTCCCCGGTTTCCGGCCGTGTGAAGACCATCAACGAGAACGGCCAGACGGACGACTACGGTCGGCCCCAGGCCTATATGGTGCTCCAGCAGACGGAAGTCTTCCGCATCAAGGGCAACATCAACGAGCAAAACGCCGCCAGTTTGACGCCCGGCATGCCCGTCACCATCCGCTCCCGCATGGACGACAGCTGTTGGACCGGCGTCATTGAATCCATCGACTGGGAAAACCCGGTGGAAAACAACAACAACGATTACTATTACTACAGCGGCAGCGGCGGGAACGAGATGTCCACCTCCACCAAGTACCCCTTCTATGTGACCCTGGACAGCGACGAGGGCCTCAAGCTGGGCCAGCATGTCTACATCGAGCCCGGTCTGCCTGTGGAGAGCGACGGACGGCTGATGCTCCCCGCCTGGTGCATCAACGACGCGAACGGTGAAAAGCCCTGGGTCTGGGCCGTGGACGGCAAGGAGAAGCTGGAAAAGCGCGAGCTGAAGCTGGGCGAATACGACGCCGAGAACGACAGCTATGAGGTTCTGGATGGAATCAGCATGAGCGATTACCTGGCCCCCGATTCGGAGACCTGCCAGGAAGGCGCGCCCGTGGTCTACTACAGCGAGTCGGACTTCGGATCCTCCAACTTCTTCGGCGCGGATGAGTTCGGCTTTGAGGGCGAGTACGGCTTCGAAGACGGCGAATACGGCTTCGAGGAAGGCGAAAATGGCTTCGAGGGCGAGGAATACGGTGTGGAAGACGGAACCTTTATCCCCGAGGACGGCGAGATGGAAGGCGAGACCGCGCCCACGGAAGGAGAACATGCAGGATGATTCTGAAAATGGACAACATCTGCAAGAGTTACTTCCGGGGCAAAAACGAGGTCCCGGTGCTCCACGACATCTGCTTGTCCGTGGAGAAGGGTGACTATCTTGCCATCATGGGGCCCTCCGGCTCCGGCAAAACCACGCTGATGAACATCCTCGGCTGTTTGGATAAGCCCAGCTCCGGCGTCTACCGCCTGGAGGGCGAGAATGTGGCCGCCAAGAAGGACAACGCTCTGGCGGAGCTCCGCAACAAGTACATCGGCTTCGTCTTTCAGAGCTTCTACTTGATGCCCAGCATGAGCGCGCTGGACAATGTGGCCCTGCCTCTGATGTATGCGGGCGTGCCCAAGAAGGAACGCCTGGAGCGGGCCAGAGAGGCCTTGCGGGGCGTGGGGCTGGCAGAGCGCATGAAGTTCCTGCCCAACCAGCTCTCCGGCGGCCAGTGCCAGCGCGTTGCCATCGCCCGGGCCATGGCCGGAAGACCCGCCCTGCTGCTGGCGGATGAGCCCACCGGCGCTTTGGACACCGCCTCCGGCGAGCAAATTATGGATCTCTTTGACGAGATCAACGCCCGGGGCAGCACCATCATTATGATCACCCACGAGCCCGCCATTGCGGCCCGTGCCAAAACCGTCTGTCATATCCGGGACGGCCGTCTGTCCGTTCCGGGGGAGGAGGTCCGATGAGCAAGACAAAAAAATTGGTTCTGGCCCTGCTGATCCCCGCGCTGATCATCGGGGCAGTGTTCGGGACCTATCAGATCCTTCGGTCCAACCGAACGCCCGCGAAGGTCTATCCCGTCTCCGAGTTTATGGAGCAGGGCTATAACGATTACAGCAACTATCTCAGCGGCGAGGTGCGCACGGACCGGCTGCAAACCGTTTACACCTCCGCGACCCAGGAGGTCACGGAATTCCTGGTAGCCGAGGGCGACACCGTCAAAAAGGGCGACCCCTTGATCCGCTACAACACCACCCTGTCGGAGCTGGAGCTGGAGCGCAAGGCCGTTGACATCCAGAAGGCCCAGGACGAGCTGGAAAAGGCCCAGCGAACCTACCGGAGCTACTTCCGCCAGGACTACGAGATCCCCCCCGTGAGCGCGGAGCAGGCCGCCAAGGTGGCCGGGCTGGCGACGCGGACCGGAAACGGCGCGACGCTGCAATTCCTCTCCGCTCCCATCTGCTGGTCCGATACGACGCCCATCACGGAGCCCGTGACCCCCGTTACAGAGGCAACGGAACCTGTCACCGAGCCTGTTGAACCCGTGACGGAGCCTGTCACCGAGCCCGCTGAGCCTGTGACCGAGCCTGTCACAGAACCCGTCACAGAGCCCGTCACGGAGCCTGTCACCGAACCAGTCACCGAGCCCACGGAGCCTGTCACCGAGCCCGCGACGGAGCCAACAGTGCCTGTTGAGCCCACATTGCCCGTCGTGGACGGCGTGGTACTCACCATGGTGCAGCGGGGCGGCAGCGGCACCCCCGAGGACCCGGCCCTCTACATTCTGGGCAGTGAATACGGCCTGACCCCGGAGCGCATGACGGAACTTCTGGGTAACAAAGAAAGTTATGACCTTGTGGTGACGAACACCGAAGGCGATCTGCTGGTGGGCGATGTCGTCTCCGCCTACGGTTTGACCCTGGTCCGAGAGGAAAAGGGCTGGTCCGTCCGCTTCTGGGACGCCTTCCTCTATCTGGGCAAGCCTCTGGCCCCCCTGGCCCCGGAAGAGCCGGAGCCGGAACCCGAACCCGAACCCATCCTTCCCGACTACCCCGTCGGCCCCACCTGGCAGGAGCTGCAGGAGATTCGCAAGGAACTGGAAGAGAAAATGCGGAATCTGGACCTGCAGATCCGCATGGATCAGCTTGCCTACCGTTCCATGGAAGCAGAGCTGGGCGATGGCATGATCCGGGCCGAGTTTGACGGCGTCATTCTCACGCTCAACGAGCCCGACTACGCGCTGGAAAACAACGAGCCGATGCTGAAGCTCTCCGGCAGCGGCGGCGGCTACAAGATCGTCTGCAATGTCAACGAGTTCCAGGCCGAGAACATCCAGCTGGGCCAGACGGCCACCATCAACACCTGGTTCGGCGATTGCTACACCGGCGTGGTTTCGGAGATCTCCGAGGACCCGGTGAAGGATACCTATGACAGCTACCAGAACGCCAGCTACTACCCCGTCACCTTTGAGGTGGACGCCTCTGCCGACATGGGCGAGAGCTCCTGGGTGGATGTGATCCTGGACAACAACGACAGCTTCTCCGACGGCTACTATCTGTACAAGGCCTTCGTGCTCACCGAAAACGGCAAATCCTATGTGCTGGTCCGGAACCAGGACGGCGTGCTGGAAAAGCGGATGCTCAACACCGGCCGGGATATGTACGGCTACGCGATCGAGATCCTCGGCGGTCTGTCCCCGGATGACTACATTGCCTTCCCCTACGCCAAGGCCTCCCAGGAGGGTGCCAAGACCGAAGAAAGCAGCATCTCGGACATGATGGGCTACAACTATTAAGGAGGAACGCATATGCTTGGAAATATTCATCAGGCCTTTCTTGGCATCTGGCACCACAAGCTTCGGTCCTTCTTGACCATGCTTGGCATCATCATCGGCATCGCCGCCATCATCACCATCGTCTCCACCATCAAGGGCACCAACGACCAGATCAAGGAAAATCTGATCGGCTCCGGCAACAATGTGGTGGTGGTGAGTCTCCACCAGGGCGACTATCAGATGGACCTGTCCGAGGGGCAGAACCTGGCCGATGTGAGCGTCATCACTGAAGAGACCCGGCAGCGCCTGGAGGAGCTGGACGGCGTCGTCGCCGTGGCTCTCTTCCGGCAGCGCCAGTGGAACGCCCAGGTCTATTACCGGGGCACCGAGTACAACGGCTATACTTATGGCATCGACGAGCACTACTTCCCGGTCTATGGCTACCATCTGTGCTACGGCAGAGACTTCCAGCCCGAGGACCGGGACGAAAACCGGAAGGTAGCCGTTCTGGACGCCCAGGCCGTCTCCTCCATCTTCCCCGGGGAAAACGCCGTGGGCAAGACCCTGGAGATCAAGGGCGAGCCTTTCACCGTCATCGGCGTGGTGGAGCGCTCCAGCAAGTTCCGCCCGGTCATTGAATCCATGCAGGACTACTACATGTACGCCGACGATTCCAGCGGCTCCGTCTTTTTGACCGAACAGGGCTGGGAGATCGCCTTCGGCTATGACGAGCCTCAAAACGCCGCCGTGAAGGCGGAGAGCACCGACGCCATGACCACCGCGGGCAAGAGCGTGGCCGACCATCTGAGCGCCAAGCAGATCCGCAATTCCAAGGAAAACAAC
The DNA here is from genome assembly GCA_017419715.1 of Oscillospiraceae bacterium. Classification (GTDB taxonomy): domain Bacteria; phylum Bacillota; class Clostridia; order Oscillospirales; family Oscillospiraceae; genus JAFRPC01. Next base: position 3,163 of record JAFOKO010000019.1, on the reverse strand, counting down.
CTCAGCTACAAGAGCGAGGACCTGCTGCAGCAGGCAGAGCAGCTCCAGACGATGAGCGATTCCACCAACAAGCTTCTGATCTGGATCGCGGCCATCTCCCTGCTGGTGGGCGGCATCGGCGTTATGAACATCATGCTGGTCTCCGTGAGCGAGCGGACCCATGAGATTGGTCTTAAGAAGGCCCTGGGGGCCAAGCGCCGCCGCATCCTGGGCCAGTTCCTCACGGAAGCCTCTGTGTTGACCTCCCTGGGCGGATTGCTGGGCATCCTGGGCGGCATTGGATTGGCAAAGCTGCTGTCCAAGGCCATGGATACGCCCACGGCCATCAGCGTCCCGGCCATCATCGTGGCCGCCGCCTTCTCCATCATGATCGGCCTCATCTTCGGCCTCCTGCCCGCCACCAAGGCAGCCCGTATGAACCCCATCGACGCCCTGCGCAGAGACTGAAAAAGGACAGCATCCCGCAGCCAGATTTGGCTGCGGGATGCTGTTTTCATGGAGAGATATCGGGACGGACCCCGTTCGTATGTAGGGGTGGCCATCGGCCGCCAGCAACCCGAACCGGCTGCCCCGTTTTGATATGAATGCACCCGACGATCCGCTTCCGGTAGTCTGTGCCGCGGGCGGCCGATGGCCGCCCCTACGCCGCTTTTGCGGCCCCCGTTTTAAACTCCAAATCGTTTTCCTATGGGGAACGCTTTATATTGCTACGAATACGAATTGAGAATTGACAATTCAGCTTTCCCGGTTATACAGCGGCTTGACATGCTTCTTCCCGCCGCCGATGATGACCAGGGAGGCCACCAGGGTAATGCCCATAAAGACGGCCAGCACCGTCCGCATGGGCAGGAAGGCGGTACAGGCTCCGGCTGCCAGCTCCCCCAGCAGAGAGCCCGCGGTGGTCAGCATGAGGAAGGCTCCGTTGAAGCGGCCCTTCCGCTCGTGGGGCACATAGGACTGGGTGGCTGAGGAACGAATCGTATAAGTGGTCACGCCCAGAATGCCCACGATGAAGCAGGACACCCGCATCCAGCCCAGGGGCAGGAAGAGATAGCTCCCCTCCAGCAGGTCCACAACGCAGTAGACCGCCAGCGCCAGACCGTACTTGATGGCGGCAGGGTATTTCATCTTGTATTGCAGCAGGCCGCCAATGGCCCGGCCCGCCACGGAAAAGGCCATGGTAAACAGATAGAGCCACTCCCCGTTTTCAAAGACCTGCTTGAAATAGGGCAGGACTATAACGCTGGACGCGCCCCCTGCCATGGCGGAAACCGTGAAATACACCGTCACGCACAGCAGGCCCTTCTCGCTCCACAGATAGCGGACGCCCTCCTTGGCGTCCGCCCAGTAGGCAGACAGGGAATAATTGTCCTTTTGGGGCTGATGCGCTGTCTGCTCCACATCGTGAATCCGTGTCTCGCACAGGGCCGCCCCCAGGAAGCACAAACCGTTAATCAGCAGCAGCGGGGCCAGGCCGAACTTTTTATAGAGAAACAGCGACACCGGAACCATCACGGCAGAGATGGTCTCCAGGGTGCCCGCGATGGAGTAGGCCCGGGAAAAATTTCCCTCGGTGATGAGCATGGGGTAAAAGCTCTGATAGGCCACCTGGTAGGTACTGTTAATGCAGCCCACCACGAAGGTCAAAAGCGCCAGCAGCCAGAAGCGGAACAGGCCCAGATGAATCAGCGCACCCATCAACACATAGATCCCCGCAGAGAGAAAATCCAGGGAATAGATGGTCCGGCGGCGGCTGAAGCGGTCCATCAGCGGTCCTGCAATCAGCGGCGCGGCCAGCTGGGGCAGGGTGTACAAAAACACGTAGAGCGCGTAATACAGGGGCGTGTTGGTATAGTCCAGCACAAAGAGGCTGATGGCAAAGCCCGCCATGGCGTTGCCGAACATGGAAATGACACTGCCAAGGGTAATAATCGTAAAATCACGGGTCCACAGGGACGGACCGGGCGTATGCTGTTTCATGTCAATGCTTCTCCTCTCCCCGCCTGCCAGCGCAGCGCGGTTTTGTCAGCTTTCTCCTTATTATACACACGGCAGAGCGTTCTGTCTATAATATAATTGCGTTCGTGGCAAAAAGAGGACTTCCTGTACAAGTAGTCACTATGCAATAGTCACCAGTCACTTGGCACTCGTGACTTTTGGAACAACGCAGCAAGAGATTGTTTTCAACCAACTTCTGAAAAGGCTACTAACGCGAATAAAAAGCTTAGGGACAGTGGCTTGCAGGAAACAGGGGCCGGGGCGCACCGGTGTGTGCCGCTACAGGGCCTTCGGCACCTGTCACGGGCTGTTCTTCGGTTTTCCTTATGGAATTATTCACAAAAAAGAAGGAATATTTTCCTTGACCTTTGGAGGATATTCGTGTATGATGTATGAAGTGAGGCGAGCATGTTCAGCCCGCAATAACAGACAAATGAGGTGCAATTATGGGAAAAACCGCAAAAGATATCATGAAACTGATCCGGGATGAGGACATCAAGATGGTGGATTTCAAGGTCGTGGACATCAACGGCCAGTTCCGTCATGTCACCATTCCCGCGGTCCACTTCAACGAAGAGACCATGATCAACGGCATCGGCTTCGACGCCTCCAACTATGGCTACGCCGTGGTGGAAAAGTCCGACATGGTCTACATCCCCGATCTCGACACTGCCGCCATTGATCCCTTCTGTGAGATCAAGACCCTGTCCATGATCGGCAACGCCATGATCATCGACTACCCCGAGAACCGCCCCCTGGCCCAGTATCCCCGTAACATCGTGGCTGCCGCCAAGAAGTACATGCAAGACAGCGGCATCGCCGACACCATGATGATCCTGCCCGAGTTTGAGTTCTACCTCTTCGACCAGGTGGGCTGGACCGTGGAAAACAACCGCGTCGCCTTCCATGTAGACACCCAGCAGGCCTACTGGAACAGCGAAGTCGAAGGCAGCGGCAATGTGGTTCCCTTCCAGAAGAACTACCACATCGCCAAGCCCCTGGACACCACCTACGAGTGCCGTGCCGAGATGTGCATGGAGATCGAGAAGGCCGGTATTCCCGTCAAGTACCATCACCCCGAAGTGGGCGGCGCCGGCCAGTTCGAGATCGAGCCCCTGCTCTGTGAGCTGGAGAAGATGGCCGACGGCACCATGATGGTCAAGTA
>JAFOKO010000018.1 GCA_017419715.1 Oscillospiraceae bacterium | reverse complement strand
CTGGACAAGGAGTCCGAACCTGATATCTATAACGCCATCCGCCGCGACGCTCTCCTTGAGAACGTAACCGTGGACGCTAACGGCAAGATTGACTTCAACGACAAGTCCGTCACCGAGAACACCCGCGTGAGCTACCCCATTGATCATATCGAGAAGATCGTCAAGAATGTGCGGCCTGTTTCCGCCGGCCCTGCTGCCAAGAATGTCATTTTCCTCTCCGCCGACGCCTTCGGCGTTCTGCCCCCCGTGTCCATCCTCACCCCGGAGCAGTGCAAGTACTACTTCCTCTCCGGCTTCACCGCCAAATTGGCCGGCACGGAGCGCGGCATCACCGAGCCCACGCCCACCTTCTCCGCCTGCTTCGGCCAGGCCTTCCTGGAGCTGCACCCCACCAAGTACGCGGAAGAACTGGTCAAGCGCATGGAAGCCAGCGGCGCGAAGGCTTATTTGGTCAACACTGGCTGGAATGGCACCGGCAAGCGCATCTCCATCAAGGACACCCGCGGCATCATCGACGGCATTCTGGACGGCTCCATCCTGAAAGCTCCTACTAAGAAGATCCCCTATTTCAACTTCGAGGTGCCCACCCAGCTGCCCGGCGTGAATCCTGCCATCCTCGACCCCAGAGACACCTATGCCAACGCCTCCGTCTGGGAGGAGAAGGCCAAGGATCTGGCGGGCCGCTTCATCAAGAACTTTGTGAAGTACGAGTCCAACGAAGCCGGCAAGGCCCTGGTCGCCGCCGGTCCTCAGCTGTAATTCCCACTATATGCACGCTCCCCCGTTCCGCTTCCCATCGAGGCGGAACGGGGGATTTTTTAACATTCCGTGAATAATATGGATACTTTCTTGATTTTAATAGAAAAACGACTATAATAAAATAGACAGGGTTTTCATCCTGCTTCAATTGTTTTAGCAAGGTGGTGGCAATATGTTTCAGCGTTTAAATGAATCTTTCCGGCGTTTCATGTACGGGCGCTGCGGCGTGGATCAGTTGAATATATGTTTGCTTACCATGGTCATTGTGCTCAGCTTTCTCAGCGTGATCCTCTTCTTTCTGAGCGGGATCTGGGCACTTATTGGGATGGGGAGCAACCTGGTATCCTACTTCATCCTACTCTGGTATCTGTTTCGCTTTTTCTCCCGCAACCTGGAAAAACGGATCCTGGAGAATCGACGGTATCTCACCTGGCTCGCCCGATTGAAGGATCATCAGAACCGCTATTACCGCTGCCCCAACTGCAAGCAGACGGTCCGCGTTCCAAAGGGCCGCGGGAAAATCTGTATCAAATGCCCCAAATGCAGCGAAAAATTCATTCGAAAATCTTAAAACGCCTTCCCGAAAATGTGGGGATGGCGTTTTTTCGTGTTGATTTTTTCATGATCCATGCTATAATAAGGAGAAAAATTTGATGATACAATTAAAAGGAGCATTATACCATTGTCTGAAAAACTTCGAATCATTCCCCTCGGAGGATTGAATGAAATCGGGAAAAATATGACCGTTTTGGAATACGGAAAAGACATGATCGTAGTTGATTGCGGTCTGGGCTTTCCCGAGGATGATATGTACGGTGTGGATCTGGTCATTCCCGATGTGACCTATCTGGCCAGCAACCAAAAGAAACTCCGGGGCTTTTTCATCACACACGGCCACGAGGATCACATTGGGTCTATCCCCTATGTGCTCCAGGCTGTCAACGCGCCGGTACACGGCACGCCCTTGACCAACGGCTTGATCAAGCTGAAGCTGGAGGAACACGGCCTCACCGACAGCGTAAAACTGGTCACCCACAAGGCGGGCGACATCGTCAACGCAGGCTGCTTTCAGGTGGAGTTCATCCATGTCAACCACTCCATTGCAGACGCGGTGGCCTTCTGCATCCATACACCGGTGGGTAAGCTCATCATGACCGGCGACTTCAAGATTGACCCCACTTCCCCCGAGGGTATGACCGATCTGGCCCGTCTGGGTGAGCTGGGCAAGGAGGGGGTCCTGGCCCTGCTCTGTGATTCCACCAACGCGGAGCGCCCGGGCTATACGCCCTCAGAATCCGTCGTTACCGAGGGCATCGACCGGCAGTTCCGGGGCTGTGATAAGCGCATTATCATCACCACCTTCGCTTCCAACATGTATCGGATCGAATCCATTCTGAACATTGCCAAGCGCCACGGCCGTAAGGTGGCTGTGACCGGCCGTAGCATGGAAAATATCCTGAAGGTGGCCGGAGAGCTGGGCTATCTCCAGGTCGCCAAGGATCTGGTGGTAGATATCAGCGAGGTCAAAAACATCGCCCCCAATCGGCTGGTCATCGTCGCCACCGGCTCTCAGGGGGAAAACATGTCCGCCCTTTCCCGCATGGCCTTTGGAAACCACAAGCAGGTGAACATCACCGCACTGGACCGGGTTTTGATCTCCGCCTCCGCCATTCCGGGCAACGAAAAGGCCATCGGCAAGATCATCAACGAGCTCTACCGAAAGGAAGCGGAGGTCATCTACGACAAGTCCGAAGGACTGCATGTGTCCGGCCACGCCTGCCGGGAAGAGTTGAAGCTGATCCACGCCCTGCTCAAGCCCCGCTTCTTCATCCCTGTCCACGGCGAGCAGAGGATGCTTCGCGTCCACGAAAAGCTGGCCCTCCAGATGGGTATGAGCCCCAAGCGCGTCTTTGTGGGGGACATTGGCAAGGTTTTCGAGCTAACATCCAAAACCTGCAAGCTCACCGGCGAAACAGTCCCATCCGGCAAGGTCCTGGTGGACGGCGCCGGCGTGGGCGATGTGGGCAGCGTTGTTTTGCGAGACCGCAAGCACCTGGCTCAGGACGGCATGGTGGTGGTTTGCGTGAACATCTCCGGGATGGACGGCTCCGTGCTCTCCGGCCCGGACATTATCACCCGCGGCTTTATCTATGTCAAGGACGCGGAGGATCTGATGGAAGCCCTCCGCTATGTGGTCAACGACACGCTGGAGCACTGCCGGACCAAGGGCTTCAAGGATCACAGCACCATCAAGACGGCCATTCGAAACGATTTGTCCGCCTATCTTTTCAAGGTCACCAAGCGCAATCCCATGATCATCCCAGTATTGACAGAATTATGATCCGTTTGTCCCGTGTCATTGCAAACCAGAGCGCAAACCGGCCTGCAATCCACGCTCTCCACGGATCGGGAATGGCAACGGAATTGATACGCCACAGCTTCTTTCCGGGTCGGCAGATGCAACCAAGCGATCAAAACGGGGGCTGTAAAAAAACATCCTTGAAAAAGAGCAAGGTCTCGTCAAAGCGGCGAGATCTTGCTCTTTTTTAACATGTACGGTTGTGAAAAGCCAGTTGCATCTCAAAACAAGTGGACCTGCAGATTTTTTTGTACAACAAAT
>JAFOKO010000017.1 GCA_017419715.1 Oscillospiraceae bacterium | reverse complement strand
CCGGCAGTGGGCAGGGTGATGGCGCTGTTGGAAGCGACCGTCTGGCTGGCGATGGCATTCACACCGTTGGGAACAGAGAAGCGGATGGTGTAGTAGGTGACCACGCCGGTAGCGGGCAGGGTGGTGTGGGTGCGGCTCAGCTCTGCACCGCAAGTGGAGCAGTAGACGACCTCGTCATAGCTGCCAGCGGTGGTGCAGGTGGCAGGAACCACATTCTCCTGCACAGCAGCAGCGGGGCTGTGGGTGTGGGCGGAAGCGGGATTGGTGTTGTAATAGGTGGTGGAGGCAGTCGTCTGCTTCCAGAACTGGGTCTTGTTGGTGGTGTAGACATTGTTGAGGACAAAGTAGCTGTTGGAGCCCTTTACCAGATAGGGATAGCTGTCGCTGGCAGCGTTGCTGACCTTCATGCAGATCTGGTAGGTGTCGTACTCCATGTCCCAGATACAGGTGCTGGCGGAGTAGGAGGAGAGGCTGTAGAGGTAGCTGCTGTTGCTGCCCACATAGGTGTTGGTGGACAGGTTCTTGAGGCTGTAGCCGGTGCCGGCCGAAGCGGCCTGGAAGACATAGGCGTTATTGACATTTTTCAGCACGCCGTTTTCGAGGGTCATGCCGGTATTGGCAAAGGTCACGGTGCCGCCGGCAGTCGCGCTCTCGTAGGAGCTGTCGCCAGACAGGCCCTTCAGCACATACATGTCGGTGTCCTTGCCACAAGTGATGACATACTTGCCGTTCCAGTTGGTGTTGGGCTCAGCGACGATCTCGTAGATGATCTCGTTGCTGGTTTCGGTGCGGGCGTACAGAGCGTACAGCGTGGCATTGGCAGAGACGGTGTACTCCGCGCCGGGGGCGTAATAGTTGGGCTTGTCGGTGGTCTCGGAGATCTGGGCGTCAGTCCAGCCTACGAAGTTGTAATTGCTAACGGAGGTAGCGGTGGTGGGAAGGGTAATGGTGTCGTAGATGTAAGCGGTCTTGCTGCCGGCGGAAGCGCCGCAGGCCATGAAGTTGACAGTGAGCAGGGGCTTGACCGCAAAGATGACCTTTACGGTGCAGTCGGTAGAAGCGTTGACGGTGATGACATTGCCGCTGATGGAAAGGGTAGCTGTGCCGGAGGTCACCTGGGCGTCGGAGACATAGTAGCCATTCGCGGGAGTCGCGGTGATCTTGTTGCCGGTCACAGAGACAGTGCCGTAGGCGTTGTTGTTGGAAACGGCGGTCACGGTGAACTGCTTGTTGCTGGTGTAAGCCTTAATGCGGAGGTCGCCGTTGTTGGGCACATCGGTCCAGGAACCGCTGCTGCCGTTCTTGTAGTAAGAGGTGTTGCCGTGGTTAGCGTGGGTCCACTTGCACCAGGAGATGCTGCCCGTGGCGTCGTAGGGAATGTGGACATACTTGCCATCGTCGGGGTCGGGGGAGGGGGTGCTCAGGGTGAAGACCACAGCAAACTTGTCGCCGGCATCCAGAGCAACGGGATTGTCCAGCTCGATCGTATAGTAGCCGGAGAAGGTCATGGTTCCGGTCTGAGTGGTCATGAGGGTGCCGGAAGTGGGGTTGCTTGTGCTGGTGGGGTTCTTGTAGATGCTCAGGGTATAGGAGGTTGCCTCGTCCCAAGGGGAGATGGCGACAGCGGTCAAGGTCTCCGCGGAGTTTGCGGTGAAGATGTTGGCGACCTGGCTGTTGTTGTTCATGGACAGATAGTTGATCAGGTTGGTGGAGCCATCATACTGATAGCAGTTGTCATAGCTGTCAAGATTGTTGACCTTGAAGAAGTAGACCGTGTCGGCCAGAGAGGCGCTGTCCTCATAGGAGAGGTAGAAGTAGCCGCTCTTGCCCCAGGAGCTGCCCCAAGAGTTCTTGATGATCCAAGCGCCGTTACTGCTGGGACCGTAGCTGGACTTGAAGTTGGACTTGGAGTAGTTGTCGTCCCAGCCGACCACAGTGACGGCGTGGTTGCCCCACTGGAAGCTGTTCGAGCTGGAATCTACCGTCTGCTTGTAGCAGAAGGAGGCGGTGCTGGAGTTGTAATAGGAATCGTTGTGGTAGTAGCTGATGCAGCCTGCACCGTACTCCATAATGGCTTCCTTGACTGCCTGCATGTTGGAGACGGGGATCCATTCGACGGAATCCACATGGGCAACATCGTAGTCATAGGCGTACTTGGAATCCAGGCCGCTGGTGCTGATGTTGCTGTACTTCAGAGCGGCGGTGCTTTCAGAGGCGGCGCCGGCCCAGCGCATCAGCGTGTAGGTGGACATTGCGCCGTTGCCGCCCAAATCCAGGAAATTGTCGCCCACGGGCTGGGAGGCATCGCCGGTCAACATGCCGAGCTTGTCATAGGCGTTGGTGTAGTTGAACCAGGCCAGATGGGACTCGGAGAGGTCGGTGCTGGTGGTGGCGGCAGCGCCGGTATCGCTTGCGATAATGCCGTGCTTGATCATGTAGGCTTCCACGGAAGCCATAGTGCCGAAGGTCCAGCAGGTGCCGTAGGGGTTCTGGTTCTTGACGGGAGTGATGTAACCGTAGTTACGGCTGTCGTAGCTGGAGGGAAGGGTGGCGCGGGTTGCGTCGTCTTGATCCGCGCCGCTGAGGTAACTCTCTGTTAGGGCGCGTCCGCCATGGAAGGTCATGGGTATGTAGCCGGAAACGAATTCTGTGGGCTGTTCGGAGTTGTTCTGCTCAGTGTCACTTGCCAGTGCCATGGTCGGAAGCAGACCAGCAATCAGCAGTGCAGTCAAGCAGAGCGCGATGAGCTTTTTGACGGCATGTCTCATAGTTTAATCTCCTTGTAAAAATAATCTTGTCGCGCTTCTACGCGATCTTATTTGCATCATAGCATATTGTTCACAAATTGTCCATACTTTATTCATTTATTTTTTACTATTATGCACAATTTTTTGAGAAAGCCCTTTGTTCAGATATCCTTCCCGGAGTTTGACCCCAAAATGGTCGGCAATTTGCTGCAGTCCCTCGTCGGGAATCGTGTTTACCACAGGCAGATGGGCGATCTTTAGATAGACCTCGGCGGCCTTTTCGGCGGTTTCAATGAGGCCAAAGCATTCATCCAGACTACGGCCCGCGCCGTAGACGCCGTGCTGGGCCCAAAGCACCAGACGGGCGGTCTCCATTTTTTTCGCGGTGGCCTCGCCGATAGCGTTGGTGCCACAGAGCATCCAGGGTAGGACATTGATCCCGTCCGGGAAGACCATGACGCACTCGGTGCACATCTGCCAGAGCGTGTGGGTGAAAGCCGCTTCGTCCAGATCGTGGACGAAGCTCATGGCTAGTAGATGGGTTGGATGGCAGTGCAGCACGACCCGGTTTTCCGGGTCGACCCGCAACCGGGCTGCGTGGCTCATCATATGGGCCGGAAACTCGGAGGTAAAGCGGCTGCCGTCGGTGAAGCCCCAAAGCAACTCCGCACTGCTGCCGCCCTGAACCAGACGTACAATGCCCAAATCTCTGGCTGGAGCGTCGGCGGCGTTTTTAAAGTATTTGCCGGTGCCTGTGACCAGAAAGTACATTCCGTCCAGAGACGGCGCGGAAAAGCCTGTGGGAAGCCTGCGGTCCACGGCCTGCAGATCCAGATAGTCGGCCAGCTCCGACTCCTCCAAGCGTAGGGAGATGTTGCCGGCGTTTCGCTCGTCCCAGCCCTTGGCGTACATATTGGACATCGTGCGGATCAAGGCTGTGACAGAGGGCGCTGCAAGGATATCTTTCATAAGGATCCCTCCGTTTGAGTTGGTTTTTGCCGCCCCTCCAGAGGAAAGCTCAGACTGATGGAGGTGCCGCGCTCGGGGATGCTCTGCAGGGACACGGTCGCGTGGTGGAGCATTGCGCCGTGCTTGACGATGGAAAGTCCCAGACCTGTTCCGCCAACGCGCTTGGAATGGCTCTTGTCCACCCGGTAGAAGCGCTCGAAGATCCGGCCCTGTTCGGCAGCGGGGATCCCGATGCCGGTGTCCGCCACCGTGAGTTGCACCGTGGTGGGCAGCGTTTTTATAGTGACCAGAACGCTGCCGCCGGGGCGGTTGTACTTGATGGCGTTGTCACAGAGATTGTAGACCATCTCGTGGAGTAACTGCCAAACGCCGTTGATCTCACAGTGGTCTCCCTCCAGGGATAAGCGGATCTCCTGCCGGGCTGCCACGGTGGCAAGGCTGTCCATCACATCCTGGGAAAGCGCGTACAGATCCACTGGCTCCCGCTCCGGCAGGCTGGCGTTTTCGTCCAGCTTGGAGAGCTTCAGAATATCCTCGATCAGGGCAATCAGGCGCTGGGCCTCCCGGTGAATGTCGGCGGAAAACTCCCGCACTTTGTCCGGCGGGACGCTGCCCTGGGCCATCAGCTCGGCGAAGCCGGAGATGGAAGTGAGCGGTGTCTTCAGCTCGTGAGAGACATTGGCGGAGAATTCCTGCCGCAAGCGTTCCCGCTGGGTCCGCTCGGTCACATCCATCCAGAGCAGCACCGCGCCGACAATCACGCCCCGGGAACGAACCGGACTGGCGATCAACTGCCAGCTTCGTCCGTTTTTTTGCAGCTCCGTCTCTCTGTGATCGCCGCCCAGAGCGGCTCGGGCGGCGTCCCCGGCCAGGGCGTCGCTGAGCATAGGTTCCTCCTGTTCCAGCTCCGGCAGCAATTGCCGGGCACAGGCATTGGCGCTGAGAACCTTGAAGCTCTTATCCATCAGCAAAAAGCCCTCGCTCATGCTGTCGGTGAGGGCTGTGAATTCCTTTTGCTGCCGGTGCAGGGCCTCCATCTGTTCGTCGTTGGTCAAGCGAAGCTCCTGCAGCCGGGAAACCAGGGGAGAGAGTTCTGAATAGACCGGCGTCTGTTCCGGGTGATCCAAATTCAGCTCGTTGATGGGCTGCACGATTTGCTTTGCCGCCCGGGAAGACAGAAGACCTGCCATTGTCAACACCAGCACAAATACCCACGGCACAGGGCTGAGGGTGCGCAAGGCAGTGTTCACTGCACGAACGGGCATGGACAGGCGTAGAATAGAGCCGTCTGCAAGGCGGAGGGCGTAGTACATGTGCGAAGCGCCGTCGTCGGCTTTGCGCTGTGCCTGGCCTTCGCCGCTTTGCAGTGCCTGCTGTACTTCTGGCAGCTCTTTCTGGTCCGGCAGGCCCGAGCCTTGTGTGGCGTACTGCACGGCACCCGCCGCGTCCATCCAGGTGATGTGCGGCTCGGCGTCCAGCCCTTCAAGGAAGGCTGCCCCATTTTGCTCCACGCCATGGGCCAGACATCTGGCCTCCTGCCGAAGGGTCGCATAGGTGCTGTCCAGGGTCTGCCGGTATTGCAGCCCGAAAAGAACCCCGGCACAGAGCAGCAGGGCCAGCGCGCCGACCAAGAAGCAATAAGAAAAGATTTTTTTTGTCATGTTATTTCCTCATGTAAGCGATACCCCACGCCTCGGACAGTTTCCACCATGGCACCGGCAGCGCCAAGCTTGGCTCGGAGGGTGCGGATGTGAACATCCAGGGTGCGGTTTTCCCGGTCCGCGCTCTGGTCCCAGATCCGGTCCATCAGGATCTCCCGCGTGAGCACCCGGCCCCGGGCCTCCAGCAGCAGCTGCAACAGCTCGAATTCCTTATAGGTAAGCGGAACGAGGGTACCGTCCACCCGGACCTCCCGCCGGGCGGGGAGCATTTGCAGCCTGCCTGCCCGGTATTCTGGCTCCCGGCTGGGCCGTTCTGCCCGACGAAGCACGGCCCGCACTCTGGCGGTCAACTCCAGCATGCCGAAGGGCTTGGAGATGTAATCGTCCGCGCCGAGATCAAGCCCGTAGGCCCGGTCATATTCTGTATTTTTTGCGGTGAGCATGATCACAGGCAACTGGGCGGTCTGCTCTTGTTTGCGAAGCTTGGCCAAAATGGAGAGCCCATCCTCCTGAGGCAGCATGATGTCCAGCAAGACCAGCTCCGGCAGTGCCTGCTTCATGGCCGCCCAGAACCCAGACGGAGCAGGGAAGCCCTGGACCTCGAAGCCCTGGCTCTCCAGCGCATAGACCACCAGCTTGCGGATGCTGTCGTCGTCTTCCAAAAAGTAGATCATCCGATCCCCTCCTTTTTCTGCAGTCATTGTAGCATTGTTTTTTCCGAAAAGCCAGAAAGAAAAAATAAATTTACATAGATTTAACGCGTTTTTGGTTGCAGATTTAACCTTGCGCCGATATACTTTCGGCAGAAAGAGGGGAAGCTTGTGGAAATATCAGATATTATCTCTCTGTGCAGCGGGATCGCGCTGTTTTTGTTCGGCATGACGCTGATGGGCGACGGGCTCAAGCGCGTGGCTGGAAATAAACTGGAGCTGGTGCTCTATCGCCTGTCCAGCACCACCCTCCGAGGCGTGCTTTTGGGTACAGGCGTCACGGGCGTGATCCAGTCCTCCTGTGCCACCTCGGTCATGGTCGTCGGCTTTGTGAACGCCAATATGATGAAGCGGCGGCAGGCCATCGGCGTGATCCTGGGAGCCATCTTGGGTACTTCTGTGACCGGCTGGGTCATCAGCCTGAGTTATCTGGAGGGCAGCGGTGGCTGGCAACAGCTGCTTTCCACATCCACCTTGACCGGCTTGGTGGCTGTGGTTGGTGTAGTGCTCCGGGTGTTCTGCAAGAATCAGACAAATCACCATATCGGTGACATTTTGATGGGCTTTGCCATCTTGATGTTTGGCATGAGCACCATGAGCGGCGCGGTCTCCGCGCTGGGGGAGCAGCCGGCCTTCCGGGATCTGCTTTCGTCCATGACCAACCCTATCCTGGGCATTCTGGTGGGTGCGGCGTTTACGGCTGTTCTGCAGTCCGCTTCGGCGGCGGTGGGCATTGTCCAGGCGCTTTCCGTAGTCATGACCTTTGACGCGGCCCTGCCCCTGTTGATGGGCGTGACCATCGGCGCCTCCTTCCCGGTGCTGCTCTCCGCCCTGGGAGCAAATACCGACGGCAAGCGGACGGCTCTGGTCTATCTGGTGGCCTCCACGATCGGCGTTTTGGTCTGTGCCTCCCTGTTCTACCTGGCGGACACCATTTTCCGCTTTGATTTTGAATGGGTCCAGGCTTATATGACGCCCCATCGGCCCTTCGCCAGCGCCGTGGTGATCGCCGGGGTCAATTCTGTGCTTCGTCTGGCTATGGTTTTGCTCCTGCTGCCCTTCACCGATGCGCTGGACGCGCTGGTGTGCATGCTGGTGCGGGAGAAGAAAAGCGATGAGGAGGACCCGGCCATGCGGCTGGAGGAGCGCTTCCTTGCCCATCCCTCCCTGGCAGTGGAACAGAGCCGTTTGACCATCAACGATATGGCCGAGTGCGCCAGAGAGGCCATTTCCTCTGCCCTGGCCCTAACAGCCAATTACAGCAAAGAGGGCATTGAATCGGTCAAACGGATGGAAAACGACTGTGACCGCTATGAGGACGCCCTGGGAAGCTACCTGGTGAAGTTGACTGGCCGGGAATTGAGCCGCCGACAGAATGAGGATGTTTCCAAGTATCTGCATACCATCACGGATTTTGAGCGGATCTCGGACCACGCCAGAAATATGGCCGAGAGTGCAGCGGAGATCCACGCGAAGAAGATCGATTTCTCCGCCGATGCGACCCGGGAGCTGGCGACCATCAGCGCCGCTGTGCGGGAGATCGTGCGGCTCACGGTGCAGGCTTTTACGGAAAACGACCTGCTGCTGGCCGCTCGGGTGGAGCCCTTGGAGGAGGTCATCGACCGACTCTGTGACACCGCCAAGCGCCACCATGTGGAGCGCCTGCAGCGGGGCAGCTGTACCATCCGGCAGGGCTTTGTGTTCAACGACCTGCTCACCGGCATGGAGCGGGTGGGAGACCACTGCTCCAATGTTGCCCTGGCGATGCTGGAGCTGGAGGAGGACAACTTTGACACCCACGCCTCCCAGCACCGGATGATGAACGAACAATCCCAGGATTTCCAGATGGCCTTTGAAGAATACTCTGCCCGCTTTTCGATTTGATAAAAAGCGCCCATCCGGCACGAACCCGGATGGGCGCTTGACAGTCATGCGCCAAGTAAGCTCTGATCGAACGCAAACAGCGTTTCGTTGATCTCGTAGAGATCGTAGTTGCCCTGCTTGATGAAATACTCAAGGATGACATCAAACTTGTTGCTGTGGGAGAGAGCGAAACCTGCTTTCATCAGCAGCTCCCTTGTCTCGGACAGGGGCAGCTCCAGGGCAATGGCAAAGGCAAGGACGGTGGGCTTAGAGGGGCGGTAGCCGGGGTCGGAGCGGATCTTGGAGAACAGCTTCCGGTCCACATGGGCCCGTTTGTAGCAGTCGGAATCCTTGAGGCCCTTCTCGTCGATTTTTCGCAACAGCATTTCGGAAAAGCTTTCGTCCAGACAGCGCAGCTGCTTGGCCAGGCTATCCGCGACTGCCGCCTTTTCCGGGGCAGTGCAGGGCATCGGCGCAGCGGTGCATTTCGGTGCGGCGCTGGCTTTGGCGAACAGCTTCTGGGGACTGGAGGGCTGTGGGCCGGCCTGCATCGGTGCAGCGGCAAACCCCTGTACGGCGTTCGCCCGTGGTGGCACATAGTTGGCATCCAGATAGGATCGAACCGCAGAGATCAGCGCTGCAAGGCGGTTATTATCAGCAATTTCCTGCATCGTGCTGCCCTCCTAACGAATGATCTTGGACGGCTTCAAATACCGCTCTTGCTCGGAGAAGACGCAGCCGCAATACTTCTGCATGTAGAAGCCCAGTTCCCGCGCCCGTTCCTGGCCCTGCCGAAACAGGGGGCGGAAATCCTGATACTGGAAGCGGATGTGGAAGCTATCGGCGGCCCGCTCGGCCACCTCCTTGAGCAGCTCATGGTTCTGATAGGGAGAGATGAAAAGACTGGAAGTGAAGCTGTCAAAGCCGTTTTGAGCGGCGTAGTCTGCCGCGGCGAAGAGCCGCATTTCGTAGCATTTCACACAGCGGCCCTCAATGTCCTCTGCCACAGCTCGGACAAAGGGCCGCAGGCCGTAGTCGTCCTGCTCTACCAGCGGCAGGGCAATGGACGCGGCGTAGTCGCGCAGGCAGTTCCGCCGGGCGCGGTACTCGGTAAAGGGGTGGATGTTGGGGTTGTACCAGTAACCGGTCAGCTCCTGCCCGTCCTGACGCAGCGTGTCGATACACATATTCGCGCAGGGCGCGCAGCAGATATGCAGCAGAGTTTTCATCAAAAAGCACCTCGTTTCCTGCGATTATTGTACCGCGGAAACGAGGTGCTGTCAATTATGAAAAAGGGGGGAAAGAGCTAATAGCCGATAGCTAATAGCTATGGGCTATAAGCTATGAGCAGACAACTGTCAATTCGAGATTTTGGATAGAATCTGCCCCAGTTCCACGCCCAGGAGCGCGGCGGCTGCGGCCTTGAGCAGGTCGAAGCCCACGAAGGGGACGACGCAGACGGCCAGAGACTTGGCGAAGCTGTTCCCGCTCACCACCGAAAACTGCACCGTGCCGCAGAAATAGCACAGCGCAATGGCCAGCAGGCAGCCACAAAAGGCCGCCGCGTATTCCTGCCAGCGCTTCCGGAGCGGGATGCACCGGAACAGAGCGATCACCGGCACCATCAGCAGATACGACCAGATATAGCCGCCCGTGGGCCCGGGAATCGCGCTGAGCCCCGTGTTGCCCCCAGAGAAGATGGGCAGAAACAGCCCCAGCAATAGATAGAGCAGCACTGCAAGCTGGGCGGTGCCCCAATCCAGCGTCACGGCACAGAGCATCACCGCAAAAATCTGCAGGGCAAAGGGCACCGCCCCGGACAGGGGAATGGCAATGGGGGAAATGACACACAGAAACGCGGCAAAGATCGCCGCCGTGGTCATGCGTTGGAGTTTTTTGTGCATTGTTTATCATCCTTTTCGTGAATTCTGAAAGCTATCATAGACCGAAAACGAAGAATTGTCAACCATTATTTGAAAATAATGGTTGACAATTAATATTTCTTCTTCCATTGACATGTGTAGGACAGGGACGGTTCCTTGTCTTGTTTGCCAAGAAACCGTCCCTTATCTTTGTATATTTACAGCTTCTCAAAATCTGCCGGGCCGTGCTTGCAAAGCGGGCAGACGAAGTCCTCGGGAAGCTCCTCACCTTCATAAACATAGCCGCAGACCTTGCAGACCCAGCCCTTCTTGGCTTCCGTCTCGGGCTTGGGCTTCACATGCTCCTGATAGTAGGTGTAGGTCATGGTCTCCTTGTCCGAGAGCACGCGGGCCTCCGTGACGGTGCAGATGAACATGCCGTGGGTGTCCAGGTCCACATACTGCTCCACCTTCAAGCTCATAAAAGCGTTGATGTACTTGGGCAGGAAGATCAGGCCGTTGTCGGAGTGCAGAGGTTCGCCCTCGGCAAACTTATTCACATCCCGGCCGGACTGGAAGCCAAAGTGCTGGAACACCTTGAAGGGGGCCTCCACAGACAGGCAGTTGATGTTCATCATGCCGGTCTTCTTCACCATATCATGGGTGTAGTTGGCCTTGTTGATGCAGACGGCGATGCGGTTCGGCGTGTTGGTGACCTGGGTCACTGTGTTGACAATGCAGCCGTTGTCCTTGCTGCCATCCTTGGCGGTGACCACATAGAGGCCGTAGCCGATTTTAAACAGGGCGTTGAGGTCGGACTTGTTGGCGGTCTCGTCGTGCTGGGCCAGATAGTCCTGGCAAAGCTCGTCCGAAAGCTTTTCGATCTCCGCTTCGCTCTCGGCGCTCAGCCCGCCCTTGATGTGGACGGTCGTGTCGGTGAAGCTCAGATTCTTGCAGCCCTCAAGGCGCTGCTTCATGACCTTGGCGGCCATAGGGGCCCAGGAGCCATTCTCCATCAGAGCCACGGTCTTGTTTTGCCAGTTGCGCTCCACCAGGTGGCCCAGGAACTCCCGCATATAGGGGAATATCTCGGCGTTGTAGGTGGTGGTAGCCAGGACGATGCGGCCGTAGCGGAAGGCATCCTCCACGCACTCGTACATGTCCTCCCGCGCCAGATCGGCCACGGAGACCTTGGGGCAGCCCTTGGCCTTGAGCTTCTCGGCCAGCAGCTCCACAGCCTGCTTCGTGTGGCCGTAGACGGAGGTGTAGGCAATGAAGATACCGGCGCTCTCGGTGCCGTAGGAGGACCAGGTGTTGTACTGGTCGATGTAGTGACCGAGGTCCTTTGTCAACACGGGGCCGTGGAGCGGAGCGATGATCGCAATGTCCAGCGCAGCGGCCTTTTTCAGCACGGCCTGCACCTGAGCGCCGTATTTGCCCACGATGCCAAAGTAATAGCGGCGCGCCTCACAGTCCCAACCCTCGGGGTCCTCCACATCGTTGGCTCCGAATTTGCCAAAGCCGTCGGCAGAGAAGAGGACCTTGTCCTTGGCGTCATAGGTCATGATGACCTCGGGCCAGTGGACCATGGGAGCCTGGACGAAGTGCAAAACATGCGCGCCCAGCTCCAGCGTGTCGCCCTCCTTGACCACGATGCGGCGGTCTTCATACTCCGTGCCGAAGAAGTTTTTCATCATCGGGAAGGCCTTGGCGGAGCTAACCAGGGTAGCCTGGGGGTAGGCGTCCATGAAAAGCTGGATATTGGCGCTGTGGTCGGGCTCCATGTGCTGCACCACCAGGTAGTCGGGCTGCCTCCCGCCCAGCTCAGCGGCCAGGTTGGTGAGCCACTGCTTGCCGAAGTTCTGATCCACCGTGTCCATCACGGCGATTTTCTGGTCCAGAATGACATAGGAATTGTAGGCCATGCCCAGCGGCACATCAAAATGCCCCTCAAACAGATCGATCTGATGGTCGTTGACGCCAATGTAGCGGATGTCCTTGCTTATGTTCATAGTAGTTTCTCCTTTTTCGTATTTGGTGCAGGGACGGCATTCTGCCGCCCGTTGGTTCAGAGTTTGTAGCGCGGGCAAACTGCCCGCCGGTTCAGGGTTCAAGGTCCGTAGCGGCGCACACCGGTGCGCCACGGGATCAGAATCCCAGACTGTCATTCACCAAAATGACATGGATCCTGTCCTTGTGCCGGGAGTAACGCGTGATCAAAAACTGGCAGCAGATGGTGTCTGGGCTCTTACAGTCCATGCAGGCCCCGGTCTTGGCACAGGGGGTGGAGAGGCCGAAGCGCTGGGCGTTGATGGGAGCTGCCACATTGCGGGCCCGCTTCATGGCGCTGTCCAGGTCCTTGCAGACCTTGTTCATGCCGGCAATCACGACGACCTTCTTCGGGCCCTGGGCAATGGCGGAGACGCGGTTGGCATTGCCGTCGATGTTCACCAGAATGCCGTCCTCGGTCATAGCGTTGGCGGAGCACAGGAAGACATCCGCATCGTAGGCGGCCAGCATGGCGGCCCGCTTGTCGGCGTAGGCGTCGCGGTCGATGAAGCGGTAGTCTGGCCCCTTGACCGCCTCCACCAGACCAATCTCCTGAGCGCTCATGCTGCCGCCCATGGTCACGGTGCTGCCCTTGGGGATCAGAGAGAGGGCCAGAGCCAGGGCCTCATCCCGACTGGCGGCATAGTAGCCGCTCATGTTCCGGGATTGCAGGCCCTTGATGACGGTTTGGGATAGAAGTGCATTTCGTTTCACAATAGTATTGTCCATACTTACCTCCTGTTTCTTCCGCTTTGCGGGGGAAAGCGGAAAAGCGCGGCGTTTTTAGGGATACACATATTATAAGTTCTGAACCCGCGTCCGTCAATACGAAAAAATGCGTTCTTTGCCCAAAAAAATCTTGACAAGTCCAGGGGGATTGTGGTAATTTGTAATAGGAAGACGATTGCCTTCACTATACTGTAATATCGTCGGATGATGGACCCGGGAGAGACCGCTATGGGCGGCGCCGAAGGGGATCGCAAAAGCTCTCAGGCAAAAGGATCGGGTCAGGACGAAACACCGTAAAGTGCGCATTGCGTACGCCGTAGGTGCAACCCGCGTTCTTCGCGGGGAATCTCTCAGGCTTAAAACGGTGGCACAGACCCGCAAGGGCTCTGTGCCACCTTTTTATAGATAAGCAAACTCATTTACAATACATAGGAGGTAATTCCATGAGCGAACTCAAACGCACCCAGCTTTACAACGCACATCTGGCAGCCGGTGCCACGATGGTGGACTTTGGCGGCTGGGAAATGCCCATCCAGTACCCCAGCGGCATTGTGGCAGAGCATCTCTACACCCGTCAGGTCTGTGGCCTGTTCGATGTCTCCCATATGGGCAGACTGCTGATCGAGGGTCCCGAGCGCGTGCAGTTTTTGCAGCATGTCCTGTCTAGCAATGTCCAGGCGCTGGATGTCAACGAAGCCCAGTACTGCATCATCCCCAATGAGAACGGCGGCGCCATCGATGACGCCTATCTCTACCGCTTTGAGGAAGACCGTTTCTTGCTGGTGGTCAACGCCGCCAACACCGAGAAGGACCTGGTCCATTTGCGCGAGCAGATCAAGGCTTTTAATTGCACCTTGACCGATATCTCCGAGCAGTACGCTTCCATCGCTGTCCAGGGTCCCAAGAGCCGTGAGATGCTGGAGAAGATGTCCGAGGGCCTGCAGCTCACCGAGCTGGTCAAGAACGCTCTGGGCACCGTCGACATGGAAGGCCATACCGTCCGCCTGGCCAAGACCGGCTACACCGGCGAGCCTCTGGGCTACGAAGTCTTTGTCAAGTCCGAAGACGCCGAGTGGATGTGGAACCGCCTGCTGGAGCTGGGCGCTCGTCCCTCCGGCCTGGGCGCCCGCGACACCCTTCGTATGGAGGCCATGCTGCCCCTGTACGGCCATGAGATGGGCGTGGACATCGAAGGCAAGGAGATCCCCATTTTCTCTGTCCCCCTGGCAAAGTTTGCTGTTTCCTTCTCCGAACTGAAGGGCAACTTCATCGGCCGCGAAGTGCTGGCCAAGCAGTTTGAGGCCTTTAAGAAGATCCAGAACCGCGAGTTTGACGGCGCTCTGGAGATTCTGCCCCGCCGCATGATGCCTATCACCCTGCTCGAGCGTGGCGTTATGCGTAAGGATATGCCTGTCTACCACAACGACAAGCTGGTTGGCTATGTCACCTCCGGTACCATGGTTCCCTACTATGTTGCCAACGGCGAGGGCATGGACACCTCTTACACCGAAGAGACCGGAAAGCGCGCCCTGGGTATTGCCATGCTGGATTCCGACATTCAGACCGACGACATCGTCTATGTAGATGTCCGCGGCAAGAAGGTCAAGGCAGCTGTGCCCCGTATGCACATGAGCACCATGGCTCCTCCCTATGCGCGTCCGCTACTCTACAAGCCCCCTTTTCAAGGTAAGCCCGCCGACGGCACCGGATACCGGGCTGAAGCGCTCGAACTGCTGAAGAAGGCCACTGAGAACCATGTATGGCGCCAGAAGCAGTGCATCAACCTGATCCCCTCCGAGAACACCCCCAGCCGTGCCGTGCAGATGCTCTGTGCATCCGATCCCGCTTTCCGTTATGCCGAGCACAAGAAGATCGCGGCCTTCTATGACAACGAAGTCTTCTATTATCAGGGCACCAAGTTCATCGAGCAGATCGAAGAGCTGCTGGTTGAGCAGATGCGGCAGTACCTGGGCGCCACCGAGGTGGAGACCCGCGTGATCTCCGGCCAGATGTCCAACACCGCCGTGTTCTCCTCCCTGATGGACTTCAAGAACCGCAACAACCGCAAAGTCAATCCCCAGCGTCTGGGCTACATCCTGCACAACCACATTGCCAAGGGCGGCCACCTGTCTGCTCAGCCCATGGGCGCACTGCATGACTATGTCGCCGTTGACCCCGTCACCGAGCGCAACGCCGTGGTGCCCTTCCCCGTCTGTGCCGACAACCACTACAAGATCGATGTCGAGGAGACCAAGAAGGTCATTGACCGCTACCGTCCCGAGTTCATCATCTTCGGCAAGTCCATGGTCCTGCACAAGGAGCCCGTGAAGGAGATCCGCCAGTTTGTGGATCAGATGGGCCTGCAGACCACCATCATGTACGATATGGCCCATGTTCTGGGTCTGGTGGGCGACCACTTCCAGAAGCCCTTCGAAGAAGGCGCTGAGATCGTTACCGGCTCCACCCACAAGACCTTCTTTGGGCCCCAGCGCGGCATCGTCGGCGTGAACTACAAGCCCGAGGATCTGAAGTATGGCCTGTGGAAGACCATCGAGTCCCGTGCCTTCCCCGGCTCCGTCTCCAACCACCACCTGGGCACCCAGCTGGGCCTGCTGATGGCGGCCTACGAGATGAACACCTTCAAGGACGAGTATCAGCGCAATGTCATCGAGAACGCCAAGCACTTTGCCAAGTGCTTGAAGGCCGAGGGCCTGGATGTGGCCGGCGATCCCGCCATTTCCTACACCGAGACCCACCAGGTCATCGTCAATGTGGGCTACGCCCTGGGCTATGATGTGGCGGAGCGTCTCGAGTCCAACGGCATCATCGTCAACTACCAGGCGACCCCCGAGGAAGAGAGCTTCACCGCTTCCGGCGCGCTTCGTATGGGCGTGGAAGAGATGACCCGCTTCGGCTTCACCAAGGACGACTTTGCTAAGCTGGCTGCCATCATGGCGGAATGCATCCTGCGCAAGAAGAATGTCACCGAAGAAGTCAAGAAGCTCCGTGCGGACCACACCGTCATGCAGTACTGCTTCTCCGACGAAGAGTTCAACGAGACCCTGGGCGGCCTGATGGGCGTTCTGGGCGTGTAATTTAGACCATATATCAACACAAACAACATAATTCAATTTTAGGAGGATATTACAATGTCTATTCCCAACGAACTGCGCTACACCAAGTCCCATGAGTGGATCAAGGAAGAGGGCGATGTCGCCACCGTCGGCATCACCGATTTTGCTCAGAATGCCCTGGGCGATGTGGTTTTCATCAACCTGCCCGAGGCTGGCGACGAGGTCGTTGCCGGTGAGTCCTTTGGCGATGTCGAGTCCGTCAAGGCTGTTTCCGATCTGCTGAGCCCCGTGTCCGGCATCGTGAAGGCTGTCAACGAAGAGCTGATCGACGCGCCCGAGATGCTGAACTCTGATCCCTACGGCGCATGGATCATCAAGGTCGAGCAGATCAATGACCGCGAAGAGCTGCTGGACGCCGACGACTACGAGGCCTTCTGCGCCGAGGAGGGCTAAATGGGAAGCTATGTTCCCGGGACGCTCTCGGAACGGCAGCAAATGCTGAAGGCCATTGGCATGGAGCGCGAAGACGCGCTCTATGCCGATGTGCCCGCGCAAATGCTTCTGTCTGAGCCCCTGAATATCCCCTCCGGCATGAGTGAGCTGGAGGTCCGTTCCAAGATGGAGGCCATTGCCGCCGAGAACAAGGTCTTCCAGACCGTGCTGCGCGGCGCCGGCGCTTACGATCACTACATTCCCAGCATCGTCAAGTACATTCCCAACAAGGAAGAGTTCCTGACGGCCTACACCCCCTACCAGGCTGAGATGAGCCAGGGCATCCTGCAGTCCATCTTCGAGTATCAGACCATGATCTGCCAGCTCACCGGTATGGATGTGTCCAACGCCTCTGTCTACGATGGCGCGACTGCCGCCGCCGAGGCCGCCGCCATGTGCCGGGACCGCAAGCGCAGCGTCACCCTGGTCTCCGCCGCTCTGCATCCCGATGTCATCAACACCATCCGCACCTACTGCTACGGCGCCAACGCCGAAATGCGGATCGTCCCCTGCAAGGACGGCAAGACCGATCTGGCCACCCTCAAGGAGATGCTGACCCCCGATGTGGCTTCCTTCGTGCTCCAGCAGCCCAACTTCTTCGGCCAGCTGGAGGACGCCAAGGCCATCGGCGAGGCGGTCCACGAAGCCAAGGCCATGTTCGTCCTGTCCTGCGATCCTCTGAGCCTCGCCATCCTGCCCACGCCCAAGGAAGTCGGCGCGGATGTCATGGTGGGCGAGGGCCAGTGCCTGGGCCTGCCCATCGCCTGGGGCGGCCCCTACCTGGGCATTATGGCTACCACGGAGAAACACATGCGCAAGTTGCCCGGCCGTATCGTAGGCGAGACCCACGATCATGACGGCAACAAGGCCTATGTCCTGTCTCTGCAGGCCCGCGAGCAGCACATCCGCCGCGAGAAGGCCAGCTCCAATATCTGCTCCAATGAAGCCCTCTGCGCGCTCACTGCCGGCCTGTATATGGCCACTATGGGCCCCGAAGGCATGAAGGAAGCTGCCCGGCAGACCACTGCCAAGGCCCACTATCTTTGCTCTGAGCTCTGCAAGCTCTCCGGCGTCAAGAAAAAGTATGCCGGCGAGTTCTACCAGGAGTTCGTCACTGTCCAGCCCAAGCGCGACGCCATCCTGGCCGCTCTCGAAGAGGCTGGCATTCTGGGCGGCCTGCCCATGGGCGAAGACGAGATCCTCTGGTGCGCCACGGAGAAAAACACCAAGGCCGAGCTCGACAGAGCCGTTGCCATCGTAAAGGAGGTGCTGGCGAAATGAAGCTGATTTTTGAGAAGAGCGTTCCCGGTCGTCACAGCAGTCTTTTGCCCGCCTGCGATGTTCCTGCTTATGAGCTGCCCGAAAAGCGCCAGGAGTCCCTGGACCTGCCCGAGCTGTGCGAGAACGATGTTTCCCGTCACTACACCCAGCTCTGCCAGCGCGTCCACGGCGTCAACTGCGGCTTCTATCCCCTGGGTTCCTGCACCATGAAGTACAATCCCCGCATCGACGAGGAAATGGCTGCCCTGCCTGGCTTCACCAATGTCCATCCTCTGGCGCCTGCTTCTTCCGTGAAGGGCAGCAAGGAGGTTCTGGACCTGGCAGCTAAGTACCTGTGCGAGATCGCTGGCATGGACGGCATGACCTTCCAGCCCGCCGCCGGCGCCCATGGCGAGTTCACCGGCGTTCTGCTGATCAAGCAGTACCATGAATCCCGCGGCGACAAGGCCAGAACCAAGATCATCGTGCCCGATTCCGCCCACGGCACCAACCCCGCCACCGCTGCCATGTGCGGCTATGATGTAGTCAATGTCGCCTCCGCGCCGGACGGCTGCGTCGATCTGGAGGCCCTCAAGGCCGCCCTCGGCCCCGATACCGCCGGTTTGATGTTGACCAACCCCAACACCGTCGGCATCTTCGACAAGAACATCCTGGAGATCACCCGTCTGGTGCATGAGGCCGGTGGCCTGTGCTACTACGACGGCGCAAACCTGAACGCTGTCATGGGCCATGTCCGTCCCGGTGATATGGGCTTCGACTGCATCCATATGAACCTGCACAAGACCTTCGCCACTCCCCACGGCGGCGGAGGCCCCGGCGCCGGTGCGGTCGGCTGCAAGGAGTTCCTGAAGCAGTTCCTGCCCCAGTCCGCTCTGATGCAGGGCGAGGGCCACATCCAGGTGCGCGGCTTTGCCGGCAACTTCCTGGTTGTTGTTCGTGCGTTGACCTACCTCATGACCCTTGGCAAGGAGGGCATCCCTGAAGCCTCCACCAACGCGGTTCTGAATGCCAATTATCTGATGCAGAAGATCAAGGGCACCTTCACGCCCGCCTTTGACCGCGTCTGCATGCATGAATTCGTGCTGGATCTGTCCGAGTTCAAAAAGGAGACTGGTGTGTCCGCTCTGGATGTTGCCATCTACAAACTGTATGAGAAGACCCCCGTCGCCAGATGGGCTGCGGCAGTGCTGGCAATAGGCGCGATGTTCCTTTGCACCGCGTATCTCGTCAACTCCTCGTACAATCCGTTCCTTTATTTCAGATTT
>JAFOKO010000016.1 GCA_017419715.1 Oscillospiraceae bacterium | reverse complement strand
GTTAGCTTGGTTTTCATCTTGTATCCACCTTTCCTGTCCTTGCTTGATGGATACATTTTACCACAAAAGTATTCCCTATGAAAGTGTCCACACAACAGGGTCTTCCATCTTTTGGTACTTTTTCCCCGTCTCTATCCGGGGGCATACCTAAAGTCTGCGTGTCCATTTTCATGGGTACAGTTTACATTCCGCGTCTCCTATTGCCTATTGCCTGATGCCTATTGCCTGATGCCTATTGCCTATTACCTGATGCATATTGCCGATTACCCTGTGCAAATCACGCAACATGCGTTTGCTTTTAACCAGGTGCTCAAATTGCAACGATCATGTCTGTTTTATTATATCACAGCATCCCGGCTTCGTAAAGCTTGCAGTTTCAAAATACTTGTGCTATAATCATCCACAAACAAAGCAGAGGTGAACAACAGCATGGAAAACATCACCACTCAGACCTACACCCACTGCACGCTCTGTCCACGCATGTGCGGCGTCGATCGAAGCGCCGGAGTACGCGGTTTTTGTGGCATGCCGGGACAGCTGATTGCCGCCAGAGCAGCCGGCCACTACTGGGAAGAACCGGTGATTTCTGGGGACTACGGTTCTGGTGCGGTCTTTTTTTCGGGCTGCACCTTACGCTGCAGATTCTGCCAGAACTATGAAATTTCCACGCAACGGCATGGGTATCAACTCGATTCCCGCCGGCTAAGAGAGATTTTTGAACAACTCGTTGCTGATGGGCACCACAACATCAATTTGGTGACTCCAACGCATTTTTTACCAGACATTTTACCCGCTTTAGAGCCAAAGCTGCCTGTTCCCATCGTTTACAATTGCGGCGGCTATGAACGCGTTGAAACGCTGCAAGCCTTGGAAGGGAAGATTGATGTCTGGCTGCCGGATCTGAAATACTCTGATCCAAAGCTTGCACGGGTTTTATCCTCTGCACCGGATTATGTGGAAACCGCAAAGACCGCCATATTGGAAATGTACCGACAAAGTGGCCCTGTGCTGATCGAAAACGGGCTGTTAAAACGCGGTGTTCTCATTCGCCATCTGATCCTTCCAGGCCAGATCGACAACTCCATCGGCGTTCTGGAATGGATCGCAAACAGCTTCCCAAAAGGTTCCGTCCTGGTGTCCTTGATGAGCCAATACACTCCCATGGGTCCTGCTGCCAAACTTCCGCCCTTTGACCGCCGCATTACGCAAGAGGAGTATGACACTGTCCTCTCCTGGCTCTATTTCTTTGGCCTGGACGATGGCTTCCTGCAAGGGCCGGAAGCGGCAAGTCTGGAATATGTCCCAGAATTCAACGGGGAAGGCATACTTTAAGGGCTTTTTTGTAAAAAGAACGAGGCAATCTTTGAGATTGTCCCGTTCTTTTTGGCATTATTTCTTTTTCAGCAGGTCTCGAATCTCCATGAGGAGCTTTTCCTCAGCAGAGGGTTCGGGGGGAGCTTCTTCTTTCTTTTCTTCTTCGCTATTCTTCTTTGCTAAAGCACGCAAGCTGTTCATTCCTTTGATCATCAGGAAAATGACCCAAGCAAGAATGAAAAATGTGATAATACTGGAAATAAAATCTCCAACATTCAAATAATTGACGATCACATTTCCTTCCTCGTCCAGTTTATCCCCGAAGATCGAGGGCAGGGCCAACTTCCAAGATGAGAAGTTTACACTGCCTGTAAAGATACCAATGATCGGCATGATAATATTGTTTGTAAAGGAGCTGACCAGATCCTTGAACACACCGCCGATCAGAACACCAGTTGCCATATCAAAGAGGTTACCTTGCAGCGCAAACTCTTTAAACTCCGAAAAGATGCCCTTTTTATCCTTCTTTGCCATTTTGATTTCCTCCTTTCCGTAAAAATTTGATAATCAGCAGAGGCTGGTTATTTCTGAATGATCTCGATCCCGCCCAAATACTTGCGAAGCACCTCAGGAACCACAATGGAACCATCCGCGCGCTGATTTTGCTCCACCATAGCAGGGAAGATGCGGGAAGTGGCCAGACCGGAGCCGTTTAGGGTATGGACGAACTCGATCTTACCGCTATCCTCCCGGCGGAAGCGAATATTGCCACGCCGTGCCTGGTAATCCCGGGCGTTGGAGACGGAGGAAACTTCCTTATAGCCGTTCATGGACGGGATCTGGATCTCGATATCATAGGTCCGCGCCATGGAAGCGGAGCAGTCGCCCGCTGCCAGTTTGACCGTACGGAAGTGGAAGCCCAGGCCCTTGACCAGGTTCTCCGCCTTGGTTACAAGCTCTTCAAAGGCTTCATCAGATTTCTCCGGCAGGGTGTACTGGAACATTTCGATTTTGTTGAACTGATGGCCGCGCACCATGCCGCGCTCATCGGCCCGGTGAGAGCCAGCCTCCCGCCGGAAGCAGGGCGTGAATGCGAACATCTTGTGGGGAAGATCGCTTTGTTTCAGAATCTCATCCCGATGGAAGGAAGCCAGCGCAGTTTCCGCGGTGGGCAGCATAAAGTGCATGCGCTCGTCGGTTGGATTGGCGATTTTATAGACCTCGTCGGCAAACTTCGGGAACTGGCCGGCAGTTTCTCCACATTTGTACTCCAACATGTGGGGAAGTACCACCATTTCGTAGCCGTCTGCCAGATGGCAGTCCATGAAATAGTTCAGCAGCGCCCATTCCAGGCGGGCGCCCATACCGGTGTAGATCCAGAAACCTGTCCCAGCCAGCTTCGTGCCACGCTCATAGTCGATCAAACCCAGGTCGGTGCAAAGGTCCACATGATGCTTCGGCTCAAAATCAAAGTGATGGGGCTCTCCATAATAGCGAAGTGGCTCATTGTTTTCCTTGCCACCGGCCTTCAAGTCGGGGTCGGGAAGATTGGGCAGGCTCAGCATCCAGGTTCGATACTCCGCTTCCACCTCAGTAAGGGCCTTGTCATTGTCCGCAATCTGATTTTTCAGCTCTGTCATTTGCTGGAAAATCGGCGTAACATCCTGTCCTTGCTTTTTCAGCACAGGAATTTGCTTGGAAACCTTGTTCTGTTCCGCCTTTTTGGCTTCTGTGGAAGCGATCAACTCCCGGCGCTGTTGATCCAGCTCTAAGATTCGGTCCACAGCCGCATCGCAATCCACTTCCTTGGCTCGGAGCAACCGTTTGATTTCATCCGGATTTTCTTTGATTCGTTTAATATCTAACATAATTCATATCCTCTTACATTATAATATGGTGTGGCAGATAAGCATCAGTCGACGGTCAAGCTTTCGTAGATCTCCAACTCAGAAGGGGAAAGCAGATCCTTGAACGGTTCAATTTGCTTCAAGACCTCTTCTAATTCCGTCATATTTCCGTCATCGTCCAGTTCAATGGCCTGCTGCAGCAATTCGCTCACCGTAACAGCATGCTCCACTTTCTTGGTCAAAGCCTCAATTTGCGTGTTTAATTCGGTCTTGTCTGTTTCAAGCGTTCGAATCTTCTCGTTTAGCTGGCTCATTTTAGTCGAATACTCTTTTTGATCCTCTTTTGCGGTATTCTGAAGCTGCTCCAGCTCTTCTTCCAGTGCAGTAAGTTGAGCGCTTAGTTCCTCTTTGTCGGAAGAAAGCGTACGGTTCTCCTCCTGCAGAGCCGTGATACTGCTAGTCAAGGAAGCAGAGGTCTTTTGACTGCTGTTTTCCAGGGCTTCGTTCATCATTTTCAGTCGTTTTGACTCCATAGACATCGTCAAAGCGACAAAAAGGAATGCAACGGCAAATAAAATGGCAAGATAGGTAACAAGTGCCGATCTCCGGCCGGGGGATAGAACCTGAGATGGATCCGAGGGTGCAGGCGTATGATCTTCCAGCAGACCATTTTGAACTTGTTCCTTTTCTTTCGCATCATTCATTCTGACCATCCTCCTTTAAGGAGATCCGCTGGAGTGCAAACAACAATCGATTCAGATCGTCTTGGCCGTAGAATTCCAGTTCGAAGCGTCCTTTGTTCTTTCCATTGACGATGCGGACCTTTCGACCCAAGCGACGAGACAGCGTCTTTTCGCACTCCGCCACATAGTCAACGGCAAGCGGCTCTTCTTTCGTCTCCTGCTTTGGCTTTTCCAGGTTCTTGCACAGCGTTTCTGCTTGCCGGACCGAAAGCTGCAGAGCAATGATGCGCTGGGCAGCCTGTTTCCGAAGTTTTTCACTCTTCACGCTCAAAAGAGCTCTGGCGTGACCGGGAGTTAGCGTTCCGTTTCTTACCAACTCCGCCAAATCCTCCGAAAGCGTGAGCAAACGGAGCGAATTGGCCACTGCCGGACGAGATTTTCCAACCCGTTCAGCTGTTTCCGCCTGGGTCAAACCGTAGTCCTCAATCAAAGAACGAAAACCTTGGGCTTCTTCCATTGGATTTAAGTCTTCCCGCTGGAGATTTTCTACCAGCGCGAGTTCCATGACCTTTTTGTCGTCCGCTTCGACCACCAGAACCGGAACCTCTTGCAGCCCAGCCATTCTTGCAGCCCGCCAGCGGCGTTCTCCGGCAATGATCTGGTAATAGCCGCCGGGAAGCTCCCGAACGGTCAACGGTTGGATCATACCGTGGGCCGTGATGGAATCTGCCAAAGCCTGCAACGCCTCCGGATCAAATTCTCTTCTGGGCTGTAAGGGATTGGGCTCCACCTTATGCAGCGGAACGCTGCTGATTCCACCCTTTTGCTGGGTAAAATCCAAATTTGGGTCCTCCAGCAGAGCGCTGAGGCCACGTCCTAAACCTGATTGTTTTTTCATAGGCAGTACTCCTTATTTGTTGCCGCGCAAAATCTCATCTGCAACTTGCATATAAGCTTTTGTGCCCTTGCTGTGCTTGTCATATGCCGTGATGGGCATTCCATGACTGGGGGCCTCTGCCAGACGAACATTTCTGGGGATCGCCGAAGCAAATACTTTGGCAGGGAAGAAGCGGCGCACTTCCTGAGCCACCTGGCTGGAAAAATTGGTGCGTCCGTCAAACATCGTCAATAGAACTCCAAACACGGTAAGCTGAGGATTCAAGCGCTTTTTAACCACGCGCATCGTGGACATTAAATCAGAAAGACCTTCCAGCGCATAATATTCACACTGCACCGGGATCAAAATCTCTGATGCGGCGCACAAACCGTTTAAAGTCAACAGCTCCAGAGAAGGCGGACAATCAATAAAGACATAATCATAATCTGCCGCCACAGGGTCCAGAGCCTGTTTCAGAATAAATTCTCTTCGTTCCATGTCTGCCAACTCAACCCCTGCACCAGCCAGTGCAGAAGAAGAGGGAAGAACATCGCCCCAGTCTGTATGCACAATGGCCTCCTGAGCAGGGACATCGTTGATAATTACATCATAAGAGGTATATTTGCTATGACGGCTCACACCCAAACCGGAGCTTGCGTTTGCCTGGGGATCAAAATCCACCAGCAAAACCTTTGCGCCCTTCGCATGAAGTGCCGCTGTGAGATTCACAGCGGTCGTAGTTTTGCCAACACCGCCTTTTTGATTCACTATGGCAACGATTTTCACGGATGTATTCCCCTTCCGTTCATTTTCTCCCTGATTATAGCACATTCTCTTGAAAAAGCAAGAAAAAATAAAGTCGAATTCAGGCGTTAAATTGTTTCATGTGAAACAAAAATGGAATTCTGTCAAAAAAAGCATCACTTTCAATGCATGAGAGGACAGGATGAAATAGGTGCTTGAAGCGAAGAATAAACGAAAAGTCAACAGGCACATGGTAATAGGCAATAGGGGACGCGGGGTGCAACTGCCTGTAGGGACGGAACTCTGCCATCCGCCCTCCGTCGAACGCAACCCGCATGATTTGCCTCCGTCCCTGGCATTCGTCCCGAATGCCAAGGGACGGAGGAACGGATTCTTCGCTGCGCTCAGAATGACAGGCGGGGGAATGCATTCCATGGCGCACACTGTGCGCCGCTACCGGAAGTTTAGTGCGGGTCGCGGGCGGCCATTGTCCCCCCTACATACCTCGTCTCCAAATGACTATTGCCTGTTCAACGATTGCCTTTTTAACAATTGCCTTTTTAACAATTGCCTATCCCCCGCGTCCCCTGGGGACTGATTCCTTCATTCTAATCGTATTTTCGCACCACAGCGCGAACCAAACCCAGAATTACGGCAGCATCACCGTCGATGGGAGCGAAGGCTTCATTTTCCGGAAGCAGTTGGATATGTCCGTTTTTTCTGAAAAAACGCTTGACGGTTGCTTCATCCTCGATCAAAGCCACAACGATTTCTCCATTCTCTGCCGTGGGTTGCGGACGGACGACAACAAGATCGCCGGGTAAAATTCCGGCGTTTTTCATACTCTCTCCCTTGACCCGGAGCGCAAACCAACCCTGTCCGCCCTCCCAGGGCAAAAAACCGTCGATCTGTTCCTGTGCTAAAATCGGCTGTCCTGCTGCAACAGTTCCGACAATCGGGATCAACTCTTGCGTTACATCCAGTTCATGGAGAACCGTTTCTTCCGTTTTATTCAGGGAAATCGCCCGCTTTTTCCCATCGTCCATCCGTATTAAGTTTTTTTGTGCAAGCTGTCGAAGGTGATAATGTACCGTCGCGGTCGATTTCAAATCGACCGCCTCGCAAATTTCCCGAACAGAAGGCCCGTAGCCATGGGAATCTATATATCGTTCTATATAGTGTAAAATTGCGATTCTCTTATCATGTTCCGCCATTTTCATTCACCTCTCCTCCATTCTACTTCGATTTGTTTGAAAAAGCAAACATTTGTTTATTTTTTGCAAATAAAAAAGGCGATCGTCGCAACACAAGGACTTTGAGTGTTAAAGGCATCAGGGACGCGGGGGCTCGTTGATGGGGTGCTTCCCGTGGCGCACACTGTGCGCCGCTACCGGGTGCGGTGCATGTTGCGGGCGGCCAATGACCGCCCACAACATGCGTTTGTTCTCAAGCAGCTCCTCAAATCCCAACAAACTCGAAAAAATACATAGTATTATCTTCAAATATTCATTTTTGGTGTTTACACCTTACTCCATTCACCTGAACGCCAAAAGACAGGCTTTTATCCATACAATATTATAAAGAAATTCACAAAAAGACTTGTAAATTGGTTGGTTTTGTGGTATAATAGAAGGGATGTGGTATCTGTATTTTTCACCCTTTGGAGGTGTGTTTTCATGTATTCCAATGCCTATATTTGGGCCAAGGTCATCGCCTATCTGGATGAACGCTTGACCCCGGGCATCGTTTCCACTTTTTTTGACCAGTCTTACCTTCTGGAGATCAATGAACAAAAGCTAACGGTCTATGCGCCCTCAGAATTCTGTAAAGACTTTATCGAGCGTCGCTGCCTGGGCTATATTCGAGATGCAGTCCGGGATTTGACCAGCCAGGACTACGACATCCATGTCATCTGTGAAGAAGAGCTTGCGGAATTCCAGAAATCCAGGGAACGAGTGGGCAAGCCCCGCTTCAATCCGCAATTTACCTTTGATTCCTTCGTGGTTGGCCCTTCCAATCGCTTTGCTTACAACGCGGCCCTGGCTGTCACCGACAAGCCTGCCAACGCCTACAATCCTCTGTTTATCTATGGGCCTTCCGGTCTGGGCAAGACCCATCTGCTCTATGCCATCGCCAACCGGATCCAGGAAAACTATCCCGACTTCAACATCGTCTATATCAGCTCCGAACAATTTACCAACGAGCTGATCATTGCTCTGAGAGAACACCGGAATGTCGAATTTCGGAAAAAATACCGCAATGCGGATCTCCTGCTCATGGACGACATTCAGTTCATCGGCGGTAAGGCCTCCACGGAAGAGGAGTTCTTCCATACCTTTAACGAGCTCTTTGAGGGGCGCAAGCAGATCGTCGTCACCTCGGACCGGCCGCCCAATGAGATCGCGCTCCTGGCCGACCGGCTTCGCACCCGATTTGAAGGCGGCTTGATCTGTGATATCATCCCGCCGGACTATGAGACCCGCATGGCCATCATTCAGAACAAAGCCACCTCGCTTGGAATAGACCTGCCGGTGGAGATCTGCAACTATATTGCCGAGAACATCACCAATAATGTCCGCTCTCTGGAAGGCACGGTCAATATCATCAAAGCTTACCATGAGCTCAACGGCATGCCTCTGGACCTTCCGAATGTCTCCCGCGCCATCAAAGACATGTACATGGACGCGGGGCACAATCTGCCCACCCCGGCGCTGATCATCGCGGAAGTCTCCCGGTATTACAGCGTAGAGGAAAATCTCCTTCGCGGGCGGCTGAAATCCAACAATATCGTCATGCCCCGGCAGATCGCCATGTATCTGATCCGAGAATTGACCCATCAAAGCTATAAAAGCATCGGCAACGAATTTGGCCGAGACCATACCACCGTCATTTCTTCCCTGCAAAAGGTCGAAGCGCTGATTGCTAAAAACGACAAAGAGACCATGGACAATTTGCGGGATATTACGGCCAATATCAACAGCAAACTGTAGACTTTTGGTTTTCCACGGCGAATGTGGAAAGTGGAAATCTTTTTGTGGAAAAAAGTGTTGCTGAAAAACAGCGAAACTCGATCTGTGGAAATCCATATTTTTTTCCACAAGAGGCGTGGAAAAGTTTTTCTTGTCAAATCAAGAAATTTTCGGGTTTTCCACAATCCACAGTCCCTACTGTTACTTACTACTATTTTTATTCTCTCTTTCTCTCTAAGAGAGAGGAAAGAAAGGAGATTTGTAATGAAGCTACTGTGTGAAAAAAACACGCTGGTGAACGCCATTTCTATCGTCTCCAGGACCGTAAGCCCCAAAAGCAGTCTCGCCTTCCTGGAGGGCATCTACCTGGCCGCCGATGAAGATATCCGAATGACGGGATATAATCTGGAGACGGGAATCACCGTCCGCATCGAAGCAAAGGTCCGTGAAAGCGGCGAATGCGTCATGCCCACCCGTCTGTTCTCTGAAATCGTCCGAAAATTGCCGGACGATATCGTTTCCATCGAAGTAGATGAAAACTACCGGGTCAACATCAAAGGCGGTGTGGCGTCTTACCATCTCATTGCTTCTGCAGCAGATGAATATCCGCAACTGCCTTCTGTAGAAGAAGAAAGCGCTGTGCGGCTGCCGCAAAATGCCTTGCGCAATTTGATCTCGGGCACGATCTTTGCCGTCTCCGACGATACCGCCAACCCAATCTATACCGGCTGTCTGGTGGAAGCCGAGCATGAGAGCATCACCATGGTAGCCATCGACGGCTACCGTATGGCAAAACGGAGCTTCCGGGAAGAAAATATGAACTACCAACCCATGAGCTTTGTGGTACCCGCTGCTGCTCTAAAGGAACTGGAAAAAATTCTCTCTGATTCCGAGGATGAAGTGCAATTTACTCTTGGAAAAAAGCATATCTCCTTCTCAATCGACAACGCTACCCTGATTTGCCGCCTGTTGGAGGGCAAGTTTGCCGAGTGGCGGCGCTTTATCCCGGAAACGACGCCGATTGCGCTGGTGGCCAATGTGGCGGAGCTCACTTCCACCGTGGAACGGGTGAGCCTGATCGTCAATGAAAAGTATAAAAGCCCGATCCGCTGCCTGTTCTCCAAAGACGGGGCAGAGTTCCGAACTGTGACGACCATCGCCTCCGCCACTGACGGCTGCCGCCTTGCCGGCGACGGCAAGGATACGGAGATCGGCTTTTCCTGCCGCTATATGCTGGAGGCTTTGAAGGCTGTACCTACTTCGGAAGTCACGCTGCTGCTTTCCGGCGGACTGTCTCCCATTCTGCTGGTACCCTGTGAGGGTGCAGAGGAGGACTTTACATACTTGATCCAGCCGGTGCGCTTAAACTGATTGAGAGGTTCCAGTATGAAAGTAAAAGTTCGTAGAATCAACCCGGCAGAACAAAGCGTCCCGATCACGACAGAGTTTATCAAACTGGAAAGCTTTCTCAAGCTGGCCAATGCCGTAGAATCCGGCGGCATGGCAAAGAATTTCATTCTCAATGAGGAAGTTACCGTGAACGGCGAGATTTGCACCATGCGGGGCAAGAAGCTCCACCCAGGCGACCGGGTGGAGTTTAACGGCGGCAAATACCTGGTTACTCAGGGAGATGAATCGTTGAAAGTGAAAAGTTGAAGGTTTTCGGAGTTTTGCAAACTGCAATCTGCAAAACAAATTCATTTTCAGCTTTCAATTTCCAACTTTCAACTGGAAGAAAAAATGGTAATACAAAACTTGTTTCTCCAAGGCTTTCGAAATTATGAAAACTTCCAATGTGACTTCTCTTCCGGCGTCAACTTGATCGTCGGGCAGAATGCCCAGGGAAAAACGAATCTGCTGGAAGCCATTTGCTATCTCAGCCGCGGCGCGGCCTTCCGCACCCGGAAGGAGGCGGAGCTGATCTACTTTGGAGCGGACTTTGCCGAGCTTTCCGCTGTGGTGAGATCCTATGGCCGGGAGCAGACCCTTCGTGCAGTCCTCTTTGCGTCCCGCCGCCCCAGGCAGCTTTTTCTCTCCGGCGTGAAAAAGTCAAGCCGGGAGGATATGGACGGTGTGCTGCATACTGTTTTGTTCTGTCCCGAAGATCTGATGGTCTTGAAAAAAGGCGCTGCCGAACGGCGTAAGCTTCTGGACGACGCCCTTTGCCAGCTCCGGCCCAAATATGCCCGGGCGTTGGAGGAGTATAAGCGTCTGCTGGCTCAGAAATCCGCCGCTTTGCGGGACCGCATCGACCATCCCAAAATGCTGGAGCTGCTTCCGGACTACAATGAGCGCATGGCTCAGACGGGCGCGATCCTCATTACCACCCGGGCCAAATACTTGCGGCATCTGGCGGAGCTGGCCGCTGCCCATCACGCCGCGTTCTCCGGCGGCAGCGAGCGTTTGCGCTTGAATTATCAGACAGTTTCCACGGTGACGGAGCCAACGGCTCCCGCCCTGGAGGTCTATGCGCAATTGAAGGAACATCAGCAGAGCCATTACCGGGCTGAGGTGGAATCCATGCAATGCCTGTCCGGCCCGCATAAGGACGATTTTGAAGCCGCGCTGAACGATCTTCCCATGAAGGCTTTTGCGTCTCAGGGCCAGACCCGCACGGCAGCCATCAGTCTAAAGCTTGCGGAACGAGACTTGTTTGAAACTGATACCGGCGAATTGCCGGTGCTGTTGCTGGACGATGTGCTGTCCGAACTCGATCCCGGCCGCCAAGACTTTGTCCTCAATCGTATCCGAAACGGCCAGGTTTTCATCACCTGTTGCGAGCAGGATAAGGTCACCGACATCGGCAAAACGATCCACATCCAGCAAGGGAGGCTCGTGTAAATGTACATTCCCATCGGCGGCGACATGGCGGTTCGGGACAGAAGCATCGTCGGCATTTTCGATTTGGACCATTGCTCTTGGTCCAAAAGAACCCGGCAATTTCTGGAAACTGCCGAAAAAAACGGAGAAGTGATTTCCACAACGGACAATTTGCCGAAAAGCTTTGTGCTCACAGCGGAATACGGCTTGAACCGCGTTTATCTGGTTCAATTCAATTCGACTGTGATTGAACATCGTAAACTGTAAATTGTTGAATAGGCAATAGGGAACGCGGGGTGCGTGCGATATGGGAAACGGGTTCGTTCCAATTGTTTCCTACAGCATCGAAACGCTCGGGGCGTCGAGGACGCCGCCCCCTACAGTCGACGGGGTAGGCTTTGCGAAACCGCAACGCTCCTCATCCGTCACCGGGCTTCCGTGAGACGCCCGGCGACACCTTCCCCCGAGGGGGAAGGCTCTCCGAAATCGCAACGAACACAAAATGTAATAGTTGATAATTCCAGTAAAAGGAACGACAAATATGAACGAAGAACTTATGAACACCAATGTAGAATCTGAATACGGCGGCTCACAGATCCAGGTTCTGGAGGGATTGGAGGCGGTGCGCAAGCGTCCCGGTATGTATATCGGCTCCACCTCGGAGACAGGTCTGCACCATCTGGTCTATGAGATCGTGGATAACTCCATCGACGAAGCCCTGGCTGGATACTGTGATCACATTGAGGTCACCATCCATCCCGGCGACACGATCTCTGTCCGGGATAACGGTCGCGGTATTCCTGTGGACATTCAGCCTCAGACGGGCCGACCTGCCCTGGAGGTCGTCTTTACCGTTCTGCACGCCGGCGGCAAGTTTGGCGGCGGCGGTTACAAGGTCTCCGGCGGCCTGCACGGCGTGGGCGCCTCTGTGGTCAACGCTCTGTCTGAATGGCTGATCGCCGAGGTCCACAAGGAGGGCAAAATCTACCAGATGAAGTTCTCACGGGGCGGTATCACCCAGGAGATGGAAGTCATTGGCAGCTGTGACGATACCGGCACCACCGTCACCTTCAAGCCGGACCCGGAGATGTTCGATACCCTGGTCTACAACTACGAGACCCTCCACAAACGGATGCAGGAGCAGGCCTTCCTGAACGCCGGTCTGCGCATCACCATTGCCGACGAGCGGAGCGAGGTCGGCCTCCGGGACACCATGTGCTATGAAGGTGGCATCCGGGAGTTCGTCACCTATATCAACCGCAACAAAGCGCCGCTCCATGATTCGCCCATCTATATGAGCGGCCGGAAGGATGACGCTGTGGCGGAGGTCGCCATGCAGTACAACGACGGCTATAACGAGATTTTGGTCTCCTTCGCCAACGACATCCATACCCCCGAGGGCGGCATGCACGAGACGGGCTTTAAGACGGCTTTGACCAGGGTCTTGAACGCCTATGGCATCAAATACGGCATTATCAAGGGCGATGATAAGGTCTCCGGCGAGGACTGCCGCGAGGGCTTGACCGCCATCATCTCTGTCAAGCTGCCGGAGGCCCAGTTCGAGGGCCAGACGAAACAAAAGCTTGGCAATGCCTATATCCGCACTCTGGTGGATAATGTGGTCAACGAACAGCTTGCCGTTTTCCTGGAGGAAAACCCTGCTGTGGCCCGGACGATTCTGGAAAAGGCAATGATGGCCAACCGGGCCCGCGAGGCGGCCCGCCGTGCCAAAGAGAATATCCGTCGCAAATCCGTCCTGGAGGGCGAGCGCATGCCCGGCAAACTCCAGGACTGCAACGAGCGCGACCCGGCTTTGACTGAGCTCTACATCGTGGAGGGCGACTCTGCGGCTGGCTCCGCCAAGGGCGGACGGGACTCCCGCTTCCAGGCTATTTTGGCCATGTGGGGAAAAATGCTCAATGTAGAGAAGGCCCGGGCGGATAAGATCTACAGCAATGAGAAGCTGGCGCCCGTGATTCAGGCGCTGGGCTGCGGCATTGGCGAGGAGCTGGATCTGAACCGTCTGCGCTACCACAAGATCATCATCATGGCCGATGCCGATGTGGACGGCTCCCATATCCGGACGCTGATGCTGACCTTCTTTTTCCGCTATATGCGGCCGCTGATTGAGAATGGTTATGTCTACGCCGCCGTGCCGCCGCTGTATAAGCTGCGCCGGGGCAAAACGGAGCGCGTAGCCTACTCCGACGAAGAGCGCGACGCGATCTCCGCAGAGCTGCGCGGCGAGAACGCCAATGTCAAGATCGACATCAGCCGCTTTAAGGGCCTTGGCGAGATGGACCCCCACGAGCTGTGGGAAACCACCATGAACCCCGAGACTCGCACCCTCCGCCGCATCACCCTGGGCGACGCCCTGGCCGCCGACCAAATCTTCACCGTCCTCATGGGCGAAGAGGTCGAGCCGAGAAAGCAGTTTATTGAGACGAATGCGAAGTATGTGGTGAACCTCGATTTTTAGTCACTAGTCAACAGTCACTAGTCACTAAGGGCGGGGAAACTGTCATTTGAGAATACAATGAAAGATTACAAAGAATTGATTAGCTGGCAGAAAGCAATGCTGTTGGCAATGGAAATATATAAGCTAACAGAAATGCTTCCAAGAGAAGAGCGTTTTGGGCTATCTGATCAACTTCGCAGAGCTTGTGTTTCTGTTCCATCCAATATTGCAGAGGGATATGGAAGAGAATCAAAAAATGAATATGTTCGTTTTCTTAAAATATCTCGCGGTTCCTTGTACGAGATAGAAACACAGCTTTATCTGTGTATCAGTATCGGCTATCTTATGAAATCACAGACCGCAGTGGCTTTTGCTTTGTGTACGGAAATCAGTAAAATGCTTACTGCTACGATCCGAACGATTCAGCAATAATTATCCAACCGAAACAGCAATCCCTTAGTCACTAGGGAATAGTCACTAGTCACTAGGAAAAAGTCACTAGTTACAAGTTACTCGTGACTAAAGAAGATAATACGATCCGAACGATTTAACAAAAATGATCCAACCAGAATAGCGTTCCCCCTAGTGACTAAAGATCAAACATTTCAAATCATAGAAGACCAACCAGAACAGCGCATCCCTAGTGACTAGTGACTAGTGACTGGTGACTAGTGACTCGTGCTGCAATTCCAAGCAAAGGAAGAATTTGCAATGGCAAAAAACCGAGATTACAAACCGGAAGATATTCTCTTCCCGAATCAGGCGATCATTACCAACGACCTGGTCAAGGAGATGGAGACTTCCTTTATGGAATACTCCATGTCTGTCATTGTGGACCGGGCGCTGCCGGATGTGCGCGACGGCTTGAAGCCGGTACACCGACGGATCCTCTACGCCCTCTATGAGGACGGCTTGACCTCCGACAAGCCCTACCGCAAGTCTGCAACTTGCGTCGGTGATGTCATTGGCCGCTATCATCCCCATGGAGACGCCTCCGTCTATGATGCGATGGTCCGTCTGGCCCAGGACTTCTCCATGCGTTACTGCCTGGTGGAGGGCCACGGCAACTTCGGCTCCATCGACGGCGACCCCCCGGCCGCCTACCGTTACACCGAGGCCCGCATGTCCAAGCTCTCCAATGAGATGCTCCGCGACATCGACAAGCAGGTCATCGACTGGGTCCCCAACTTCGACGAGACCCGCAAGGAGCCCAAGGTCCTGCCCTCCCGTTTCCCCAATTTGCTGGTGAACGGCTCCAGCGGCATCGCCGTGGGCATGGCAACGAATATCCCGCCTCACAATTTGCGGGAAGTCATCGACGCCTGCATTGAAGTACTGGACAACCCGGAGGCCGAGCTGGCCGATCTGATGCAGTACATCAAGGGCCCGGATTTCCCCACCAAGGGGATCATCATGGGCCGTTCCGGCATCCGGGCCGCCTATTCCACGGGCCGAGGCCGCATTCTGGTCCGGGGCCGCACCGAGTTTGAGGAGCACGGCCAGAACCGTGTGCGCATCATCGTCACCGAGCTGCCCTACCAGGTCAACAAGAAGAAGTTAGTGGAAAACATCGCCGAGCAGGTGAAGGACAAGCGTCTGGAGGGCATCTCCGACTTGCGTGACGAGTCCGACCGCAACGGTATGCGCATCGTCATCGAGCTTAAGAAGGACGCCAACCCCCAGGTGGTGCTCAACCGTCTCTTTGCCCAGACAGCCCTGCAGTCCTCCTTCTCGGTGAACATGCTGGCCCTGGTGGACGACCAGAGCCAGCCCCGCTGTCTGAATCTGAAGGGCGTGCTGGACGAGTACCTGGCCTTCCAGGAGCAGGTCATCATTCGCCGCACGGAATACGACCTCAAAAAGGCCGAGGAACGGGCCCATATCGTCGAAGGCCTGCTGATCGCACAGGACAACATCGACGAGGTCATCCGCATCATCCGCTCTGCCTATGACGACGCCAAGGAGCGTCTGATGGAGCGCTTCGGCCTGTCCGAAATTCAAGCCCAGACGATCCTGGATATGCGTCTCAAGGCTCTGCAAGGCCTGGAGCGAGAGAAATTAGAGGCCGAGTACAAGGAGCTGGAGGAGAAGATCGCCTACTTCAAGGCTGTCCTGGCCGATATCAACATGGTCAAGGGCATTCTCCGCGACGAGCTCATTCAGATTCGGGACAAGTACGGCGACGAACGCCAGACCGAGATCCAGGATGTGGAGGACGAGCTGGACATTGAAGACTTGATTGATGAGGAAGACTGTGTCTTCACCATCTCCGAGCAGGGCTATATGAAGCGTATGCCCATCACGGAATACCGGGCCCAGCGGCGCGGCGGCCGGGGTATCCACGCCGCCAACCTCAAGGAGGAGGACTTTGTCAAGGACATCTTCGCCGCCTCTACCCACGATGTGATCCTGTTCTTCACGACCTTTGGCAAGTGCCACCGCAAGAAGGGCTACCAGATTCCCGAATCCGGCCGCGCTGCCCGGGGTACCGCCATGGTCAATATCCTGCCGCTGGAGCCGGGCGAGGCCGTTTCCGCCGGGGTCAATTTGCGGGAGTTCTCCGAGCATGAATATCTGATCATGGTAACCCGGAAGGGCACCGTCAAGCGCGTCCAACTCAGCGAGCTGAACACCGCCCGCAAGGCTGGCATCAAGGCCATCACCCTGGACGAGGACGACAGCCTGATCTCCGTCAAGCGCACCGACGGCAATCAGAAGATCCTGCTTGCCACACACCAGGGCATGGCGATCTGCTTCCACGAATCCGATGTGCGCTGTATGGGCAGAAATGCCGGCGGCGTGCGGGGCATCACCCTCGCGCCGGACGACTATATCGTGGGCGCCCGCATCTATGAGGAGGGCAAGACCCTGCTCTCCGTCACCGAAAACGGCTACGGCAAGCGGACGGAGCTTTCCGCCTTCCTCAAGCCCGACGAGACCGGCGCACGCACCCAGCCCCAGAGCCGCGGCGGCAAGGGCATGACAGCCTATGGCCTCACCGACAAAACCGGCCTTGTGGCCGGGGTGCAGGTTGTCTCCGGCGACGAGGATCTGGTGGTCATTGAGAACAACGGCGTCATCATCCGCATGCAGACCTCTGATATCAATGTCTACGGCCGCACCGCCCAGGGCGTCCGCGTCATGCGCCTGGAAGAGGGCAGCAAGGTCATCTCGATTGAGAAGATCGCCCGCGAGGAAACGGCGGAGGAAGTTGAGACAGTTGAGAATTGAGAGGTAAGAGGTGACAATATGGACAAAAATGCACAGGATCTATTTCAGCTTGCCATGAGGCACATCTACGGCGACGGCGTGCCGGAGGACAATGATCTGGCGTTCCGCCTGCTCAAACAGGCGCACGAAATGGGTCACATGGAGGCCGGGTATAACCTTGGGATTTGCTATCATTACGGGTTCGGTACTTCTGTAAATCTGGAAAAAGCCTTTCAACTCTATCTGGAAACCGCCAATGCGGGATACGGAAAGGGAATGGAACTTGTCGGACGCTTTTTTAACCGCGGTATCTTCGTTGAGCGCAATCGTGAGAAGGCGGAGGCTTGGCTTTTGAAGGCCATGAGCAGTTCGGACCCTGCCGCTGTCGAAGAGGCGAAAAAAGAACTGGCCGTTGCCTCTCCGTCTGTCATTGCGAACCAGTGACCGATGTCACTGATGTGGCAATCCGCGCCCAGTTCCCATTTCAAAATTCATTTCTTCGTTTAACAGTTTTTTAGGTTTCATTATTCATTTCGTTCCCTTCGGACGAGGCACCACCTCATCCGTCATCGGGCTTCCGTGAGACGCCCGATGCCACCTTCCCCTCAAGGGGAAGGCTTTGGGTGCACCCCTACGGACGAGTATGCCAGAGACGACAAAATGAAATGAACCAAAAGAGGTAAGAAGCCAATCACTTCTTACCTCTTTTCTTTTCCTTTCCCGTATGAACCCGCCCGGTCTCGGATATAATGAAATAGAACAAAGCGGGGAGGGATCGGGATGCAGTTGGAACGCTACAAAAAGCCCGTGGTGACGGCGGGGATGGTGCTTGGGGGCTTGGTGCTGGGCTTTGCGCTGCTGCCCCTGCTGCTGCCGTTTTTGCTGGCCTATCTGCTGGCTCTGGCCGCCGATCCCGGGGTGAACGCCCTGGGCAGGCGGACGAAACTGCCGCGCTGGCTTCGCTCCGGGCTTTGCGTCACGGCGGTTTTCCTGGCCTTGGGGGCGGTGCTGTGGTTTTTCGGGCAGGTGATCTGGAGCGAGCTTTTGCGGCTGGTGCGCCAGCTTCCCGAACTGCTCCACCAGGTCCAGCCTGCCCTGGAGCAGCTCCGCACCGCGCTGGAGACCATGGCCCGGCGAGCCCCGGAGTCCCTTGCAGGGCCGCTGATCCGTTGGATCGGGGAGCTCTTTGCGGGCGGCGCGGGGCTGTTGGAATCCCTGTACAGTTTTCTCTCCGGCCTGGTCACTGGGGTTTTCACCGGGGTTCCCAGGCTCTTTTTGGGAACTGTCACTACCGTCATTGCCACTTATATGACCTCGGCGGCCTTGCCCCAGGTCAAGACCTGGCTGCGCCGACATCTCCCCGCCGTCTGGCAGAAATGGCTGCGCCGGGTCCGGGATCGGAG
Source organism: Oscillospiraceae bacterium (assembly GCA_017419715.1). Lineage (GTDB taxonomy): Bacteria > Bacillota > Clostridia > Oscillospirales > Oscillospiraceae > JAFRPC01. The sequence goes on along the minus strand of JAFOKO010000016.1, from coordinate 12,789 downwards.
CAAGGCCGTCCTTGGCGGCTGGTGCAAGGCCCAGGCCAAGCTGATGCTGTTGGTCTTCGGGATTTTGAGCCTGGGGCTGTGGATTCTGGGGGTAGAATTTCCACTGCTCTTCGGCGGCTTGATCGCGCTGTTGGACACCCTGCCCATCCTCGGCACGGGGACAGTGTTGATCCCCTGGGCCTTGATTTCCTTCCTGCAGGAGCGCTCCGGCCAGGGCTTCGGCCTGCTGGCCCTCTATGGCGTCGCCTCGCTCAGCCGGACGATCCTGGAGCCCCATCTGGTGGGCAAGCAGCTCGGCCTGCACCCGCTGTTGACCCTCATCGCCTTTTATTCCGGCTATCGCCTGCTTGGACTTGCCGGAATGATTTTGTTTCCCTTAGCCGCGACGGTGGCGGCGCAGCTCACAGCGCCGCAGGCGCAAATTGACAGGTGACAATTGAGAATTGACAATTAAAGGTATATTTCAAATTGCCATTTGAAATATAGTAATAAAAATCCGATGGGATACCTCCAATTGTCACCTGTCAATTGTCAATTGGAAAGCGGGTTTCCCCAGTTGAGGGAGGCCCGCTTTTCTTCGGGCTCCGCGCGGGGCGTGATGGGCCGGGCCATGCACATGTAGCGCCATTCGTCGGCCACATGGTCCTCGCCGGTGGTGTCCAGATCCTCGGGGCGGAGCTCGTCGTAGAGAAGCTGGGGGACCGTGCGCAGGAAGGCCGCGCAACTATCGTAGATATAGAGCATCGGCAGGCCCTCTTGGTCAAAGCGGAGGCGGTAGTGGCACTGCATCCAGCCTGGGATGCGCTTGTGGTCGCCAGGGCTGAAATAGATGCGGAATTTTTCGGCGGTCTCCGCGATGCTCTCGCCGCCGGAGGCGTCCCAGATGGCCGGGTCGGCTACGCCGTCGATCTGCCGTCCCCGGAGCCATGGGTGGCTGTCTTCCAACTCCCGGATGCGGCAAAAGACCTCGTCCGGGGCAAGCTTGACGCCCTCGTTGGGGGTGCCGGTGCAGCCGTAGAGCTCTAAGATGCGGTAGAGCCGCCCGTCGAAGTCCACGGCCCACCAGCCACAGGAGAAGGGCCGCGAGTAGCCCCAGTCGAAGGAGCGATAGAGCTTCCAGCCCGGGGCGGGCGCACGGGCCGGGATCACATGGGTCCAGCGGCCCTGCTGGCGGGCCTCTGCGGGGCTGAGCCCGGCGGCAGCACATTTGGCCGGGTCCGGATTGGGACGAAAGTCCTCAAAGAACTGCCCTTCGAAGATGTCCCAGTCCCCGTCCAGCCAAGCCCGCCGGAGCTTCTCCGGCAGGGCTTCCAACTGCTTGATATAGTCGGGCTGGGTCTGCATGAGAATTTTGTTATCCGTCACCAGGGACTGGATAAAGCTGTAGTCCGCCGGGTCCTCGCCTGCTTCATAGTGCCGATCCAGAAAGATGCGTTTGATGTAGCTGTGGCCCTGTCCGCCGGGGTTGCAGGTGTAGTAGATGCGCTTGGGAAAGTCGTTTACGCCGCGCAGGCAGGCCGAGACGGTTTTCATCTGGTATTCCGAAAGCTGGGTCGCCTCATCGAGGAAAATCACATCGTACTCCACGCCCTGCATCCGGTCCAGGTCGCCGTCCTTGGCGCAGTACATAAAGTGGATCGTCGAGCCGTTGTCGAAGCGGAGCACCTTGTCCTTGTCGTTGTACCTGGCGCTGCCCAGCAGCTCGACGCGGAGGATGTTGATGTGGTTGTTGATCAGCTCCGGGTAAGTCCGACGGACGATGAGAAGCTTGATGCCCGGATAGCGCAAGGCCAGCAGCTTGGCCTTGGTCCGCACGGCCCAGCTCTTGCCGCCGCCCCGCGCCCCGCCGAAGCCAATGTGCTTTGTCCGGGCAGCCAGCATTTGCCGCTGTTTTTCATTCGGCGGGTCGATTCGTAGGGTAGTCATGGCGGATCCTTTCTGCCGATCTGGCAATAGTTGAACAGGCAATAGGGGAGGCGGAAGGCATTGCAAGGCGTCGTCGTTCTCCTGTTGCCTGTTGCCTTGACGCTTACTCCGCCCAGTCCTCCGGGATGCCGGAGAACTCTACGCGGACGGTGGCTTCCTCCTCCGGACGCTCGAAGAAGCCCAGGTATTTCACCAGCAGCTCCAGAGCTTTTTGCTTGTCGTGCAGCTTGAGCTCCACACCCTTGCCGCTGTCCTTGATCCCGGCGATGGCGGCGCGTTGGTCTTTGGTGAGCAGGCAGCTGTCCTTGACGCGGACCTGGCCGTCCTCGATCCAGATGTAGTCCGTGTAATCGGAAAAGGCAATGGCCTGTAAGGTCTGCAGAATATCGGCCTCAGTCATGCTCCATCCCTCCCGGGTTCTGCCACGGCGTTCAGCCGCTCCACCAAGCGGAACAGCGCTTCCCACAGCTGGGTGATCTGTTCCTGCTCTGTCCCCTCCGGCCGCGCCGGAAGCTCAAAATGTTCCATGGTTCCTTCCTTTCTGTTTATCCAACATCGCTTCCTGCTTCTGTCAACCAGCTCAGGCTGTGCAGCTCCATTCCACCGCTGCCCTCCAGGCGTAGGCGGACCCGGTCGCTGCGGCGGGAGAAGATGGAGAAGGTGACGCTCTTGCGGAGACTGCCCTGCAGCTCTCCCTTTTTCTGCCAGGGACCGCCATCATAGCTGATGAAAAGCTTTACGCTCGTCCCCGCATCCAGCCTGGCTCGAATCTGAATGCGCGTGACATACCGGTGCAGGGTAGTCCGCGGGATCAGTTCGCCGCTCTCTGCCCACCAGTCCACATTTTGGCTGTCGTTGGTGGAGCCGATGCAGGACAGTCCCCCGCCCAGGGCGGAGCTGTAATAGAGCAGTTCCCCGTCGGTGTAGGTGGCGCGGAAGCGGAGAATGTCCTCTTTGTACCAGTCTCCGGTCTCTGTATCCAGCACAAAGAGATAGGGGCTGCCGTTTTGCGCCGTCATGCTGATGCAGTAGTGCTTTCCCCAGGCGCCTGCTACAGCATAATGGTAAGAGAGCTCCCCAAGGGCCCGGGAGACAAGGACCGGGAGCGTGCCATTGTAGCAATAGACCCCGTTGGCGGATTTGTAGTAGAGCCGATCCCGGATCACGACGGCGCTCTTCTCACTGCCGCGCTCGATCCCCTCCAGGCTCACGGTGACGACGCTGTGGTTCCCGGCTGCAGAGGGGAAGATCTTTTCCAGGCTGTCCGCCCGGAAGAAGAGCGGACAGCCGTCCAGCACGGCGGCCCCGGTGTAGGGGCCGTCGTGACCACGGGCGACGCGGTAGCTGTCGGTGGACAGACCTTCGAAGGCGTACCAGTTGCGGAAGTCACCCAGCTTGGAGCCGTAGAGTTCGTTGACACCGTCGCCAAAGTGACAGCCCCAGAGCCGATTTCCGGCCTCCACCACGAAGTCCATGGTTGGAAAGGAGCGCACGGCGCTGAGGGAACCCTGGTCGTGCCAGGTGATCTCAATCTCATAGCGCTGCGGCAGAATACCGGGAATGATCAGATAGTCGTTGCTTCCCTCGTCCCGGTTGTTAGCGCCGGGGTCGTGATAGGCCTCCATCAGGATCTTATCGCCGTTCCAAATGGCCTCCACTTCCGCCTCACCGCCTTGGCTGCTGTCAAAGCGGCCGGAGAGGGTCACGCTGTCGCCGGCGCGAAGGCCCTTGGCGATGCCGGGGACGGCGCATTTGACATAGGGGCTAACCTCCTGCCAGAGGCTCTGGCTCTGGGACCAGACCCGGACGGTGGGCTGGTCCTCGCTGGTGTCCACCCAGTAGCCGCTGGCCGGGGCAGTGTCGGACCAGGTCACATTCCAGACGGTGCCGTCCGCGCCGCAGGGTTCGAATACCGTACCGCCCTCACTGCAGGTATTGCTTTGGTCGATGGAGCCAAAATCTTCTCCCAGGCTCATGCTACTGCCGCTTCGGAGCTTTTCTGTGTTGACGAACTTTCCGTCGGGAAAGATACAGACCCAACTTCCCATAAATACCAGTTCCCGGAGCTGGCTCTTTCGGAGGGTATAGCTGTAGTGGACCGTGATCTGCATTTCATCTTCCGGTTCATCGACGGCAAAAACCGCCTCCGCCAGGTCGCCCTGCTCTTCCTGCCCGCACCAGCTTTCTGTGGCCGCGTCGTATTGAAAATGATAGCTTCCCGGCGTTACCAGGCATGCATATACCGCGTCTTCGTCGGAGATCTCCACGGTATCCTCCTCCTCATCCTGGGCAGACAGGGCTTTGCGTCCGTCCAGCAGGCGGGGGATGGCGTGCCCGCCGCACCAGAGCGTGCCATAGTTGTCCAGCACCACGACGGCGCCACGGCCTCCGACGGTGTTGACGGATGCGGTGGGGTTGCCGTCCAGCGTTTGGACCTGTGCCCGCCGCCGACGGACACACAGCAGCGGAGACTGAATGCCGGAGAGGTTTTGCATGTCGTAAAACGCACCGGGGCGGATGGAGGCTGTGTGCTCATAGCCGCGAAAGCTGTCAATCAGGACCCGCTTTTGTGCCGCGGGCTTCAGCTTTGGAAAACGCATGTCTGCTCCTTTCTAAACGAGGGGATCAGTTTCCCTCGTCTACCGTGGAATAGGCGGAGCAGGATTCCACGCGCACCATGCGGTTCTGGTAGAGGATCTTTGCTGCAGTCTCGAACTTGTAGCCTACGGTGGAGAACTGGTTCAGCGGGCCGCCGATCTGAGAGGCGTCCTTGATGATCATCTCCATGCTCATGCCCTCGGGGTCAACGACGCCGAAGGCGTCCTTGCCGAAGAAGAGGGTGCCGTAGACGGCACAGGAGCCGGAGACAGAGTTGCCGCCCTCGCCGGGGTAGAACTTATCGCCGGAGGCAAAGGAGAAACCGCTGGGGACATCCGCGTCGACCCAAATGTACTTGGAGGCAGGGGTGACGCCGGTGATCGTCCAGGTGCCGACGATCGCGGTGGCGGAATTGTCGTAGATGTGGATCTTGCGGCCAACGAGCGCGGCGTGGTCGGCAGTGAGCGTCTCGGAGACGGTCAACTTGTTGGCCGTGGGCACGCCGTAGGTCGCGCTGGAGGTGGTGTCGTTGTTGGCAAACGCGGCGTAGCTCAGATAGCTCTGGGAGCTGGAAAACAGATTACCGCCGTTGAAGACGGGAGCCTCGGTGCTCTCCACGAAGCGGACGCCGTGCAGTTCGCCGATCTCGCCCTCGAAGATCTCATGGGCGGCCGCGTACTTATGGGCCTCCATCCAGTCGGGATGAGAGCGAAGGTCGTAGGCGGCGGAGGGATGGATCACAGCCACATACTTGTTGCCCTCAAAGAAGGGAGCCTTCTGCTTTTTCAGAAAGGTGTAGGCCTTGTTGACCACATCCGGGGTAAGGCGGTTGTTGTCCGCGGAGAGCTGATAGCGGTAGCTGGGGGTGCCCGTGATGGCGCCGCTGCTGTCCAGAGTGTCGGCGTAGAGGACGGAGGTGCCGGTGCAGACCTCGTTGCGGACCAGGGTGTCGGCGGTCTCGCCGCCGGCGGCGCCCATTTCCTCAGCTGCGCCCAGCAGGACATTGTCCACGGCGTGGAGGTTCAGCCGGTCGGAAATGGCGGCGTAGTCGCCGTACTGCTGCACGGAGACGGAGATCGCGCTCTGGCCGAACTTCTGGCCGCTGGGGATCACACCCTCAGTCAAAGGCGTGAGGGACTTGTCGAAGGTGTTCCACTTGCGCCACTGGACGCTGTCGCCGTGGCCGGCGGGGAGGAACTGGGATTTGCCCAGCTGGGTGAAGATCAGCCGGGGCCGGGCGTTTTCCAGCAGCTCCGTGTCGTAGTAGGTCTTCATGGCGGTGCTCATGGCACCGGTGCTGTGGAGGGCGGAGGCGTCAAAGGCATTGACATCGCCAGTGGTGGTGTTGACAGTGAGGTTCATACATATTTCTCCTTTCAGCTTTAAACAGTATAATAATGAAACATGAGATCATCTGGGTGAATCATGCTTTATGCGCGAAGCATACTTCATATTTGCGGCAGAAAATACTTCATGATATTTTTACCAGACGATTTCTTCGCCCCTGGCCGCTCTACGGCGGAGGAGCTTGCGTTCCTGGCGGCTCAGATTGCGGGGGTCGGGCTTGCTCACGGTGGCGAGGGAGGCGTTGCCCAGGCCGTTTTCCAGGGGACGGCAGGCGTTTTCCGCCATGCGCTGGTTCCGACATTCCTGCTCCCGACGGTGAATGACCTCGTAGGCGGTGCAGGGGTCCACGCCGCTGCAGAGCAGACGGCCAAAGGCGGGGTGCTCCAGTTCCTTTTCCAGGTCAAATTCGGGGTACTTGGCCTTGGTCGTCTCGGCCTGGGCCATCAGCTCCCGGTAGGCCAGGTAGCGGTTGACCTCCCGGGCCTGGGCGGAGAGCGCATCCTCCAGCGCCGCGAGATAGTCCTCCCGATACTTGCCGCGAATCAGCTCCTGAAAGTGCTCCGTCTGTTCCACGCGCTCTTCCGGCAATTCCCGCTTGACATTTTCTTCTTCCATGTCGATGCTCCTTTCTGAATTCAAATTATTGATGTCTCAGATTGTAGTAGTACCTGCGGATCGTCTCGGCATAAGCCTTGTCAATTCCGGCGGTTTGCAGCAGGGTGTCCGAGACGCTCAGCCCCTGCTGCAGGGCCAGCATAGCCATGCGGTAGGCGTAGCTGCGGGCGTTGGCCTGTTCCGAGCGGGACTGGCTGGCCGCATTGGCTGCCTGCTGGGCGGCCCATTTTTCCGCTTCCTGGGCGAACTCCGCCGCCCAGCGCTCGTGGTCCTCGTTGAAGCGGCGCTCCCACTGGTCCTGGCTGGCCGCGAATTCCTGTTCCCACTGCTCCGCCTTGGCGTCGGCGGCATTCTGCCGTTCGATGGCGCTCTGCCGGTCCAGCCAAACCTGATAGTCCTTGTCGTAAAGACCGATGGCCGTGCCCAGCTCGTCGTTCAGCTGGTCCGTTTCGCGGTCATAGGCGGCTCTGGCCCGGTCGTAATAGTCGGGCAGGAGATTGGCCAGGCGGGTCAACTGGTCGTCGTAGGCCTGGCTGGCCTGGGTCTGGGCGTAGCTGGAGGCGTATCCGCCGGTAAGCGAGGCCGTCTTGCCCAGCACATCCTCCATGGCGCGCTTGCCCTGGCGGACATACTGATTTTTGGCCGACTGGTAGAGCGGATCGTCTGTGGGATCATAGGAAAAGCCGGGCCGGTCCAAGAGCGCCTGGGCCGTCTGGGTCGCCTTTTGGTACCAGGCGTTGTCCTCCTTGTTCCAGCTTTCGGAGGCGGTGCCTTCCTGCTCCCACTCATCTTGTTTTTTTGCCATTGTGTACTCCTTTCTTCGGTAGGGGCTACCCTACGCGGAATTCTCTGTCAAAACCGAAGGCGCGCTGTGCCGTTGGGGGTGTGGGTGCGGCAATAGTGGGCGGCCATGGTCTGCCAAAGTCGGTTAAAGACGGCTGCATCGTTGTTGTAGCGCTCCAGCTCCCCGTTTTCCAGGTCGATCCGCATGGCGAGAAAGCGGGGGTAGAGCTCGTCATAGGGGAAGGCCACCAGCAGATCTGTGGACTGGGGGGTCTGTGCGTCATAGCCGTCAAAGGATTCCGGTGCGTCCACATGGGCGAACAGCAGCTCTGTGAAGATCTGCCCGTCCATGGCCGAGAGCCAGCGGAGCTTGGCGGTGGCGTCCAGGTCGTTGGGCCGGAGCTGGTCCGCCTGGGAGATGGCCTCCTGGATCGTCATGGAGGGCCTCCTCTCAGAGGCCAACGGTCACAGCGGACCGGGCGGCGTTTTCCTGCTGACGACGGATATAGTCCTCCTTCCGCTGCTCCTGGCGCTGAGCTTCCATCAGAATCTCATAGACCGGGCGGGGAACCTGGACGGACACGCCCCGGCGGATGGTGTAACCTTTGCCGTTGAGGCCCACAAAGACCAGGTCCTCTTCCTTCCCCGTTGCCCGGGGCAGGGAAATCGTTACATAATCGTTGTTCGATGCTTTCATGTGATGTTTACTCCTTTCGTTCTTCGGTGGATTTCGTTGAAAGTTGAAAGACATTCATTTTCAACTTACCTGGGTTGTGTTGCCGCGGCCGCTTTGGCCTTGGCCTGTTCGACGATGGTGTTTTTCTTCAGCTCATGGCCCAGCGTGTCGTAGCCCTTCAAGCGGGGGGCCTGCTTGCGGGACGGCGCGCTGGCGCGGAGCTTGCCCCGATCCAGCTGGCCGTCGGGACGGAAGTGCGGATCCAGCAGGGCCTGGAGCGCTTCCAGCTGTGCTTCGCTCCGGGCCAGACGCGCTTGCAGCGTTCCGTTCTCCGCGATGCGGCTGCGCATGGCGTCCTTTCCTTTGAAATCCATCATCTCCAGGGCGGCCAGGGCCTGGTCCGCCATCTCGGGGCGGAAGAAACCCATCTGGAAGAATTGCAGAGCCAGTTCGTTGTAGCTGAGCTTGTTGTAGCTGCTCTGCCTCTGGGCTGTGACTTCGATGTCCAGCTCTGTGGGCTCGCCGGAGCCGAGCATGGAGTTGTCGAAGCGGAGGTACTCCGCGCCGCCGGGGCCCAGGATCCGGAGCCTACGGGGGGTGTCGTAGAACTGCCGGATCAGGGCAATGACGCATTGCACCACCTGCCGGAAGCAGCGATAGGAGTTCTGGATCTGGTCCCGGCTGAGCTTGCCGCTCTGCTCCTGCATGGCCGCGATGGCGGAGGCTGCCGTCACGCCGCCGCCCACGCCGCCGTTGTTTACATCCCGGTTGCCGGAGGTCTCCTTCATCTCGTTGATTTTGGAGGCCAGAATGCTTAGGTAGTTGCCCGACAGCGGGGGAACGCTGATCGGCCGTAGGGTGTTCTCCTCCAGCGAGCCCTGGACATGGACGAAGGGCTTCGTCCAGTCGGCGTACTCTTCCTCGTTGATCCCGTCTTCGCCGCGCTTGAGCCACCGGGGGGTGGCGGCAGCTACACAGTTGGCGACGATGGCGTTGTTCATAAGGTCGATCTGCCGCTGGGCGTCCTTGCACAGATCCACATAGCCGAAGCCCGCCGGGGTGCCCTCCTCGGGGAAGAGCACATCCGCAAAGAAGGGGTACAGACCATGCAGGTAAAGGCCATTGGCATAGGCAGGATCGTTCTCTGTGGAAAAGATGATGGTTTCTCCAACAAACTTGACATAGTGCAAAACTGTCCGGCGGCCCTCCTGCTTTTTGTAGTACCAGTCGACGACGGGGCTCTTGCTGGAGGTATCCACGCTATCGTCGTAGAGATAACGGCTGAAGGGAATGCCGCTGCTGCGGAGTTTCCCTTCCAGGATCGGATAACGCTCCACCAGCGCGTCATTGTCGGCCAGCTCCACATGGAAGAGGTTGCGGCTGCGCTGCAGGTCGGTGATGCCCGGTTCCCAGAAAAGATTCAAGGGGTCCACCCGGGTGACGGAAATATCGCCCAGGCCGCCCTGCTTCTCTCTGTCCCAGAACACCCCGTAAATGGCAACTCCGGCTTTGAGTTTCTTCCACCAGTTGTCAGACCAGACCCCGGCAAAATCGTTTTGCGCCAGAATGACCGGAACGACCTTGGACAGCAGCTGCGCTTCGGCTTCGTCGTCCGAGGCCCGTGGGAGACAGGCGGGCTCCGGATAGGCGTCCATTGCGTCGGCGTGCTTGGAGAGCAGGACATTCACCAGCCACGCGGATTTGGTTTTCAAACCGGTCGTTCCCTGCTCGGGGATGTGATCCCAGTGCCGGAGCTTCCAGAACTCCTCGTTTTCAATGATCCGCCGCTCCAGGTTGAGCTTGCCGGCCTTGTAGCGCCGTAGCGTGTCCAGGGCGTTGCGGATCTGCTCCCGCCCGATGGGCGGCGTGCTTTCTTGCTTCATAGCATCCTCCTTTTTCGGCCGGAGCGGACACGGTCTGCTTTAGTCCCTTTTTTGGGACGCTTCATTTGCTATGCTGTATCGTAACGGGCGGCAGACTGTCTCCACTCTATAGATATAATTCTCTCAAGATACTTTTATTTGAAAAAAATAGTATCCGTCTCTTCCTCGGTAAGCCCCAGCAGGCCCACGATCCGGCGAATTTCCTCCGAAGTAAACTCTTTTTCTTGAAAAATCTTCTGAAAAAGCGCTTCTGGCGTAATTTCCAGGGTGTCTGCCAGCATTTCCGGGGAGATATCTTCGTACCACAGGCAATTCATCAACAGATTGGACTTCATTGTTGCACCTCCTTTATCATTTTCTTAAGATACTCGAATTATATCATAAAAATATCTTTTTGTCAAGATACAATCTTGACATTTCACAATTTTTTTGCTAAAATGAAGATACCTTAAGAATAAATGATACGAAAGGGGTATTACCATGACCATTGCGGAAAAAATCAAGACCTTGCGCAAGCAGAAAAAATTGACCCAGACCGAGCTGGGGGACATGCTGGGTGTGCAGAAGAACGCCGTTAGCAAATGGGAGTGTGGCCGCGTGACCGACATTCCCGCCGGAAAGATCAAGGCCATGGCAAAGATTTTTGATGTTCCACCCTCCTATCTGATCGACAACGAGACCGCTGAGGTCCCACAGCCCACGATGGAGGGCGGCGTGCCCGTGGAGGATGTCAAGTTCGCCCTCTTCGGCGGCGACATGGAGATCACCGACGAGATGTACGAGGAAGTCAAGCAGTTTGCGGCCTTCGTCAAGGCGAGGAACAAAAAATAAGGCAATGGGCAGCAGGCACCAGGCAGTAGGAGACGAGGGCAGCGGCGTACAGTGTGCGCCACGGGAAGCGTATGGGTTTTCTTGATTGTCATTCTGAGCGAAGCGAAGAATCCGTATCCCCCGCGACGGGGTGAAAAAGGAGAACGGGTCCTTCGGCTCCGCTGCGCTTCGCTCAGGACGACAGAGACGGTACTTTTTCGGCAGAGGGAGGATGAAAATGACTGCATTATCGACATTGTATGAAATCGCGGAACAACAGAATATCTCGGTATATCACTTTCCTTTGCCGAAGGTGGGCTCCCTCAGCCTTATGGACGCGGCCGGGCAGTGCAGCATCGGCCTGGACCTGCCCCACCGCCGAAGCCGGAACGAGCTGCGCGTCCGGCTGGCCCACGAGCTGGGGCACTGCGTCACCGGCAGTTTCTACAACCGCTACAGCCCGGCCGACAACCGCAGGCTCCATGAGAATCGGGCGGACCGCTGGGCCGTCGGCTGCTTGATCGCCCGTGAAGACCTGGACGAGGCCGTTGCCGAGGGCCACACCGAGCTCTGGGACCTGGCCGACTACTTCGGCGTGGACGAGGCGTTTTTGAAGAAGGCGGTATGCCTGTACACCCACGGCAATCTGGCGACGGAGCTGTATTATTGAATGCAGAATGCAAAATGCAAAGTGCAGAGTTGTCGGATTATGGGAGAATAGAAAATGAAGTATTTCACTGGAAAGCTATGGAAAGAAATCAACAGCGGTGACCGTGAGCTCCGGGCGCGGGCGAAAGCGGAATGGGATAGAAACAATGCACGGTACACGAAAATCTATCAAAAGGAAAAGGAACGATTTCCCGCTCCGTTTATTGAATTACACGAAGCAAACCAGGACTTCCATGATGCTCTGATCAAAAGGATCACGATAAAAATGGAGGACTGGTCGAAACGAAGCTGCGAGATCGTGCTTTCGGATGGGGAAAGGGTATTTGAGCTTGTGTTCCATCACATCTCGTCCTTTATGATGCACGGTCCTTCGTTTTGCAATGGCCGTTGGAATGCGTTGTTCTGGGGCTACGACGAGTTTGGCCATAAGGACAGGAGGCTGACCCTGTCAGTCTTGTGCGATTTTGAGAATGAGTTTTCGCTTGTTTTTCAGACGGTAACGGTAAATGTGCGGGAGGCAGCCCCGAACGGCAAGCCGTAGGGGACGGGTTTCTAAAACCTCCCCTGCAAGCAGGGGAGGTTATAAACCGGGCAGGTTGGAGTGTTGTTCCAACCTGCCCGGTTTTTTCCTTCTTAACTTTTAACTTCTTACCTGACAATTGTCACCTGTCAATTGTCAATTGATTCAGTTCTGTCCCATTTCCTTGAGGGCTTCCTTGCGGGAGAGGTTGACGCGGCCTTTTTCGTCGATCTCGGTGACCTTGACCCAGGTCATGTCGCCCACGTTCAGCACGTCTTCCACCTTCTCGGTGCGCTTGAACTCCAGGTCGCGGATGTGGACCATGCCGTCCTTGCCGGGGGCCAGCTCCACGAAGGCACCGATGGGGATGATGCGGACTACCTTGCCGTAGTACAGCTTGCCCACCTCGGGGACGAAGCAGATATCTTCGATCATGCGCTTGGCGGCGTCGCAGGAGGCGGCGTCGGGGGAAGCGATGTGGATGGTGCCGTCGTCTTCCACGTCCACCTGGGCGCCGGACTCGGCCACGATCTTCTGGATCATGGAGCCGCCCTTGCCGATGACCTCGCGGATCTTGTCCACGTCGATCTTGATGGTGATCATCTTGGGGGCGTACTCGCTGACCTCAGGCCGCGGGGCGGGGATGCAGGGGAGCATGACCTCGTTGATGATCTCCAGCCGGGCCTTGCGGCAGCGCTCCAGCGCGTCGGCGATGATCTCCATGGTGAGGCCGTCGTTCTTCAGATCCATCTGGATGGCGGTGACGCCCTCGGTGGTGCCGGCGACCTTGAAGTCCATCTCGCCGTGGAAGTCCTCCACGCCCTGGATGTCGGTGAAGGTGCGCCATTCGCCGGTCTCCTTGTCGGAGATCAGGCCGCAGGATATGCCGGCCACGGGCCGCTTGATGGGCACGCCGGCGTCCATCAGGGCCAGGGTGGAGCCGCAGATGGAGCCCTGGGAGG
>JAFOKO010000015.1 GCA_017419715.1 Oscillospiraceae bacterium | reverse complement strand
GGATGACGGAGATCTTCTTGTCGGTGATTAGAATATAGGGATCGTCGATGACGGCTTCCATCTTGTCGGTGTCGGTGACCATGTAGGGGGAGATATAGCCGCGGTCGAACTGCATGCCCTCGACGACTTCCAGACCGGTTTCAGCAGTCTTGGATTCCTCGATGGTGATGACGCCGGAGGAGGTGACCTTCTCCATGGCCTCGGCGATCAGCTTGCCGACTTCCTCGTCGCCGGAAGAGATGGTGCCGACACGGGCAATGTCTGCAGCGCCGGAGATGGTCTGGCTGTTGGCCTTGATGGCCTCCACAGCGGCTTCCACAGCCTTGTTGATGCCTCTACGCATGCCCATGGGGTTTGCGCCGGCGGTCACATTCTTCAGACCCTCGCGGGTGATGGCCTGAGCCAGCAGGGTGGCGGTGGTGGTGCCGTCGCCGGCCACATCGTTGGTCTTGGTGGCGACCTCGCGGATCAGCTGGGCGCCCATGTTCTCAAAGGCGTCCTCCAGCTCCACATCCTTGGCGATGGTCACGCCGTCGTTGGTGACGAGGGGCGCGCCGTACTTCTTGCCCAGCACCACATTGCGTCCCTTGGGCCCCAGGGTGACCTTCACGGTATTTGCAAGCTGGTCGAGACCGGCCTGGATTTTCTTTCTGGCTTCTTCGCCGTAAATGATCTGCTTTGCCATAATACTTCAGCCTCCTAATTTATTCTACAATGGCCAGAATGTCGCTCTGGCGAACAATGGAATACTCAGCGCCGTCGAGCTTGACTTCGGTGCCGGCGTACTTGGCCACGACGACCTTGTCGCCGGGCTTAACAGTCATGACGATCTCTTTGCCGTCCACAACTCCGCCGGGGCCGACAGCCACAACTTCAGAGACGACGGGCTTTTCTTTGTTGGCAGTGGAGAGAATGATACCGGACTTGGTGGTCTCTTCGGCCTCCGTGGCTTTGAGCAGCACACGGTCTGCTAAGGGCTTTAATTTCATTAGGAATGCCTCCTTTAAAAATATACAAAGTTTCGTTGGGGCGCATTTCGCTTGCGCCATGGGAAGGTCCCGTTTTGAGCTTAGCACTCTACATTTCTGAGTGCTAATTTATTATATCATGTTTGTTTCGTTTGTCAACCACTGATTTGTAAATTTTCTGTATTTCATGAAGTAAAAGGCGTCAAACACCGCCTGCGGGGAAAGACCTTCCCCAAATTGCAGGGATACGGGTCAGAAAGCCGTTGCTTTTTGGGCCGATCTGTGGTATTATAATGCTTCAGAAAGAAAGCTGGGGGGAAACGGCTTGTCGATTCGTTGGAAACGCATACTTGCGCTGCTTGCTTCGGTGCTTTGGATCTGGTTCATCTTTTCTCGCTCCGCAAAGCCCGCATCCGAATCCGGCGCGGAAAGCACGGTGTTCTTGCTTTTTTTGCAGCGCTTCCTCCCGGGATTGACCCATTTTCTCGTCCGCAAGCTGGCGCATTTTACCGAGTATTTTATTTTGGGCGGGCTGCTCTTTCTGGACTGGCGGCTGCTTGGCAGTGACGGTTTTTTGCTTCCGTCCGGATTCGGCGCTGCTGTGGCCTGTGTGGACGAATTGGTGATTCAGGCCAGGACGCCCGGCCGAAGCGGGGAACTTCGAGATATTCTGATCGATATGCTCGGCGTTGTGCTGGCGGTTGGCATTGGCCAGCTTCAGCACAGTAGAAAGGAGAGACGGAACCGTGGCGGAGCCTGAGAGCAAGCCCGAAAGCATCCACGCCGGGCACCGGAAACGGATGCTGGAGGCCTATCTACAAACAGGACTGGAAGGCTTTTCCGATGTGGAGGCGCTGGAGATCTTACTGGGCTATGCCATTGCCCGCCAGGATGTCAATCCCCTGGCCCATGCCTTGCTACAGGAATTTGGAGACTTGCACAGAGTTTTGAACGCCCCCATCCAGCAGCTTGTTCGGGTTCCGGGGATCGGCTTGCGCACGGCGGCCTTGATCCATCTGATCGACGCGCTTTGGCGCAAGGGTGAGGAAAGCCGTATAAAGGGGCGGGTCATGCTGCATACCACCCAAGAAATTGGAAGGTACCTGGCTCCCCGCGCCAAGGGCTTACGCGAGGAACGGGTCTGGCTGCTCTCCCTGGACGCCAAATGTGAAGTGATTGAATGCCGGGAGCTTTGCCGCGGTTCGGTCAATTCGGTGAACATTCCGTTTCGAAAGCTGGTCGAAGCCGCCCTGCTGGCGAACGCCTCCTCTGTGGTGTTGGCACACAATCACACCACCGGCACGCTGCTCCCCTCCCTGGAGGACCTGGAATACACGCGTGGGGCGCTTCGTGCCTTGCAGATGGTAGATGTGATCTTGACGGACCACATGATCCTTTGCGATGGCAATTTTCTGTCCATGCGCTCCAGCAGGATGATGCCGGAATGATGCCAGAGGAACCGCTCTATAAATCACCTGATTGTCGAAATCAGGTGATTTTTTTATCTTTGAAGCAACCATGGCAAAAAAATGTTGTGTATAAAAGCAAAGGGCCCTTTTCTGATGCATGGAATTTGTTTGGAAGGAGTTGATACCATGGAGGACAGTCAAATCATTCAACTATACTGGGAGCGAAACACGGACGCGATCAGCCAGACAGAGCGCAAATATGGCCGCTACTGCAAAACGATTGCACACAACATCCTGCAGAACGAGGAAGACGCTGAGGAGTGCGTCAACGACACGCTGCTTGGCGCGTGGACAAGCATTCCCCCAAAGCACCCGGATAATCTTCCGGTCTATCTGGGAAAGCTCACGCGAAATCGCGCCATCAACGCCTGGCGGGCACAACGCCGGGACAAACGCGGCGGCGGCACGCTCACGCTTGCGTGGGAGGAGATCGCTGAGATCATGCCCTCCGGTGAGAGCGTGGAACAGGAGATGATCTCACAAGAAACCGTTCTTGCCATCAATCGTTTTCTGGCTGCTTTACCCGTCACGGAGCGAAGCGTATTTCTTCGCCGTTACTGGTATTTTGATGAGCTTCCCGTCATCTGTGAGAGATTCGGCTTTCGCTCCAGCAAGGTGAAATCCATGCTCTACCGCACCAGAATCAAATTGAAAAAGTATTTGAAAAAGGAGGGGTTCCTATGAACGCCAGTCTGTTTTTGCAGGCAATGAACGATGTGGACGACGCCTTCATCTGGCAGTCGGAACACTCTGAACCCGGGAAAAAAGATGTCCCAGTCAAGTATCCTTCCCGTTTCCTGTTTCGCGCCATTATGGCCGCTGCAATCATAATTGCATTTGCCGCTACAGTTTATGGGGCCGGAGCGCTGCTGGACATCTGGAATGATCGCTGGCTGCAGACCCCATCGGTTGACCCGATACAGCTTGTGCAGGAAGCGATCGACCGGCAAATGGAAAAAGACTACACGGTTTCCGTCCAAGTCGAAGAGATTCTGGAAGACGAGGCGGAAACCCAGCGAGTTTATGATTGGGCGCCTGACTCAATGCTGGCGATGCTGAACGGCTACGGCGCGAGGCCGGAAGCATTAGAGGGGAAAACACCGGAGGAAGTCAAAGCAGTTTATGCGCGTTACACGGTGGTCTACGACCACACCAAGACCTTTTATCGGGACGGAACCTTGTATCAATACTTTTACCTCGTCCAAACCACAGAAGGGACCTGGGAAATATTCGAGTCTACCGATGCGTTGGAGCTTCAAACATTCCCCTCCGAACCGGGCGACGCGTCGCTTCCCGCCGATACCGAAGCATCTGCTGCAGAGACAGATTACAGCGAAGCCATTGCGGTCGTGCTCGAAATGATCGAGCGATGGGAGGCATTTGAAGATGTATCAAAGGTAACGATCCAAGCGGCAGCGTTTGACCAAGAGCAGACAGAGGCTGCACTGCAGCGTCTGGTTGGAACTGCCTTTGCCCAGGGAAACGGCTGGACGGAAGACTTTTTGACCCATCACATGGCAGCCATTACCGTGACCTACACGATCTGGCAGGACGGAAACCCGCAAACGGAAACTGCCTGCTACTGGTTGCTGCAAGATCCGGCAAGCGGAGCATGGTATCCTTCGGAGATCACCGGCTTTATGGACGCGCCGGAGCAGTGATGCATAGAAAGCGCTTATCGGGTCTGCTGTTCCTTCTGCTTGCTCTGTCCGGATGCGGCGCAATGACGATCGTTCCCCACACAGAGCCAGTTTCGCCCCCGCTTGTTACAATATTCCCAGAAGAGCAGCCTGCTCCCAGTTCCTCTGCATGCACGCCAGATACGCCCGATGCGCCAGCGGAAGCAGCCCCCGCAACTACGGCGACTGAAACGACAGAACCGGAAGCGACGCACTCCCCTTTCCGATCCGGCGACACCACTCTGACCTGGAGGCCGGAACTGGAACAGAATTATCCGTTGGACGAAGCTTGTAACGCCGCCCTGCTTTTAGAAAAATGGATGGCGATAGAAGGTTTGACGATGGACGATCTGAACAGGCGCGACTGCAGACAACTGATCCTCGTCGCTGCACAACCGGAAGACGGCGTCCGAAGCATGACTGTCTGCTATGAGCGCGAGGGCGAAGACAGCTTCCGCCCGGTACCCGAGCTGGAAGACCTGCAGGGCTTTGTCGGCAAAAACGGCATCATGCACGATAGAAAGCGCAACACTGAGACCACCCCTGCCGGGCTCTGGCAAATATCCTCCGCCTTTGGAAACGAGCTTCCCCCGGATGGTCTGAAGCTTCCCTGGCGGCAGGTGACCCCCTGCTCCGACTGGGTCTGTGACGATAGCTCTCCCTATTTCAACACCTGGCAGGAGCGGGGCGACCCGGATCTGACGCCTTGGAGCGACGATGTGGAGCACCTGGCGGATTACCCGTTTCACTATGCATGGGCCTGTGTGCTGGAATATAACCGTCCGCCGGATGTCATTCCGGCACGGGGCTGTGCGATCTTTCTGCATGTTGCCGACGGGGGAACCGGCGGTTGCGTCGGCTTGCAGCAAGCGGATATGCTTTCTGTTTTGAACTGGCTGGACATTGAGAAGCAGCCCTATATACTCATTACCGGTCATACCCAGTCCAGCGGCTGAGTTTAGATTTGCATCTTTATGTGTTTCTATTCAGTCGCTCCCTAGGGCGGCCTGCCCTCAGGCCGCCCTACCCTCCGATTTGACATGTTTCCGGCGGCCAAAGGTCTGGCCGCCCTATGAGGGGAAGGGGTAACTGAATAGACACCTTTAACAACAGCAAAAGCGCTATCGTCCATGAAAGCATTCTCTTTATCATTCGATATCACCTCGTTCAGACTATGCCATGCAAACGCAATTCCGAAACTACTATTCATCCAATACTGTATTAATTTTTATACACTTTATGTGTCGCAATGTCAAGGAGATTCTATAAAATCGGCGCTGGTATTCCGGGGCTTGAGGGCAGTTTTTCCCCAAGCATCCAACAGAAAAGGACGGCGCGGTGAAGCGTCGTCCTTTTGCGTTTTTTGAAAGAAGTCTCCTTCTGGCGGAACACAATTTTGAGCATGGCGTCGTTATGGCGCAATGCTTGCAGGTATCCATGTTCATTGCAGAACAATGATATAGAAAAAGATGAGGCAGATCGCAGCTGTGAGCATGAACAGCGCAAAGGACAGGTTGCCGGTAATACGGATGCTCGTCTCGCGGAAGGTGCGGTAGGCGCGGTAGAACAGCTGTGCATAGCGCGTCTGTCCCTTTTGTTCCCGGCCAAGGCGGATCTCGATCGCGTCCACATCCTTGCCGAGACGATACATCAGCGTATCGCGGACTTCGTCCTCCTGGTGGAGCGTGCGCGTGCGGTAGACCGTATTGCGCAGCAAAAGGATGAGCGCATCCGTGAGGTCACAGACCGCGTGCACCAGAATGGAGGCCAGCCGGAGCAGAGCACGGCTGAGCGGCGCAAGGATCCGGTTCTCCCCAAACAGGGCCGCGATGGCGCCAAAGAACGCGGGCAGTCCGTGCAGCAGCAGGGGCCGGTAGAGCAGTTCCTCCAGATCCAGGCGAGACGGCCAGCAGTTGCGGTAGGCTCCGTTTTTCATAAGCAGCTTGCGGACGATCAGCAGATAGACCGCCGCGCCGATGGCCACGGAGATCAGCGCGCCCTTGAGGTTTTCCCAGGCGTAGAAGTGCACCGCATGGGCCAGCGCGCCACTGTGGAAGAAGTCTGTGCCGATGTCCGCCAGGGCGTTCATGGACCAGGACGCGCTCAGACCCAGCACGGGCAGCGGGATGGCGGCCAGACAGAGGGCCAGCGTGGAAGCGGGATCCATATACCGGCGCCTGGCGTCATAGTCCTCCTGCTTTTTGGGGTGCTTTTCCAAGAAGATCGCAACATAGAGCTTGGTCATATAGGCAAGGGTCAAGCCGCCCGAGCAGAGGAAGACCCACTCCACAAGCTTGAGCGTCCAGCCATATTCCGCCGCGGCTTCCACGATGCCCTCATGCAGGAGGGTCTTGCTGATGTAGCCATTGAGCAGAGGGATGCCGCCGATGCCCAGCGCGCCCAGCAAAAAGGCTGTCTGGAGCAAGGGCTTTCCCCGGCCAAAGCCGCGGATCTCATTGAGGTCCAGGCAGTGCAGGTTCATATAGACCACGCCCGCACAGAGGAAGAGCAGCAGCTTGAACAGCGAATGGTTCAGCATGTGCAGCAAAGCGCCGCGGGCCGCCAGCGCATTTTCCGCGCCCAACAAGCCCATGGTGCCGATGCCGACAAGGATGAAGCCGATCTGTGACATGGACGAGCAGGCCAAAGTGCGCTTGAGGTCGACGCTGAACAGCGCCAGCAACGCCCCCAGGAACATAGTCACACAGCCCAGGACCAGCAGGACTGTCCCCCAGGCTGGGTCCGCACGGAAGATGTTGCAGCTGATGGCGAGGATACCCCAGATGCCAGATTTGGTCAACACGCCCGAGAGCAGCGCCGAGGCCGGCGCCGGGGCGACCGGATGGGCTTTGGGCAACCAGATATGCAGTGGGAACATGCCCGCCTTTGCACCGAAGCCGAACAGGACGCAGGCACCCGCCAGGTAGAGGCTGCCCTTATCCTCGCAGGCCGCCGCCAGCGCATAGAGCGCGTCGATTTGCGTCGTGCCGAGCTTGGTTTGCAGCAGGAACAAGCCCATCAGGGCAACCAGGCCGCCGATGACGGCCACAGCCAGATAAGTATTGCCTGCCTTGATCGCGCCCGGGGTCTCCTCCTGGATGACCCAGGGGAAAGAGGTGAAGGACATGATCTCAAAGAACACGAAGGCCGTGAAGAGATCCCCTGCAAGAAAGACGCCCATCGTCGCGCCGAGGGTCATCAGATTGAAAAAGTAGTAGCGGTTGCGGTTGTGATGGTGCAGATTGTACTCCGGAGAAAAGAGCAGAGTGACGAACCACATCAGGGCAATGACGCACACATAGACAGAGCGGAAGCCGTCCAGCTCCAGCAGCAGCTTCTGCCCACAGAGCCCAGGAAGCTCGAGCTGCCCATGGCGTTGGAGAAAAGCCGCCAGAGCCAGGCCCAGTTCCAGCGCGCCGACGGCGACGGCGAAGGCGTCTCTGCCGCGCTTGCTCCGTCGGCCGATCCCGTAACTGAGCGGTGCGGCCGCAAGGGGGAACAAAACAAGGAATAGGATCAGCATGCCCTCACCTCCCCTGTGCGATCTGCTGGGCTGCATGCAGAATCGGCGTGGCAAACAGGCCGGTCAACAGCACGCCCAGGGACAAAATAACAAAGGGTACCACCATACGCCAGTCCGCATCCCGGATGCCTTCCAGCGCGGACAGGTCCGTTTCCTTGGACGGGAACCATGCACGGCGGACGGTGCTCAGCATATAGATGGCCGTCAACAGAGCCGCCAACAGCAGAACGCCCGCCCCGACATAGGCCAGCGGGTTTTCTGAATCCGCCGCAGCGGTCAAGAGCTGCCATTTGCTCACGAAGCAGTTCAGCGGCGGGATCCCCGTCAGGGCCAGCGCCGCCACGGTGAACGCCGCAAAGCTGCGGGGCATACGCCGCCCCAGGCCGTCCAGCTGGGTGACAAGCTCCCGCCCCGTCCGGCACAGCACCGCGCCCGCGCAGAAGAAGGCCAGGATCTTGACACAGGCGTGGAAGGCCATGTGCATCAGAGCCGCAGTGAACCCAGCCTCCGTCATCATGGTGACGCCGAAGAGAATGTAGGACAGATTCGCCACGGTGGAATAGACCAGTCTTCGCTTCCAGTGCGGTTCACGGACCGCCTTGCTTGCGCCAAAGAGGATGGTAAAAATGGCGACGCTCATAACAACGGACTGCACCCAGCCGCCCTTCAGCAAGGCGGTTCCGAAGCTGAAATATGTCAGACGCATCACCGCAAACACGCCGGCCTTGACTACCGCCACCGCATGCAGGAGAGCAGTGACCGGCGTCGGCGCCACCGAGGCCCGGGGCAGCCAGACATGGAGTGGAAAAATGGCAGCCTTGACGCCAAAGCCCAGAAAGCCCAGCAGATAGAAGATCTGGGTGATATTGGCGTTGTCGTAGGGATAGCGGGTCAGCAGGCCGCCGAAGTGGAACTCCCCGTATGCGCCGTTGGAGATCAGAAAGATCATCGCGGCAAAGACAAAGGCAGCGCCGCCGAGCGAGAACACCAGGTAGGTTTTGGCCGCGTTGACCGCTTTTTTTGTCAATGTATGAATGACCAACGGAGTCGTGGCCAGGGTCAACAGCTCGTAGAAGATATACATGGTGAACAGGTTCCCGGACATGCTGATCCCCAGCGCGACACCGAAGCAGATCGTAAAAAAGCCGAAAAAGCTCTGTCTTCTCTGCTCATGCTCCATATAAGAGAACGCATAAAGCACCGTGATGGGCCAGAGGGTCGCCAGGATGCCCGCAAAAAAGCGTCCCAGCGCGTCAAAGCGGAACACGACGGCAAGCCGCTCCGCAAAGTGGAGCAGCGTGATGCTCTCATTCGGACAGTGCAGGATCAGCGCCCAGGTCAACGCGGAAGTGGACAGTGTGGCAACAGCAGTAAAGGCTTTGATCGCCCGGTCTGTTTTCAGTTTGATGATACACAGCAGCACGCCGGCCGACATCGGCAGCAGCACCGCAAGGAGCAACAAAATCGGCTTCATAAGCACCTCAATACAGCAGTTTTCACATTCAGATCCCAAGCATGGCTTTTGCGATCGTCTCCATCCATCGGAGGAGCGGCGCGGCAAAGAGGCCCAGAGCGACGCTCAGCAGGCCCAGCAGCAGAATGGGGACCCACATGCGCTTGC
>JAFOKO010000160.1 GCA_017419715.1 Oscillospiraceae bacterium | reverse complement strand
CTCCCGGTGCCCCTCGGCGTTTGTGCCGTAGGCGATCATAAATGCCTTGGAGATGACCCGACTGTTCTCCCGCACCTTGAAATAGGTAGCGTCCACCGTGAGAAAAGGATAGTCTCCCGCAATCGGCCTGTTCCGAAACTCCTTTACATTCTTGTCCAGATCCTTGCAAACGTCGGACACGGCAGACTTTGAGAACGAAGTCCCGCAGAGCGTTTCCATGACCTTTGAAACTTTCCGGGTGGACACCCCGTTGACAACCATTTCGGCCATGCTTGCAATCAACGCCGCCTCGCTGCGGGAGTAATTGTCGAAAAGCAGTGTCTTGAACGGTACATTCCTGTGCCGCGGAACCCGCAGTGTTATCGTCCCGTCCCGAGTGTCATAATCTCGATCCCGACTGCTGTTGCGGCTGTCCGTGCGATCTTCTGTCCGCTCATATGGCGCTGCCTTAAGTTGCTCAGCGGATTCAACCTGCAGGAGCTTATTGAGGCAAGCCTGTAGAATCTTTTTGAAGCCTTCTCCCGAATCTTCTAAAAGTAATGCTTGAATTTCTTCCTGATTCAGCGTAATATTGAGTTGAGCCACTGGTTTTTCCTCCTCGGTATTTTGTTGGGTTTGGTTCCCCATTTCATTATACCTAAAGGTTGAGCCCTTGGCTCTTTCATTATTTCAATTTACAACATTATACGGCCGCATCCTTACCTATTTTACCACAAATGTTTACAGAATGAAACAGGAAATTATCACTTTTTCAAAGAAAATTTCGTCTTAAGAGCTGTGCATAAATTATTAAGTCGTTTGAGGCAAGATAGTGTAGTTCCAATTTGGATGGAATTCATCACCAACCATGTTTAGTGAGGCTAGTTCATCGTCAGAGATTATGATTCCTTTCGGGTATTGGTTCAGATCAAGCTGACACTGAATAGAAAGCCCTGTATTTGTAGTAGTTGCAGCAATGAGATTGACAATCACAGCTAAAGATACCAGCGGCTTACCTCTCCAGTTCTGGGAAATCTGGCTGAACATGCCTGGTTGGGTTTCAGTGATAGGTTTTCTCCCCGCACCTTTCCGCCGTATAGGTGCGTCGATAGAAAGAACTTTGCCATCTCCGTCCTCGATATCCTTTATTCCAGCAGTTATGACACTGCGGGAAATACCGAATATCCGGCTGACTTCAGTAACACCACCTCGACCGATTGCTATTGCCTCAGAAGCAAGATATAGTCTTTTCTACTTTTCATTTAGCAGCCGCATTGGAGGAATCGGAATGAGAAAACTGCTGAATGTGCTTTTTGTGACCAGTGAGGACGCGTATCTAAGCCTGGATGGTGAAAACATCGTGGTCAACCGGGAGAAGCAGGAGATAGGCCGCTTCCCACTGCACAATCTCTCCGGCATCTACAGCTTCAGCTATGCCGGGGCCTCCCCTGCCCTGATGGGAGCCTGCGGCCGCAAGGGAATTGACTTGACTTTCTGCAGCCCGACGGGTCGTTTTCTTGCCCGAGCCGTCGGTGAGGAGAACGGCAATGTGCTCCTGCGTCGGGAGCAGTATCGTATCGCCGACGACCAACATCGGAGCTGTCAAATTGCCCGGAACATGATTCTCGGTAAACTCTATAACGCCCGCTGGAGCGTGGAACGCACCCGCCGCGACCATCCAGATCGGATCGATGGGGACCGCTTTGCTGCAACATCCGATACGATCTTAGGTCTTCTGCCGCAGGTCATGGAGGAAACCAGTTTGGATTCGCTGCGTGGCTTGGAGGGAACAGGCGCCTCCGCTTATTTTGGCGTGTTTGACGATATGATCTTGCGAGAAAAGAAGGTTTTCTTCTTTCACGGGCGCAACCGAAGACCGCCGCTCGATCCGGTCAATGCCATGCTGTCCTTCGCCTACTCCCTGCTGGCAAGCGAGTGTTCTGGCGCCTTGGCAAGCGTTGGCCTGGATCCTTATGTGGGCTTCCTGCATCGGGATCGCCCCGGCAGAACCTCACTGGCAGCGGATCTCATGGAAGAGCTTCGACCCTGTTATGCGGACCGCTTTGTTTTGACATTAATCAATAACCGTGTGATCCAAGGCGACGACTTTGACATAGGAGAAAGCGGGGCTGTTTCGCTCAAAGACGACGCCAGAAAGCGTTTTCTTAAGGCTTGGCAGGAGCGCAAGCGGGAGGAGATTAAACATCCCTATCTTGAAGAGAAACTAGCTTGGGGACTGGTCCCCTATGTGCAGGCTCTTTTGTTGGCTCGGTACATCCGTGAGGACCTGGACGCCTATCCGCCCTTTCTCTGGAAGTGAGGGAACAAAATGATGGTATTGATTACTTATGATGTGAATACATCCGATGCCAAAGGCAGAAAGCGCTTACGACAGATTGCGAAACAGTGCGTGAATTACGGACAGCGCGTCCAAAATTCTGTCTTTGAGTGTGTTGTAGACGCCACACAGTGCAAACAGCTTCAATTGAAGTTGATCGCACTGATGGATCCGGAGTCGGACAGTCTGCGCTTCTATTACCTCGGGAACCATTACCAGACGAAAATCGAGCATTTCGGCTGCAAGGCTTCCTATGAGGCAGAAGGTGTTCTGATGATTTGACTGTGCGAAGTGGAAGCAGTCGAAGAAACAATGGGAGCTTCGCACGGACCTTTTGCCGCAAATCTCCCCGAAAATCCAGGCTGCCAGAATCAACTTTGCATGAATGTGTTAAAAAAGCTGGAAACGGCCGGCTTGTTTGTGCAGAATTTACAATCGCGATCAATGACGGTTGTACAATTTTGCTGTCCCGCCCCCCACGGGGCGGGTGGATTGAAATAAAGAAATGCCGCCGACGATGAAAGTTGCCCAAAGTCCCGCCCCCCACGGGGCGGGTGGATTGAAATCACGCTGTGGCCCTGTGCCGTGGACACCTTAATCGTCCCGCCCCCCACGGGGCGGGTGGATTGAAATAGCACGGTCTTTTTTGCCATCTCTTCGAAGTTAGATGTCCCGCCCCCACGGGGCGGGTGGATTGAAATCAAGGTTGTCCATGGACTTCTCCCTGCCCTTGTGGTGTCCCGCCCTGCGGGGCGGGTAGGCTGAAATGATATGCGCTTTTCATGTCCTTACCTTCATGCGAATCTATTCCGTCACTATGCGGAAGGCGAAATGATTTCCGAATGGCAAAATGACGAAAAGTAAACATGCAACAGATAGATAAAAACAAAGCGAAAATCCTGCCGACTATCATCGACAGGATTTTCGCTTTGGTGGACCTTAGGGGGATCGAACCCCTGACCTCAAGATTGCGAACCTTGCGCTCTCCCAGCTGAGCTAAAGGCCCATGCAAGAGTTAGTATAGCACGGTTCTTTCAAAAAAGCAACTGTTTTTTTGAGAAAAGGAGAAAAAACTTTTCTCCTTTCAGAAAACGGATCAGTATTGACTTTGCAGCCAGTTTCGTCTATCATACAGGTATGATTATTAGGATAGACCTCCCCACACGATAGGCGCGGGACGGAAAGGAGTTTCTTATGCTTGGACGCATTTTGAGCATTGTGATCGGCTATTTCTTCGGCTGCCTTTTGACGGCAGAATGGATCGCTCGGCGCTATACCGGGCAAAGTGCCGCGGAGCTGGGCGAAACCGGTAATCCGGGAATGGCAAATGTCATGGCCTCGCTGGGTTTTTGGCCTGGGATCGTCACGCTTCTGGGTGACATCACCAAGTGTATGGTCGCTATGACCGTGTGCTATCTTCTTTTTCACAAAGCCGGGTGGATCATCACCATGTATGCGGGGCTTGGCTGCACACTTGGCCATATTTTTCCCTTTTGGCGCGGTTTTCGTGGAGGAAAGGGCGTAGCCACCTCTTCTACGGTCATGATCATCTATAGCGTTCTCTGGGGCCTGCTGGCCAACCTTGCTGGAATGCTTGTGGCCTTCGGCACAAAGTATCTCTGTATTGCTGGGCCGATCATTCCCTTCTTCTTTACGCTCTTCTATGTCCTTCAGGGTAACGCGGAAGCCGGGATTCTGTCGCTTCTGTTCTTTCTTCTGGCGCTCTACACGCACGGCCCTTCCATTTCAGGGATCCTAACAAAGTCCACCAGCCAGACGGATGTGCTTGGTGCAGTCACGAAATACCTGGAGCGGAAATGAGGACACCTATGGGAGAACTATTGAAGCAAACCATAGCTCAGCTCCGTACGGGAGCACAGGTTATCTGGTGTGTGATCCTCTCTGCCAAGGGCTCCACGCCCCAAAGCCCTGGAGCAAAAATGGCGGTGTTTTCTGATGGCAGCTCCGTTGGCACGGTAGGCGGTGGCGCAATGGAGCTGCAAGCGTTTCAAACCGCATGCGCGCTCCCCCGAGACGCAAAAGCCTTTGTCCGGGAATATGAGTTGTTCAGCGGAGGATCTTCAGAGACGGGGATGATTTGCGGAGGAAGGGTACAGATCGGCTTTCTCCCGCTGAGCGCGGACAAGCCGGATCTCATGCAGCTGCTTCTGCAATTGCAAGACGCGCTGGATCACCCGGAAGACCTCTGGCTGGAAACCGTGATCCGTCCGGATGGGTCTTTTTCGTTGCGCCTTCTCGCGGTCACCGATCTACACACGGAATTGCCTCGGCTGTCCCGAACTCCTGTGCTGGCAGAAGTGGACGGCATAATTTGTCTAACAGAACCCGTTTGCCGAAACGAAATGGTCTATCTGTTCGGCGGCGGACATGTAAGCCGCGCACTGGTTCCGATCTTGATCGGGCTCAGCTTTCCGGTTACAGTCTACGATCCCAGGCCGGAATTCCTGCAGGGCGGTCGATTCCCGGGGGCTAAAGTCGTTTTGGGAGAATTTGACGGTATTTCAAATTATATTCGCCTCACTGTCCGGGACTACGCCGTAGTTATGACCCCAGCCCATACCATGGATCTTTGCGTTTTGCGGCAGCTGCTACACACGGAGGCAAGCTACATCGGATGCATGGGCAGCAAGCGGAAAACCGCTTTTATCAATCAAGCTTTGCGGGGCGAAGGCTTCTCCGAGACAGATATCGCCCGGATCCATGCCCCGATCGGACTTCCTATCCGGGCCAAAACGCCGGAAGAGATTGCCGTTTCCATTGCAGCGGAAATGATTCTGCACCGAGCAGGCGGACCAAGCTACGAGGAAACCGGATCAAAGCCCTGATGCTGCTGTTTCTCCGATTTCTCTGTCAAAAAATAGGATTTCCTATTGATAAATTAGACAAAAATGGCTATAATAGCGGCAATAAGTGAAATAGGGACAATTTTGCGTCTGAGAATAGGAGAAAAGAAATGAGCGAAGTACTGAAGCCCAATCAGGGCAAACATGAAATAATTGAAGTAGACGGCATGCAATACCGCCGCCTGCCGATCACGACCCATCTAATTACAGACAAGGACAATATTTGCGATGTTGCTGAGCAATATGGGAAGCCTGTGCTTTCCGATCCGGACGATGTGCTGTTTATCTCAGAAAAAATCGTAGCCTGCACGCAAAAGCGAGCCATCCCGCTGGAGGATATTCATCCAAGAAAGCTGGCGGTCAAGCTCAGCAAATATGTGACCAAAACGCCCCACGGCATTGGACTTGGCATGCCGGAAACCATGGAAATGGCCCTTCGTGAGGCCGGCACGCTTCGCATTCTGTTTGCTGCTGCTGTCTCTGTAATTGGCAAGAAAGTCTTCCACAAAAAGGGCTGGTTTTATTCCGTGGCCGGATACCGGGCGAAATCCATTGACGGCCCCTGCCACAACACGATCCCGCCCTACAACCACTATGTGGTTCTCGGTCCGCTGAAGCCGGACAAGGTTGCAAAAGAAATCGCCGAGCGGATCGGCTTCAATGTTTGTATCGTGGACATCAACGACCTTGAGGGCGAGATTCTGGGCGTATCCGATCCAAAGCTGAGTAAGAAGCTCTACGCCCGTATTCTCAAGGACAATCCCCTTGGCCAGGACGATCAGCAGACACCCATGGGCGTGATCCGCAAGGTAAAAGCTTGATCACGATTTGAAAAAGAAACAGTTGCATTTTTCCAAAAAAGTGCTATAATATACGCCATCAAAATGCATTGTTGCGCTGTGCATTTAATAAACTACAGAAAGCTGGAATGATAATGGAATCCTTACTCACCCTCCGGGAGCTCTATCGCAACATTGACGCCTATGCAGGGAAAACCGTGAATCTGGGCGGCTGGGTACGAAACCGCAGAGCTTCTAAGAATTTTGGGTTTATCATGCTTTCCGACGGGACCTATTTCCAGCCTGTTCAGGTGGTCATCACTGATCAGATGGAGGGTTTCGCCGAGATCTCCAAGGTCAATATCGGCGCTGCACTGATCGTAGAGGGCACCGTAGAATTGACCCCCAATGCGCAGCAGCCCTTGAGATCCAGGCCGCCAAGGTGACGGTGGAGGGTACCTCGACTCCCGACTTCCCCATTCAGCCCAAGCGGCACACGCTTGAGTACCTGCGTACCGTGACGCACTTACGTCCGAGAACCAACACTTTCCAGGCTGTCTTCCGCGTGCGTAGCCTAATTGCCTATGCTATTCACAAGTTCTTCCAGGAGCGCGATTTTGTCTATGTTCATACACCCTTGATCACCGGCTCCGACTGTGAGGGTGCTGGGGCCATGTTCCAGGTTACCACTCTGGACATCGCAAATCCGCCCCGGCTTGCGGATGGCTCCGTGGACT
>JAFOKO010000159.1 GCA_017419715.1 Oscillospiraceae bacterium | reverse complement strand
GTCCCGAATGGATGCGTGGACATCCTTGTCGGGTCGCATTCGGAAGCATACCGGCGCGGAGTATTTCGCTCGGAAATATTTGTATGGAGGGAGGACTGAGATGGATTTCAACATGGTATTGATGTTCGGCGTCGTGGCGTGCTTTGCGCTCAATCTCATGAACGGAGGTATCAGATGACACGGAGGAAACTACTTGAAAAAGCCGCTGCAATCGTCTGCGAGGACAGAAATCAGCAGTACGGTCACCCGGAAAACAACTTCCGACACATCGCCGACCTGTGGACGGCATACCTGGACGAGCTTATCACTCCGACGGATGTCGCCTGCATGCTTGCCCTGCTGAAGGTCGCCCGGATCCATGCGACCGACGGCAAGAGCGCGGACTCATGGGTAGACCTTGCCGGGTATGCGGCTTGCGGTGCGGAAATCGCGCTTGATGATGAAGGGGAGGATGTCCAGTGCTGAGAGAGATTACCAGTGTCGAGGAAATGGCCGCTCTCCCGTCAGGAACACGGGTGCTGAATAAGTTCCGGTTGTCGGAGTTCGTCCGCAAGCACTATGACCGCCCGGACGATGATTGGAAAGAAACCGTCTTCCGTCTCCGCATCCGGCAGGGCGTGCCGCATCTTCTGGGGAAGTATGGCACTTACCACAAGGTCAAGGAATCGGACTTCACGGACGATGACCGCTATTTCGTGGAGGCGGACGAATGAGCGTACAGGCAACCAGTAAGATGAGCAATTCAGTCGCCGCTCAGACTTCCATACTGCGGTGGTGGGATGCATGGGAACAGGTTCGGACGGAACTCCCGCAGAGCGCCCAGCGCAAGCCGAAAAGCAAAGCACTGCTGTCATTCGCACAGTTGTGGGCATGGAAGCAGGAAACGATAAAAGCGCCCGGCTACTTTGGCGAGGAGCGGACGCTTTGAAATGAGGTGTAAGCAAATATACTTACGCCTCCAGTATATCACACAGGAGGAAAACAATGGCAAAACCAAACACAGAATTTTATGACTGCTACATCGCCGCTGAAGAACTGCGAGATGTTATGTGGTCGCTCCGGAACGCTCACGAAACAATTACCGACAGCGGCGCGGGGTTCACCCTCAAACAGCGCGGGGCGCTTTATACCATCCTCGCCATGTGCGACAAGCTGAGCGACCTTGCGGATATTATTGACGAGATCGGAGGCCGCAGCGATGGGTGACCCTTACGACGATTATGACCGATACGAGGCGGAGCAGTACCGCTGGGAGCAGAAGCGCCCCGTCTGCGCGTACTGCAGGCGGCACATCCTCGACGACCACGCGTACCAGTTTGACGGCAGCTATGATGTGGTTTGCCCGGAATGCCTTAAGGACTACTTGAAAGCACACGAGGACATCATGCTCGACCTCGCCGTTGAGCGAGCCGAGGACTGGTACGAAATCGACCCTGAGAAAGCTGAAATGGAGGATTAACATGACCTATCTTGAAATCCGCGACCTGAAAACCGCACTGCACCGCGCTCTGTCCGAGGCGGTCATGTCCAAGAAGACCACAGTTACCGCTGCGACCGCGGACGCCTTCGCAATCGTCCACAACACCGTCAGCAACCTGACGCCGGAGGACGACCCGCCGCTGACGGAAGCGGACTGGCAGCGTATTGCAAGAGACATCGAAAAGATTAAGGAGGAGAAGTAAATGGCAATTCCTGTTCTGATCATCGGCCGGAGCGGTTCCGGCAAGACCTACAGCCTGAAGGGCTTCAACGATTTTACAGATTCAATCGGAGTAATTTCCGTGGAAAAGGCGCGGTTGCCGTTCAAGTCCAGCATCAAGGTCGCCCGGATCCCGAAGTACGAGGACAGTCCGAGCATTCAGACCGCGGCTCAGATTTCTCAGGCTCGGTATTCCTTCGTTGAACGGGCTATCAAGTCCGCGAAGTGCAAGACCATCGTCATCGACGACAGCCAGTACCTTCTGGCGGATGAGTTCTTCGACCGGGCGAAGGAAAACGGTTACCAGAAGTTCACCGACATCGCCCTGAACTTCAGGAACCTCATCCACAACATCAACAACATGGGAGAGGACGATAAAATCGTCTACTTCCTCCATCACAGCGAGGACGATGGTGCCGGCCGGGAAAAGGTGAAGACCATCGGCAAGATGCTCGACGAAAAACTGACCGTTGAAGGATGCTTCGATGTGGTCATCTACTGCCGGGATCAGCGTTTCTACACTCAGGGCGACGGCATCAGCTCCGCGAAGACCCCGGAAGGCATGTTCGACTCCGTTGAGATCCCGAACGATTTGAAGCTGGTCGACGATAAGATCCGCGAGTATTGGGGACTGAATGGAGGTGGCGCGAATGCCTAATATCAAACCGATCGAGACCTATTACAACGGGTACAGATTCCGGTCAAGGCTGGAAGCCAGGTGGGCGGTGTTCTTCGATGCACTGGGCGTTAAATACGAATACGAGCCAGAGGGGTTCGATCTCGGAGACGGCCTGTATTATCTGCCGGACTTTCGCGTTGAGTGCTGGGGGTGCCGCGGAGGCATCGGAGAAGAGCCTTTCGACCTATGGATCGAGGTAAAAAGCAAGATGACCCCAGAAGATGCTGAGAAGATCCGCCGATTCGCAAACTTCAACGAAGACGGGAATGATTATGGCCCGGAGCATCCGATTTTGATCGTTGGCAATATTCCGGCACATGGAGATTCTTCTAATTCTTCTGCTCTTGGAGTTTATGACGGAAATGGTCCGTATCCGTTCAACTACGAGCTGATCGATGGAGATTATTTCGGAGCATATCCCGCTGCGGCTGGCGGAAAGTTCTTTCTCTGGGGAGATGACAGTAATTACATCTGGAACGAAAGCGAAGTCGAAGCCGCTTACGACAAAGCGCGTCAGGCTCGTTTTGAACACGGCGAAACGCCGAACATCTAAGGAGGTCTAAACCATGCAGAAACCCAACAACTACGACAACACTCCCGCCGGTGGCAACTACGAAGCGCCGGAGCTGGGCGGCCATCACATGATCATCAAGCAGGTCAACGAGACCCAGACGAAAGCCGGAAAGCCGATGGTCGTCATTCTGGTCGATTTCGCGAAGAACGACAAGCAGCCGGAACTGTTCATGACTCAGTTCAAGGACGACATCCGCCCGGAAAAGAAGTGGCCGCGCGGCGGCACGATCTACTGCCCTACGACCGACAAGGACGGCAAGACCTCCCGGAATTTCAAGACTTTCTGCACCTGTTTCGAGAAGTCCAACGGCACAACGATCAACTGGGTGGATAACAGCGCCCAGTGGTGCGGACAGTTCAAGAACAAGAAGATTGGCGGCGTTTACGGCATCGTCCACAGCGAGTATCAGGGCGAGGAAAAAGTCAGGACGGAATTCCGTTGGTTCGTTTCGGATGACAAGGCGGACTCCGCCCAGATCCCGAACGAGAAAAGGCTTTCCGAGGATGAAAGAGCGCGCCTTACCAGCAAGCCCGGCTCCGGCGGCGACTTCGTGAACATCCCGGACGGCGTGGACGATGAGGGGCTTCCCTTCAACTGATGGGGTAGTCCATGCAGATCCAGATTGACACGCGTGAACACGCGTCTGAGCGCGACCGCATTGAGGCACAACTTGATGCGGTCGGCGTTCAGCATTTCAGGTCAAAACTATATGTCGGGGATTACATGTCTCTGGACAATCCCCGGAAGGTCATCGACCGAAAAAAAGACTTAGGCGAACTTTGCAGTAATGTCACCCAACAGCACGAGCGGTTCCGTGCGGAACTTGTCCGGGCGAAGGAAAGCGGGATTCAGGTCATTATCCTCTGCGAGCATGGTGGAAACATCCGACAGCTTGAGGATGTCTTTTTCTGGGAGAATCCGCGGCGGCGACACAGCCCGAAGGCAACCAGCGGAGCGCAGCTATTCCGTTCGCTTTGTACCATGCGAGACCGATACGGCGTACAGTTCGCATTTTGCGATAAACGGCAGACCGGCCTGGAGATCGTGAGGCTGTTGTCATGACAAAGGAAGAAATCAAGGCGACGACCTCCATGAGGGACGTGGTCGAGCGGTACGGATTCCGACCCAACAGGGCGGGATTCATCAACTGCCCATTCCATGACGGCGACCGAACGGCAAGCCTGAAGATCTACCCGGACAGCTTCCATTGTTATGGCTGCGGAGCGCATGGCGACATATTCGACTTTGTTCGCCTCGCAGAGCGGTGCGACTTCCGGACGGCCTTCCGGATCCTCGGGGGCGACTCAGGGAAGATGTCCGATGCGGCGGTTCTCAGGATCGCACGGCAACGGGAGCGGAAGAAAGCGGAGGACAGGCAAAAGGCGAAGAAGAAGGAAGAATACTTCTTTTTCGCCGAACGCCTCCGGGTCTGCGAGGAGACCATCCAGCAGGCTGAGCCGTATTCCGAGGAATGGACACGGGAGACCGCTCTCTTGCCGGAGCTCCGGGAACGGGTCGAGTCGCTATATCAGGAAGTCTGCGACCTGATAGAAAAGAGGTGATAGCAACATGGATTTATCAAGGCCCGAATATCTGACAAGGGAAGAAATCCTCTCGACCGACCTGATGGATGAAATCTATGCCATCACAAGCGAGGTCGACAGGGTGCTCTTGCTCGACAAGATAGAGACGCGGGCCGGAGAACTGAAAATCAAACGGCAGTTCCGGGAATTGCTGAAAGCCCAGAAGCAGGAAATCGACAGAACGCGGAAGGAACTGGAAGCGTCCGCCAAAGAACGCGACGCCGCTCAACCGGCCGCCAATGAATCCATGATCATCCTCGACAGTGAGACCATGATTCAGGCGAACACAGGCCGGTGGACGGTCAACGAACATGGCGTGTCGTCAATATCCTTTCAGGGCGTAATCGTCGCTTGCCATTATCCAATTATTATCTCTCAGCGGATGATAAACCGGGAATCACAGAAGGAAAAAGTCACATTGCTCTGGGGCAAGGACGGCCGCATGAAAAGCATTGTCGCCGGGAAGAATGTTATCGCGTCAAACTCCAAGATTGTCTCCCTGGCTGAGTATGGCGTCCCGGTGACCTCGGAATCTGCCCGG
>JAFOKO010000158.1 GCA_017419715.1 Oscillospiraceae bacterium | reverse complement strand
TGATGGATACATTTTACCACAAAAGTATTCCCTATGAAAGTGTCCACACAACAGGGTCTTCCATCTTTTGGTACTTTTTCCCCGTCTCTATCCGGGGACATACCTAAAGTCTGCGTGTCCATTTTCATGGGTACAGTTTAGCCCCGCGTCTCCTATTGCCTAATGCCTATTGCCTATAATCCCTGGTGACTGTCCCCTACTCCGAGCGCAAGGCGGTGACGGGGTCTTGGCGCGCTGCTTTGCGGGAAGGGATGAGGCCGCCCAGGAGGGTCAGGACGATGGACAGGGCCACCAGGATGGCCGCTGCCGCGGGCTGCAGGTAGGCGCGGATATTGACCTCTCCCGCCACGGAGGCGATGATCCGGTTGGCGGGGATCAGCAGCAGATAGGTGATCCCCACGCCCATCAGACCGGCCATTGCGCCGATGATGAAGGTCTCAGCGTTGAAAACCTCGGAGATGTTCCGCTTGGACGCGCCGATGGCCCGGAGAATACCGATCTCCTTCCGGCGTTCGAGCACGGAGATATAGGTGATAACGCCGATCATGACAGAGCTGACCACCAGAGAGACCGCCACAAAGGCGATCAGCACGGCGGAAATAGCGTCCACAATGTCCGTTACGGAGCTCATCAAGGTATCCACTAAATCAGTATAGGTGATGACCTTGTCCGGGTCTTCCAGCTCCATGCGGGCGTTATACTCTGCCAGGATCTCCTTGATCCGGCCTTTGCCTGCAAAATCCTTGGGGTAGATCGTGATCGAGGACGGGTCCTCATCCGTGGCATAGCCCAGCTTGCGGAGATTGCCGGAATAGGTGTTGCTCTGCTTGGACATCAAGGCCGTCATCAGATCCCGAAGCTCGGCGGCGTCCATGTTCATGGAGAAGGCCTCGGCTAAGGCCTCGGGGTCGATCTGGAAGGCGTCCTGCAGATTGGCGGCAAACTGCTCCGTCAAGCCGGAGAGATTGTCTGCAATGGCCTGGGTCAACTGCTCCGTCAAGCCGCCCATGGCGGATTCCATCGCCGCTCCGATGGCATTGCCCACCGACGCGGAATAGCGGGAAAACAGGACGGCAGCCTTGTACTCCAGGCCGGAGGTGTCCAGCGCCTTGGTGACAGCGGCAGTCAAAATCCCGGTGGCTTCGTCCGAGGCCAAGTAGTCCGTGAAGGATCGGCTCAGAGATTCGAAGCCGGGGGCGTCGTTTTCTCCGGCATAGGCTTCATAGCCTTCATAGACTGCTTGGGTCAATGCGGAGACCTGCTCGGTCGAGAGGGTAAAGGCCATCGCTCGGGTCTGGAGCTCCTTGGCGGAAGCCTCCAGCGCGGAGCGGGCAAAGTCGGATCGCAGATAATCCGAGAGAAAGGCCAGCGGCAGGGCAATCCCCTCCGGGTCCTGCTGGGCGGCGTAGTCCTCATAGCCTGCCAGGACGGCGACAAGCATGCCCTCCAACTCCTCGGGCGTGACCGAAGCCGCGCCGTTCTCGGCAAGGGCCTGGCGAATGCCGTCTTCTACAATTTGGCGGGCAGCGTCTGAGGCCAGGTACTCTGTCAACGCCCCCGCCAGCCGGGTGGGGTCGGTGCTCGGGTCCTGCACCGCCGTGGCGAGCCAGCCTTCCCCCAACTGTGTGAACAGGTCGCGCAAATCCTCTGAACTGATATTCAGCTTGACGCCGGACATCAGATCCGCGATATCCCGCTGGGTGAGCTGAGGCATGGCGGCGGAAAAGGCGCTGGGGTCCACTGCGGTGGACAGATCCAGACCGGAAAAATCCAAGCCGGATAGGTCAAATGCGGACATATCCAGGTCGCCGTTCTCCCCCAGGTCAAACTGGAAGGCCTTGGAAATGGCCTCTTCGTCCACAGAGAAGAGGGAAGACATATCCATATCCCGCTCCCGCTCCGGTTCACCGAAGGGCAGGCCCGTGAACACATCAATGCTCGGGTCCGCCAGCTGCTGCTGGGTGAGCTCGCTCTCGGCGGAGAGGCTTCGTAAGTGGTCCGCCAGGGTGGCCGGATAGGCAATGCCATAGGTCAAGGTTGGGTTGCTCATATCCTCGCTGGGCATGACCACGCCCACAATGGTCAAATCATCAGCCGTTTCCAGCGTCTTGCGCATCCAGACCTCGTCCGAAGAACGGTCCGCCCAGACTTGATAATCCGCGTCATAGGTATAGAGCGCGGAGGCCGGGAGTACCTTGAAGGAAATGCCCAGCAGATCCGAATAGCGCAAGCGGAGGGCGGGCCCAGTCGCCTCCACGGTCTCGCCCTGGGTGAAGCGGCGGACCATTTCGTCCAGCTCGTCCGCATCCTTGAGACCCATGGCATAGAGGGTCAAATCGGGGATCCAGCCGCCCTTGGTCAAAACCACCACGCACTCGTTCCAGTTCTCCGGCCAGTGACCGGCCATGATATCATACTGGCCTTCATAGAGGGCAGGCTCCGAGGGCATGACCCGAAAGGAATCTGAGGAGGTCATCTGAGAGAGCATGGAGCTCATCCCCTCCACGGAGGAAAAGCCCATCGCGGCAAAGGTGGAATCCGGGTTCACCTGCCGAACCCGCGTTTCGTCCACGGTGAAGATCCGGGGCGTGATGTTGTAGTCGTAGCTGATGGCCTGGACTTGATCGTAGATATCCGTCTGGCCCGACTCCAGATAGGCCCGGAGCGAGGCCAGATCGTTGACGCTTACCCGGGAAAAGAGGTTCGTCACCGTCTTCCATTCCCGCACCTCGGCGTCCCGGTCCGATTCATCCGGCTCCCCGGCATTGCCCTGATTCCGGTTCATCAGCGCGCCGAGGTCAAAGCTGGTGTCGGTGATCTGCAGGGGGTAGCTTTTCAGCGTATCCTCCTCCACAGATTGAATGTAGCGGTCCACGCCGTTGGACATGGACAGGATCATGGCGATGCCGATGATGCCGATGGAGCCCGCGAAGGCCACCAGCAGAGTGCGCACCTTCTTGGTCCAGAGATTGTTGAAGCTCAGGCTCAGCGCCGTGAGCACCGACATGGAGGCCTTGCCCAGGTTGCGATGCTCGGCAGGGCCCTCCGCCTCCGAGTCGAAGGGGTCGGTATCGTCAATGATATGACCGTCCTTCAGCCGGACAATGCGGGTGGCATATTCGTCCGCCAGCTCGGGATTGTGCGTGACCATGACCACCAGGCGGTCTCGGGCCACTTCCTTGAGCAGCTCCATGACCTGCACAGAGGTCTCGCTGTCCAAAGCGCCCGTGGGTTCGTCGGCCAGGAGGATATCCGGGTCGTTGACCAGGGCACGGGCAATGGCCACGCGCTGCATCTGGCCGCCGGAAAGCTGAGCGGGCTTTTTGTGGATATGTTCCCCCAGACCGACCTGCTCCAGCGCATTCCGCGCCCGGTTGCGGCGCGCCCGCCGGGAGACGCCGGAGATCGTCAAAGCCAGCTCCACATTGGCCAGGATGGTCTGGTGGGGAATCAGATTGTAACTTTGAAAAACAAATCCCACCGTGTGGTTGCGGTAGGAATCCCAGTCGCGGGCGGAATACTTCCGGGTGGAAACGCCGTTGATGATCAGCTCGCCCGCGTCATAGCGGTCCAGGCCGCCGATCACATTCAGCAGCGTGGTCTTGCCGGAGCCGCTGGGCCCGAGGATGGCCACGAATTCATTGTCCCGTAAGCTCAGGCTCACGCCGTCCAAAGCCCGCTGCACCAGCGCGCCGGTTCGATAAACTTTCTCGACATGTTTGATTTGCAACACAGGGTTTGCCCCCCTTCCAATCTGCAAGCATCGTATGCAGTCCGATTTATAATACGATACCTATTATACACAAAAACCGTCCCCCAAAAAAGGGGGACGGCTTCCGTTTTTACAAATTGTTTACAATTCTGTTATTTCTGGCTTTTGCGCAATAAAAAAAGCCGAAACGGCTTCTTGACTTTTGACGGCGCATGTGTTATAATCTGAATCCAATATGCGGTTTTCTGCCCAATCGAAAGCCGCACCGCTTACAATGGCAGTATAACACAGCACGCTGGGAATTACAAGCAAACTTGTTCAAAAAGAGGAAACTCTCCCGGGCGTATCAAATCGTTTTACAATGAATCACATATACGAAAGGCAGGGATGAACCCACATGGCATTGGTGAAAGATCAGTACTTCGGCAAGACCCTCCGCAAGAGCTATGCCAAGTACGAGGAAATTCTGGAGATGCCCAATCTGCTGAAGATCCAGAAGGATTCCTACAACTGGTTCCTGGAAGAAGGCCTGCACGAGGTCTTCCGCGACACGGACGCCATCACCGACTACACCGGCAATCTGGAGTTGACCTTCCTGGATTACTCCATGAACGACAAGCCCAAGTACACCGTGGAGGAATGCAAGGAGCGCGACGCCACCTACGCCAAGCCCATCAAGGTCAAGGTCCGGCTTCGTAACAAGGAGACCGGCGAGATCAAAGAGCAGGAGATCTTCATGGGAGATTTCCCCCTCATGACCAACGGCGGCACCTTCGTCATCAACGGTGCGGAGCGTGTCATCGTCTCTCAGATTGTCCGCTCCCCCGGCATGTACTACGCTGATGAGGTGGACAAGGCCGACCAGCACTCCTACACCGCCCAGATCATCCCCTACCGCGGCGCGTGGTTGGAATATGAGACCGATGTGCAAAATGTCTTCTATGTCCGCATCGACAAGAACCGCAAGCTGCCCATCACCTGCCTGATCCGCGCCCTGGGCATCACCACCGACGCGGAGATCCTCGAGCGCTTCGGCGACGATGTCCGCATCACCGCCACCCTGGAGAAGGACACCTGCCACAGCCCCGAGGAAAGCCTGCTGGAGATCTACCGCCGTCTTCGTCCCGGCGAGCCTCCCACGGTGGACAACGCCCGCTCCTATCTGGACGCGCTGTTCTTTGACGACCGCCGTTACGATGTCTCCAAGGTCGGCCGTTACAAATTTAACAAAAAAATCGACATGTGGTGGCGTCTGGCTGGCAACGAGCTGGCTCAGCCCATCGCCGATCCGCTCACCGGTGAGATCCTCGCCGAGCCCGGCAAGATCCTCACCCGCGAAGAGGCCAAGGCCATCTCCGCCCGCGGCGTCAACGAGGCCGTGCTTCTGGTGGGCGGCAAGGAGCTCAAGGTCTTCTCTAACAACATGGCGGATATGTCCCAGTTCGTGGACTTCGACCCCAAGCAGTTCGGCATCCGGGAAAAGATCGACTTCACCACGCTGAAAGCCCTGCTGGAGCAGGCCAAGGCCGAGAACTGGACCACCGAGGACTGGGGTTATGCCATCGAGGATCACGCCGAAGAGCTGATGCCCAAGCACATCACCCCCAACGACATTCTCGCCTCCATCAATTACTTGATTTGCGTGGCCAACGGCGTGGGCACCACCGACGACATCGACCACCTGGGCAACCGCCGCCTGCGCTGCGTGGGCGAGCTGCTGCAAAACCAGTTCCGGGTGGGCTTCACCCGTCTGGAGCGGGTGATCCGGGAGCGCATGACGGTCCAGGATC
>JAFOKO010000157.1 GCA_017419715.1 Oscillospiraceae bacterium | reverse complement strand
TACTTGTTGTACACAGCGTCAGAGGTCTGGGTCTGCCAGTTGCTCAGGCCGATGATGTCGTAGGAGTTCAGAGTGGTGGAGCCGACATAAGCGGGATCCAGGTAGGTGTAGTAGGTGAAGAGGATGTCCTTGGCAGTCACGGGGGTGCCATCCCAGAACTTCAGGTCATCACGGATCTTCGCGGTGTAGGTGGTGGTGTCGCTGGCAGAGTCGTAGTCAACGCTCAGATCGGCGGGTCCGTAGTAGGTGTAGTCGGTGCCGTTGTAGTTGACGGTCTCGCCCTCGATGGCGTTGAAGATGATGCCGCCCATACGGTCGGTGACCATCAGGCCAAGTGCGCACATGCCGGCAACATCACGGTCATATACGGTGTCAGCGTAGAAATCGCTGAACTTTGCGGAGAAGGGGCTGTACGCAACGACCAGCGGGGTGTTGTTGGTGTCTGCGGGGGTCTCGTTGTTCGCGCTGGTGCTGGGGGTGTTGGGGGTCTCGCCGGACTCAACGGGAGTCGACTTGCCCTCGGTGGTGGTCTGCTCGCCCTGGGCGCCGGTCGTGGTCTTGGTCTCAGTGGAATTACATGCCACGAGAGCAAAGATCATGACAAGAACCAGAAGCATCGCGAGCGTTCTTTTCACATTTTGCATTGTTTTCCTCCTTAATAGATTTGGATGAAAAATTTTATCTGATCACATACAATTGGCACCTCGTATGTGTCTGATACAAGCTCAAGGCTGATACGCTTCGTTGTCGAAGATATCTGTTTGGATCTTGCGGGAAAACTCGTTGGTTTTCAGCTCCGCGATACCGGCCAGGATCAGCAGCCCGGCAAAGATGCCATCGCCCAGCGTGTAGGAGATGCTGTGCGCGGGATCACCCAGCAGATGCAC
This sequence comes from Oscillospiraceae bacterium, assembly GCA_017419715.1. Lineage (GTDB taxonomy): Bacteria > Bacillota > Clostridia > Oscillospirales > Oscillospiraceae > JAFRPC01. Next base: position 18,899 of record JAFOKO010000157.1, on the reverse strand, counting down.
CAGCCAAAAGACCAGGCAGCCTAAGGCCGAAAGGCAGAAGACCACCAGCGCGAACACGGCGCTGTGCTGAATGCGCACAAAAGTCTTTTCGTAGCGCTGGCGCTCCATATAGGAGACCGCCTGAGGCAGCATCACCGCGCCGATGAGCTGATAGGCCAGGGGGAAGAGGCTGATGGCCAGCAGGGGCACATACCAGCGGTTTTCCAGGTCTGCCGGATGCAGCCACATGCCGCAACCCGCCGCCAGGATCGCCACTGCCGTCCAGATCCGAAGCCAGAGGACGATGGCGCGGTATTCCTCCGCCGGGTTGCTGGGCCGATACCACTGCCCGATATAGAGGATGCGGTTGCCGCGAGGGCCGTTCATGCCCAGGGCCGGGACAACTTTATAATCATTGGTATAGCGGTAGCGCCTGCCAAACACCCGGGGTTTCTTTTCAGACTTGGGTTGTTGATCCGCCATCGCGCTGCCTCCGATCTGCAGAGTAAGCCCTTCTGTAGAAAGTGCTTCTTCTCTTTCTGAGCCATTGTACCACAGGATTTTTCAATTTTCAATTCAAAATTAAAAGATTTTTCATAATTTCATATATTTGGCAGAATTCCTAATGCTTGAAAGCGTGATTTTCACGCTTTCAAGGGATTTTTTCTTCTTTAGCTGCGGAAAACTGCAAATCATAGGTGCATATTCGTGTATGCGTGCAGTTTATACTGGCATTCTTTTGTCAAATTGCCGGAAAGAGCTGAAAAAAATTCGTTATTCTTGGGTCAATTGCGGTTATATATTCAAATTTCAGGAAGGACCGCGGCTTTGCATGCGTGAGCAGCCTTTCCGGATGAACGCTTTGTTTTCTTACGGGGGACAGGCGATCCCCATGAAGGGCGCGGCTGCTTTTCCCCTGCGTTCTGTGGCGACTGGTCCCCGGTGCCCGGCGACTTCTTACAACGCGCGGAACACATCGCCGAGGCTCTCATGGAGGACCAGGTCTGCTTCGCTGTCGAAGGGCGTCTCGTCGCGGTTGATCAGCACCAAGCGTTTGCCCCGATAGTAGCGGATCATTCCGGCAGCCGGCCAGACGGTCAACGAGGTCCCGGCCACGATCAGCAGATCCGCTTCCGCGATGGCCATGACGGCACGGCCCATCACATCCTGGTCCAGGCTCTCCTCATAGAGCACCACATCCGGCTTCACCACGCCGCCGCAATCACAGCGGGGCACGCCCTTGCTGTTCTTGACGAATTCAGCGCTGTAGCTCCGGTGGCAGCGGGTGCAGTAGTTGCGCAACACAGAGCCATGAAGCTCCAGAACATTTTGGCTGCCCGCCTTCTGGTGCAGGCCGTCGATGTTCTGGGTGACCACTGCTGCCAGCTTCCCTTCCCGCTCCCAGCGGGCCAGGACCTTGTGGGTGATATTCGGCTCGAAGCCCAGGGGCAGCATCTTCTCCTTATAGAATTCAAAGAACTCCTCCGGATCGCGCTCGAAAAAGCTGTGGGAGATGATGGTCTCGGGCGGGTACTTGAATTTTTGGTTGTAGAGACCGTCCACGCTTCGGAAATCGGGAATGCCGCTCTCTGTGGAGACCCCGGCCCCGCCAAAGAAGACCATATGCTGGGCTTCCTCAATCCAGGTTTTCAGCGTATCTAATTTTGAATTCATGGTCTTCTTCCTCCAATTCTTGAATAAACTTCTTCTCCGCCTTGGTTTTGGACGGCAGGCGGAGCTTGGCAAACAGGTCCGGGCGACGGTACATGGTGCGCAAGATGGACTGCTTGCGCCGCCAGCGGGCCACCTTGGCATGGTCGCCGGAGGTAAGGATCTCCGGCACGGGCCGATCGTGCCAGACGGCGGGGCGGCTGTACTGGGGATACTCCAGCAGACCGTTCCAGTGGCTTTCCTCCTGGAAGCACTCCGGATCGGAGAGCACCCCGGGCAGGAGCCGACACACCGCGTCCGTGATCGCCATCGCGGCGATCTCGCCGCCTGTGAGCACAAAGTCGCCGAGGGAGAGCTCTTCGTCCACGCACTCGTCGATAAAGCGCTGGTCGATGCCCTCATAGTGGCCGCAAACCAGGATCAGGTTCTCGTAGTCCGCCGCCAGGCGGCGGGCGTGCCCCTGGTCAAAGACCCGGCCACAGGGAGACATATATATTGTATGCGGGCGAGTTCCCGTTTCTTCACACACATGGGCCCAGCAGCGGTAGAGGGGATCGGCCTGCATGACCGCGCCGTGGCCGCCGCCATAGGGATAGTCGTCCACCTGGTTCTGCTTGTTGGTGGTATAGTCCCGGATCTGGTGGGTACGGATGGTGATAAACCCCCGCTCCTGGGCCCGCCCCAGGATGGATTCAGAGAGCACATCCCCCACCGTGTCCGGAAAAAGGGTCAAAATGTCAATTCTCATCTGTCTCCATTCCTTCAATCAGGTTCACATCAATATAGCCCCGCGTGAGGTCGATCGCGGGCACGAAGGCCTTGACATGGGGGATCATATACTCCTTCTCCCCTTTGACCACCCAGACATCCGAAGACGGCATGGACAGGATCTCCTTGATCCTGCCGATCTCCACGCCGTTGGCGTGGACGGGCAGGCCGATCAGATCGGCATGAAAGATGGTCCCGGCGGGGATATGGGGGTCGTCGCGGGCAATGCAGAGCACGCACTCGCGCATTTTTGCCGCGTCCTCGACCGTGTCGATGCCGCGAAATTTCAAAAGAACACAGGTTTTCTGTACGCGGGCGGATTCGACGGTCAACGCTCTGGCGTCGATACGCCCCTCATCCGGCCCGCTTTGCGGTCCACCTTCCCCCGAGGGGGAAGGCTTCATAAGGTAGAAGTTCTTAAAGCGGGTCAAAAACTCCGGCGCATCCGCCCAGGGCAGCACCTTGACCTCGCCCTTGATCCCGTGGGTGGAGACGATCTTTCCGGTTTCCAGGTATGTTTCATTCATTTGCATTTTGCATTCCTTCAACGGAGTTCGGGGCGTCGGGGACGCCGCCATGGGGTGCGTGCGATACGGGAAACGGGTTCGTTTCAATTTTTTCCTACGGCATCGATACGCGCGGGGCGTCGGGGACGCCGCCCCCTACAGTTTTTTGGGTTTCAAAAAGGGCCGCTGCTTTACAGCAGCAGCCCTTTTGGCTTATTCTACAATCTCCACATTGACATGGACGCCCTGGCGCTGTGCCACGGACTTCATGATGGCGCGGATCTCCTTGGCGATCCGACCGCCGCGGCCAATGACCTTGCCCATATCCTCGGGAGCAACGCGAAGCTCCAGGACCAGGGGGTCGCCCTCATAGGACTCCACCGTGACCTGCTCCGGATGCTCCACCAGGTTGCGGGCGATGTAGAGCAACAGTTCCTTCATCGTTCAGCCCTCGGTTCTTACAGAACGCCGGCCTTCTTCAGCAGTCCTCTAACGGTATCGGTGGGTTGCGCGCCGTTCTTGATCCAGGTCTGTGCCTTCTCCGCGTCCACATTGACGGTGGCGGGGTTGGTCAAAGGATCGTAGGAGCCGATTTCCTCGATGCAGCGGCCGTCGCGGGGGAAACGGGAATCCGCAACAACAATGCGGTAGTAGGGGTTCTTCTTGGCGCCCATTCTTCTGAGTCTGATCTTAACCATGGTGATTCTCCTTGTTTTAAAATAATACATTTATAATTGTCAATTGTCACTCGTCAATTGTCAATTGTCGTTACATGCCGGGAAGTCCGGGAAAGCCTCCCCGCTTTTGCAGCTTCTTCAGCTTCTTGCCGGCGGCCTTGCCGGTGAACTGCTTCATCATCTTCTGCATGTCGCCAAACTGCTTGAGCAGCTTGTTCACATCCTCGACCTTGGTGCCGGAGCCGGCGGCGATGCGCTTCTTGCGGCTGGAGCCCAGGATGTTCGGGTTCTCCCGCTCCTGGGGGGTCATGGAGAGGATGATGGCCTCCACGCGGCTGAGGGCTTTTTCGTCGACCTGCAGGTCCTTCACGCCGCTGGCGCCGGGGAGCATCCCCAGCAGGTCCTGCAGGCTGCCCATGTTTTTGAGCTGGGTCAACTGCTCGTAGAAATCCGTGAGCGTGAATTTGTTCTGGCGCAAGCGCTCTTCCAGCTCTGCAGCCTTCTTCTGGTCGATGGCCTGCTCGGCCTTTTCGATGAGGCTGAGCACATCGCCCATGCCCAAAATGCGGCTTGCCATGCGGCCGGGGTGGAACGGCTCGATCTGGTCCAGCTTCTCGCCCACGCCGATGAACTTGATGGGCTTATCCGTGACAGCCTTGACGGACAGGGCCGCGCCGCCTCTGGCGTCGCCGTCCAGCTTGGAGAGCATCACGCCGTCAATATCCAGCCACTCGTTGAAGGTCTGGGCCGCGTTCACCGCGTCCTGGCCGGTCATGGCGTCCACCACCAGCAGGATCTCGGTGGGATGGAGCTCGGCCTTGATGGATTTGAGCTCCTCCATCAGGGTCTCATCCACATGCAGACGGCCCGCCGTGTCCAGGAAGACCATGTCGTTGCCGTGTTGCTCGGCCCAGCGCAGGCCGGCCTTGGCGATCTTGACCGGGTCGTCCTGCCCCATCTGGAAGACGGGGATGTCCAGTTGCGCGCCCACGACCTCCAGTTGCTTGATGGCGGCGGGACGGTAGACATCACAGGCCACCAGCAAGGGGCGCTTGTTCTGGGTCCTCTTGAAATATCCGGCCAGCTTTGCGCCGTTGGTAGTCTTGCCCGCGCCCTGCAGGCCCACCAGCATGACGATGGTGGGGCCGTTGGAGGCCATGCTGAGCTTCTGATTCTCTCCGCCCATCATGGCGGTGAGCTCCTCGTTGACCACCTTGACCACCATCTGGGCGGGGTTCAAGCCCTCCAGAACATCGGTGCCCACACAGCGGTCGGTGACGACCTTGACAAAATCCTTGACCACCTTGTAGCTTACATCGGCCTCCAGCAGGGCCAGGCGGATCTCCCGCATGGCCTCCTTGACATCGTTGGGGGTGAGGCGGCCTTTGCTCCGAAAACGCTGAAAGGCGGCGGTCAGTTTTTCGGTTAAGCCTTCAAAAGCCATGTTATTACTCCTTTAGCGCAAGCGCCGCTGCCCGAAGGGCCGCTGCTGTCTGTTCTGCAAGCCCCTGCTTGTTCAAGTCTGCAGCCATCGCTTCCAGCTCAGCGGCGATCGCCGCAACGCGGCGTTCGCGGGCCAGACAGTGGGTCACTTCCTCATAGTGCAAGAGCTGGGTCTCGGCTCGGGTCACGGCGTCGTGTACGCCCTGCCGACTGGTGCCCATCAACTCGGCGATCTCCGCCAGGCTCAGGTCCTGGTTGCAGTGGAGGTCGAAGCATTCCCGCTGCTTCTGTGTCAGAAGCTCCCCATAGCAGTCCAGCAGCAGCGACAGTGTCAGCTTGTCCGGTTTCATGGGGCGGGCCTCCTTGTCAAATCTTTTTCATTGACAGCGTGGACAGTATAGCACAGCCGTATGCTTTTGTCAAGGAAAAAATATTGACAGTCTTCGTCTTGCCTCAGGGCAGATCCTCCGCTGTGTCGACGCGAACGACGACGGGCTGGGTCGGTTGGGGGGAAGGCGCGGGGATATCCTCCGCCGTTGCCGGGTGGGCCGGGCTGGGCGTTCCGGCGCCGGGTTTCTCCGTGGGCTGTGTGGGTTGCGTGGCCTGCGTGGGTTCGGTAGGCTGTGTGGGTTGCGTCGCTTGCGTGGGTTGCGTGGGCTGTGTGGCTTCCGTGGGCGCACTTGTTTCCGGTTCGGATTGGGACGCTTCACTCGTCGTCTGCTCCCCGTTGGGCAGCTTGAGCCGTCTGGGCTGGGGAAGCCTCCCCTCCACGCCAGATTCCGTTGTGCTTGCCGTTTGATCGGGTTCCGTGGCGGCTTGGGTCGTCGCGGCATCGGTGGAAGCAGCCGTTTCCATCCGGGTTTCCGTGGTCTGGCTTTCCGCCGTGCTTTGGATCTCCGTGTCCGTTTGATTTTCAGTGCAGGCAAACAGCAGTCCCGCGCTGAGCCCCAGCGCAATCAGCAGGCTGATTGTCTTTTTGATCCTCATACTTTCCTGCTCCCTTTTTGATCCTTTCGGGGTAACGGGCGCTTATTGCCCTTTTCGTCCACGAGATAGGTGTTGTCCAGATGGCCCATCAGGCTGGCCTTGACGGCGGCAATGTATTCCTTGCGCAACTCGTCCCGCTCGGCGATCTCCTCCGCCGTAAGGCCCTCAGCCTTTGCCTTGCGGGCCAGGGCATTGATGCGATCGATTCGTTCTTGTTTCATATTGCTTTCTCCCCTGTTTCAGACTGCCGGCGGCTTGCCGGCCCAGGATCATCCTACCGCGTTGGACACGGTCGTCAACACTTTCATTGCTTCGGGGTCGGTGACGGCGACCTGGGCGGGGCTGCACAGATACAGCGTTCCGTTCAGCAGCAGGCTACGGGCGTCGTCAGCCACATAATTCAGGGAAAGCGCCCCCTGATCGTCCAGCTTGGAGCCGGTCCAGCGCACAAGCCGGTATTCGGTTCCGTCCTTCCCTGCCGAAGGCCAGCCGATCCAGCCAGTCTCCGCGTCTGCCAGAAAGGCCCCGCGGGCGGTCAAATCGCCGGTGGGCATCGCATCGAGCTCCATACTGTCCAGCTGTCTGGGGCTTGCGGGATCGCTCAGATCGTAGACCGCGAGCCGGACCTTGCCGCCCAGCCCAGGCACGGAGAAGGCCAGCACACAGCCCTTGCCCAGGGTCCGGAGCAGCAGCGTCTCGCCCCCTGTCTGGAAGCTTTCACTGAGCTTCGGCGCGGTGGGATCGCTGAGATCCGCCGCCGTGAGGGTGGCGCCCGCTGTGATCCAGGCGTTTGCCTGGAGGAAGGCACAGGACGCAATGCCCTCCGCCCCGCCCAGCTTGGCCAGGGCTCCCACCACATTCAGATCCCCATCCAGGATCGCCAGCTGGCTCTCGGTCACGCGGTCGCGCTGTTCCAGGTTGCTCCAGCCGTGGGCCTCGTCGTTGTAGATGGCGTAGTTGCGCTCGTCCACCCTGGTGGCAATGCGGAGTTGCCCGTTCAGCAGGTCCATTCCGTTGGGGTTGGTCAACGCACCGTAGATCACACAGCCGCCATCCAGGCGAAGGCCCCCGTCCAGGCGCAAGCGCTTGAGCTCCGTCTCCGCCGCGCTGTGGTAGTCCACCACTTGATAGGACCCCTCCTGTCGGGGGGCAGAGCCCTCTTCCTTCCAGCAAGTGCGGGCCAGATACAGATCCTGCCCGTTGGCATAGACTGCATCCGTGCCGTCGGTAAAGGCCAGCGCGTCCGCAAAGCGCCCATCCTCCAGCCGGATCGCGGCGGCCACCGTCAACGCGGTCTTCGCCGGATCGGGGGACAGATAGATCTCCCCGGCCTGGAGGGTAAAGGTCTTGCCGTTCTCATGGAGCTGAGGCAGGAGGGAATCCGCCTGGTCCGCCTGGGGCAGATTCAGCAGGGTCTTCTGGGTGACGACGCAAAGCGTCCCGTCCAGCAGATTGGCGCTCACCAGGCTGCCGTCCACCGCCAGGGTGGCCAGCTGCTTCGGCGCGACGGGATCCGCCACGGAGAAGACGACGACCCAGGTCTGGATGGAGCCCTGCCAGCTGCCCGCCTCGTCGTAATCGGGGGACGACCAGAGCACGGCGACCTTGTCCTGCCAGAGATAGAGGCAGTCGCCCCAGCGTTCGCCGGTGCGCTCCACCTTGGTGTAGGCGCGCACTTCGCTGGCGGTCCCGGCCGCGGAAACTGTGATCAGCCCGTAGCTGTCGATCATATAGATATAAGAGCCGTCTGTGACCGCCGTGTCGCCGGAGGTCTCCCGAACATTCAGACGCGGGCCGGGCACGGGCGTTTCCAATTCCTCCGCCTGCCAGTTGGCGGAGACCCCCTGCCCGGCGGAGGCCAGAGAGCTCAAAACAGCGCCGGTGTCGGCGGCAGGCGCAAGACTGCCCAGGGCCTCCCGCTGGATGTCGCCGTGTTCGGCATAGATCGGGCCGGCAGACTCCGGCGTATCCTTGCCGCAGGCGGAAAGGGCACTTGTCAGAAGGAGCAAAGCAAGCAGAAGGTATACAGTCTTTTTCACAGGAAACTCCTTTCTCGCAAAAACAAGATTTCATGCGGTATATCAGATATTGCGGTGTCTTTCCGCCATCCTTTGAAAATGGGTTCTCAACGGCACACAGGCGCGCCGCAGGCTGCGGCCCTTATTGAATCTCAACAAAGCTCATATAAGTATCCTTGGCATAGCGCCAGGCCTCCGAGTCTTTCTTGACGTAGAGCAGAAGCTCTGAGGAGAACGGAGGATAATCTAACACCACCACGCTGGCAGGAACCGTCAAGCTCCTCAGACTAGTACAAAAAATAAACGCGCCTTCTCCAATGTGCGTCACGCTATCCGGAATCGTCACGCTCGTCAGGGCACTGCATTTACCAAATGCATCCTCACCGATGCTCGTCACGCCCTCCGGAATCGCGTAGGAGGTATCCAACTTTCCTGAGGGATAACAGATCAATCTCGTTTGTTTCTTGTCAAAAAGGACGCCGTCCAAGCTGCTGTAACTCGGGTTTTCAGGCGCGACCTGGATTGCGGTAAGTGCTGTGCAGTAAAGAAACGTTCCCTCGCCTACGCTTGCCGCGCGGCTGCCTATGGTCACGCTCGTCAGAGCGCTGCAATAAGCGAATGTCCTCGAACCGATGCTCGTCACACTGTCCGGGATTCTCACGCTCGTCAGGGCTCTGCATTCAAAAAATGCAAACTCACCGATACTCGTCACCCCGTCCGGAATCGTCACACCGGTCAGCGCTTTGCAACAGGAGAACGCCGATGCGCCGATGCTGGTTACACTGTCCGGGATCGTCAAGTCGGTCAAGGCGGCGCAGTGGAAGAATGATTTGCCTGCAATACTCGTCACCCCGTCCGGGATCGTATAATCCCCTGCCCTTCCAACAGGGCATTGCACCAGCACCGTCCCCGATTTATCAAACAGTACGCCGTCCAGGCTGCTGTAATTGGGGTTATCCGGTGATACCTGGATAGCGGAGATTGCGCCACATCCATCGAACGCTTTTAGATCAATACGCGCCACACCGGCTGGGAAAGACACGCTCGTCAGCGCCTTGCAGTAAACCACAGTATCATCGTCAACCTGCGTCATACCGGCGGGAATCGCGATGGCGGTCAAAGCATTACAGCTCTCGAACGCCTTGCGGCCCATGCTTGTCACGCTGTCCGGGATCGTCACGTCGGTTAAGGCTGTACAGCAGTAAAACGCCCCGCTCGCAATGCTTGTCACCGTGTCCGGAATCGTATAGGCAGCGTCCCGTTTTCCGGACGGATATTGAATCAGCACAGTCTGCTCCTTGTTGAAGAGCACGCCGTCCAGGCTGCTGTAAGCCGGATTATCCGGCGAAACGTGGAAGGCAGACAGAGAATCACATTTGTGAAACGCACCCTCGCCAATGCTGGTTACACTGTCCGGAATTGTCACATCCGTCATAGACTCGCATTGGTAGAACGCCTTTTCGCCGATGCTCGTCACCCCGTCCGGGATCGTCACACCGGTCAGGGCTGTGCACCAGGCAAACGCCATTTCTCCGATGCTGGTTACACTGTCCGGAATTGTCACATCCGTCATAGACTCGCATTGGATGAACGCCTTTTCGCCGATGCTCGTCACACTGTCCGGGATCGTCACACCGGTCAGGGCTGTGCACCCGTGGAACGCCGATGCGCCGATGCTGGTTACACTGTCCGGAATTGTCACATCCGTCATAGACTCGCATTGGTAGAACGCCTTTTCGCCGATGCTCGTCACCCCGTCCGGGATCGTCACACCGGTCAGCGCTTTGCAACAGGAGAACGCCTGATCGCCAATGCTGGTTACACTGTCCGGAATCGTCACATCGGTCAGGGCTAAGCACCAGGAGAATGCGCCGTCACCGACACGCGTCACGCCATCCGGAATTATTGCTGCCGTCAGCGCCCAGCAGTTGGAGAACGCGTAGGAGCCAATACTCGAAAGACCGTCCGGAAGCTCCAGCGAAGTGATCTCTCTTCTGGAAAGAATCCACCCGGGACAGGTACCTTTCTCCGGCTTCTCCTGGAACAGGCTGCCGGTGTAATACGGATAGTCTTTGTAATCCTCCATTTCTCCGCTGCCGGAGATGATCAGCCTGTCTGATTTCAGTTTCCACTTTAATTCATCGCCGCATGTTCCGCTGGTTGGCGTACATCCGCAGAGGACGGTCGCCAGGAGCAGAAGAAGCAGCGTCAAACAAATCGTTTTTTTCATAGATTCAACCCTTTTTGAGCAACGAATCATTGAGAATTCTTAATTGAAAACCCCCATGCAAAGCGGGAGGCCTTGCATGGGGATGGGCGATTGTTCGCTTACTGGGCCTCGACAGCCTCGGCCTCGTCGGCGGGAGCATCCGTCTCCTCGGAAGACACCAGCAGAGCACGGATGGAGAGGGAAATGCGCTTGTTCTCGGCGTCGATGTCGATAATCTTGGCGTCGACTTCCTGGCCGACCGTGAGCACATCCTCGGGCTTGGCAATGCGGCGATCCGCGATCTGGGAGATGTGGATCAAGCCGTCCACACCGGGGATGATCTCGGCAAAGGCGCCGAAGGTCATCATCTTGACGATCTTGACCTTGGCCACATCGCCAACCTGGAACTGAGCGGTGAACTGGTTCCAGGGGTTCATCTCGGCGGTCTTGTAGCCCAGAGAGATCTTGTGCTTCTCGGGATCCAGGCCAATGACAAAGACTTCAATGGTATCGCCGACTTTGACGACCTCGGCGGGATTCTTGATCCGACGCCAGCTCAGCTCGGAAACATGGACCATGCCGTCCACGCCGCCGATGTCCACGAAAGCGCCGTAGGAAGTCAGGGACTTCACAACGCCGGTGTACTTCTTGCCGATCTCGATCTCGGACCAGATCTTCTCCTGGGCGGCCTTGCGCTCTTCGCTGGCCACGGCACGGATGGAGCCGACCACACGGCCGCCGCGACGCTCGCGGTTGACCTCGGTGATGCGGATACGGACCGTCTGGCCCTTCAGGGCCTCCAGGTCGCCGCCCCGGGCAATGCCGGAAGCGGAAGCGGGAATGAAGACGCGCACGCCCTTGACATTGGCCACCAGACCGCCCTTGTTGGTCTCGGTGATCTTGGCTTCCACAGGCGTCTTGTTATCAGCAGCCTCCTGCAGCTCGTCCCAGACGCGCATGCCGTCCAGCTTCTTGCGGCTGAGCTGCACGGTGCCTTCCTGGTCGTTGACGCGGACGACAAAGACCTTGATCTCGTCGCCTACATGGAGGACTTCTTCGGGCTTGACATTGGGATCGGCGCTCACTTCGTCACAGGGAATATAACCGGCGTGTTTGGTCCCCAGGTCAACCTGGACTTCGGTGGTGCCGATGGCGACGACTGTGCCTGTGACCGTATCTCCTGTGTTTAGAGTTTTGATACTTGCGTCAAGCAGCGCCTCAAAGCTTTCCTCCGTTGCAGCAGTATCTACTGTTTTCTTTTCATCCATGGTTTGATTGACCTCCTTTATTATCCACGCAGGTGTTGACGCCCCTGCAGTGATGCCAATGGTATGAATCCCTGAGAAATCGCAATCCGCCAGCTCGGCGGCATTGTCCACCGCGAAGACCCGAGGGCAGTGGGCCGCACAGATGGCCGCTAACTGCCGGGTATTGGAGCTGGTCCGGTCGCCAACCACCACCATGGCGTCGCTTTTCGCGGCCAGCGCGGCGGCTGCAGTTTGCCGATTCTCAGTTGCTTCGCATATTGTATCAAAGATTTTGCAATTTGTACAGAGCGAATTTGCGATTTTACAAACTTTTTTCCACAAATTCTGATTGGAAGTGGTCTGGGCCACCAGGATCAGCGGCATTTCCCGCCGTTTTGGCTCCGCCAGCAGCCAGGTCTCGAGCTCCTTCGGGGTCTCCACCACCAGCGGCTCGTCGCACCAGCCGGAGATGCCCACCACCTCCGGATGGGTCCGGGAGCCGAAGATCATCTGCTTCCGGCCCTCTGTCCCGGCCTTTCGGACCAGCTGGTGGATGCGCTCCACAAAGGGACAGGTGGCGTCCACCACCCGCAAGCCCCGGGCCTGCAGGGCCTCATAGACCGCACGGCCCACCCCATGGGCCCGGATGATGACCGTGGCCCCGTCGGGGATCTCCTCCACCTCGGCAGCCTCCCGGACGCCCAGATGGGCAAAGCGCTCCACCACATGCCGGTTGTGCACGATGGGCCCCAGGGTGACGACGCGTTCCCCTGCCCCGGCAGTTCGCTCCACCAACTCCACCGCCCGCCGCACGCCAAAGCAGAAGCCGGCAGTTTCAGAAAGAGTTATTTGCATAATACCAAGCCCCCTTTGCTTGCATGAAGTATCTCTTTTAGGGATATTGCAAAGCGCACTTCATTTCCCCTCTCCCAGCGCATAAATCTTCGCCATCATTTCCTTCGTCGCCTGTTCCAGCTCTTCGCCGCTGGGGCGGCGGGAGGAGAATTCCGGCGTGTAGGCCTCGCCCGCGACGACCCGGACGCGGCAGAAGGGGGTGCGGCCGTGGGTGATGTAGATGGGCACGATGGGGACCCCTGCCCGCTGGGCCAGCATGACGGCCCCGGACTTGGGCTCGGATTTCTTTCCGTTCTTGACCCGGGTGCCCTCCGGAAAGATCAAGAGCTGCTTGCCGTCCTTCAACACCGCCAGAGATTTCTTGACGGCCGACAGGTCCGGGTTGTCCCGGTCCACGGGAAAGGAGCCCATATAGGGCAGTAGCTTCCGGAGCACCGGCTTGGTAAACAGCGTATTTCTGCCCATGCTCCAGGGCGGGTAATCCCCGTTGAGCAGCAGAAAGACCCAGAGCGGATCCGCAAAGCCGGAATGGTTGGCACAGAGCATACAGGGACCCTCGGGGACATTCTCCCGCCCGATCAGCTTGCTGGGGTGATAGAAGAAGAAGCAGATACGGAAAAGCCATATGAAAAATCGGTAGACCAGATGGGTCTTCTTGTCGTATTTCATTGCACCGTTTTCCTCTGGATGATGGCCTTCATCTCCGCCACCACCTGGTCGATGGTCAAGTAGGAGCAATCCAGCACCTCGGCGTCGTCCGCGCATTTCAGCGGCGCGATCTTCCGGTTCATATCCTGCTCATCCCGCTTGACCACATCGGTATAGACCTCTTCATAGCGGAGCTGCTCGCCCTTGGCCGTGAGCTCCTTCCAGCGGCGCTCCGCCCGCACCTCGGCGGAGGCCGTCAAATAGACCTTGACCTGGGCGTGGGGCAGGACCACGGTGCCGATGTCGCGGCCATCCATGACCACATTGTGGGTCCGGGCCAGCTGGCGCTGCATGTCCAGCAGATACGCCCGGACACAGCTCTGGCTCGCCACGCCGGAGGCCATCATGGAGATTTCCGGGGTGCGGATCCGGTCGGTCACATCCTGGCCGTTGAGGATCATGTGCTGGACGCCGCCGGCTTGATACTCGATGTCGATGTTCACATCGTCGATGCAGCGCTCGATGCCGTCCTTGTCCTTGGGGCCGATGCCCATCAGGCTCATGTGATAGCCCACGGTGCGGTAGATGGCCCCGGTGTCCACATAGAGATAGCCCAGCTCTGCAGCGACCCGCTTGGCGATGGTGCTCTTCCCCGCTCCGGCAGGGCCATCGATGGCGACGGAGATGTACTTGCTTTCGTTGGTCGTGTTCATAGGATGAAAACCTTCTTTCTTCGCTTCAAAATTGGTCATTGTGCTTTATTGTATGTGTAAAACTCTGTGGAAACGCGGTGTATTTAAGTGGAAAACACAGCAAAAACTGTGGATATCCCGTGGAAAACCAAGATGAAGCCTTTTGTGCTCTGTGGAAGTTGCTGTTGAAATCCGGTGGATCACGGTGGAAAACCGCTTATTTACCTCCAGTTTTCCCCAAAAGCCCGCAAATCTCCGACCCATATCGTTCGTTTTGCCTCGTATCTTTCCAGGGAGGCTCTGCTTTTTATCCGGACTTTTCAGACTGTCCTGCAGGGCATTTCGTTTCTGCTTTGCTTTATTCCGTTTTTTCGATGCTTTTCTGTCGATCCAGGCTCGATGTTTTTCTGTTTTTGTAAATCTCACTCCGAAAAAACCAGACTATACAAGGCTTTTTCCGCCCCTTCTTTCCTCCATTGGTCGCATGTAGAATTAGAGTTAGAATAAGGGTAAGAGTAAGAATAAGTATAAGTGTAAGTGTAAGAGAGAGAGCAAGTGTAAGTATAAGGGTAAGAACGGCGTTGGAACGCAGGCACAGCCCTCCCCGCCTGTCATTCTGAGCAAAGCGAAGAATCCGTCCCCCCGTCCCCTAACGCCTATTGCCTCATGCCCATTGCCCTGTCGCCGCGTTGGCGGCCGCGTAGGCGGTGCTCCAGGCGATCTGCAGGTTGAAGCCGCCGGTGTAGGCGTCCACATCGATGACTTCCCCGGCGAAGTAGAGGCCGGGGACCAGTTTGCTTTCCATGGTCTTTGGGTCGATCTCCCGCGTAGCGACGCCGCCGGAGGTGATGATCGCCTCCTCCACCGGGCGCAGGCCGGAGATTTGGACGGTGAAGTGCTTCGTGAGCTCCAGAAGCCGACGGCGCTGCTCCTTGGTGACGGCGTTGACCTTGGTGTCGCCCGGGATGCCGGAGCGGGCCACGATCACCGGGATCATGGTCTTGGGATAGAGCCCCGACAGGGCGTTTTCAAAGCTTCGGTTTTTGCTCTCCGCAAAGTCGCGTAGAATGCGCGCATCCAGCTTCTCCTCGTCCAGGGCGGGCTTGAGGTCGATGGAAACGACATAAGCTTTGCCCGGCTCCATGTGGGCCGAGGCCGAGAGGATCACCGGGCCGGAGAGGCCGAAGTGGGTGAAGAGCAGCTCGCCGAATTCCGAGAACACAGATTTTCCGTTCTCGTCCAGCAGCTTGATCTCGATATTTCTGAGCGCCAGCCCCTGCATCTGGGCGCACCATGTCCCGTCCTCCACCAGGGGGACCAGAGAGCCGACGGGCGGGACGATGCTGTGGCCCAGCGCCTTGGCCAGCCGGTAGCCGTCGCCGGTGGAGCCGGTGGCGGGGTAGGATTTGCCGCCGGTGGCCAGGATCACGGCGGGGGCGTAGAAGCAGCCCCTGTCCGTGCGGACGCCGGATATCCTCGCGTCTTCGACGCACAACTCTTTTGCCCGGGCGCGGACGATCTCCACCCCGGCGTAACCCAGGGCGGTTTTGAGGGCCTCGAGCACCGAAGCGGACTTGTCGCTAACCGGGAAGACCCGGTTGCCGCGCTCCGTTTTGGTCTCACAGCCGTGGCTTTCAAAAAAAGTGATGGCGTCCTCGGGCGTGAAGCCGGAGAGGGCCGAGTAGAGAAAGCGGGCGTTGCGGGGGACATTCTTCAAGACCTCCTGCCAGGGGCAGTTGTTGGTCAAATTACAGCGGCCCTTGCCGGTGATGAGCAGCTTTTTTCCCAGCCGCTCGTTGGGCTCCAGCAGCAGCACCCGCGCCCCGGCATAGCCCGCCTGCACGGCAGCAAACATCCCGGCAGCCCCGCCGCCGATCACGATCAAATCATAGGCATTCATCATCTGTTCTCTTTAGAAGTGATCCAGTTCCAAAGGCAGGCCGGGATTCCGGTAAGACACATCACCCAAGCCTGAAACGCGCAACACAGCAGCGCGACCCAAACTGCTTTTTTCGCCTGTGGGCGATAGTCGGGGCGGTCCGGACGGTAATAGATCCGGATCTGCTGGCCGCTTTCCTTGAGTTCGTTGACCGAGATCTCCTTGCTGTAGGTGCTCCCGTTGACGGTGTACTCCACGGTTGCGTAATATTTGATCTTCGTCCTGGGTGTGAAAGGGTTTCGACTATAGTTTGTTACCGTTTGCGTGCGGACGCTGAGTACGGTAGCTATCGTTGATCTCATGTTGTGATACTGGATCGCCTGAGTCATATGTGTAATAAATAACAGCAAGGCGATCACGAACACCGCGATCAGCTTTCTTCGGTCGCGTCTGTCCGCATACGCATAGCTGATCCTCCTTGCGAACATGCGTTCTAAAATACCGTTTCCTTTTTCCATTTCTAAAAAATTCCTCTTGTTGCTGAATACGATCCTACCATTCCCGGGGATCCTTTTCCTGTCCGGAGGCGCTGTTTTTCTTTCCCCCGGCCGCAAGGACGCGGATCAGCCACTGCGGGTAGCCGCTGAGCAGCAGAAAGAGCACCCCAAGCAGGCCCGCTTCCATCGGACCGCCATACAAGGCTGCCTTGCCCGCCGCGTAAGCAGTCTGTGGATTATCCAAATCATAGGCCACCGGGATGCTCTCTTGATAGTGCGGGCTGAAAACCACAGAGGGGAAACGTGCGAACTGCGTACCGCCGTTTGCCTCGAACTTCACTTGGTACATAAAATGATAGTTCATATTACATACGGTTGCCTCTGTCCGCACAAGGCCGTGCGTCCGCCCTACATGAATCAGGAACAGCGTCAACGCCAGAAGCAGACAGCCGAGCGCGATGCAGAGCCGTACAAAGCCCCGTTTCAGTCCGCGCAGACTTGCGAAGATTCCATAGTTGAAAATCGAAAGAAGGCCTTCTCCCCAGGGATTCTCCTCAAACTTGCGGTTCAGGTGCTGAAAAGCAAGTACCATCCCCAGACCGCCGGCTATTATGGAAGCGGTCAGCTTTTTTGCGTCTCCATGGCCGAAAAGCAGCTTGCCAAGCAGCAGGCATTCAAATGCCGCAAAGATCAGCAGCAGAACGGCCAAATGTACCGGCGGGTATTTGTCGTCCGACGCGGATTTCCCGTTCGGAACATAATCCTCATTGTTCCAATCCTCATAATCATTTTTCATAGAAAACTCCTTTTCCATGCCGTGTAGAAAGCGCGAAGAATGTGCGCTCTCAGATTATTATTCGTGTTTTAGTTTTAATTGTTCCGGTTCCGTTTCCGTCAGTCTGCGCCACTGGCCTGGCTTCAAATCGCCCAGGCGCAAGCTACCCTCGGCAATGCGTTTAAGCCGGGTGGTTTTCAAGCCCGCGGCCTCCGCCATCCCCCGGATCTGCCGGTTGCGCCCCTCGCGGATCAGGCGCTTGAACTGCTTCCCCGCCCGTCATTCTGAGCGCAGCGAAGAATCCGTCCCCCGTCTGTCATTCTGAGCGCAGCGAAGAATCCGTCCCCCGTCTGTCATTTTGAGCGTAGCGAAGAATCCGTTCCCCCGTCTGTCATTCTGAGCGTAGCGAAGAATCCGTTCCCCCGCCTGTCATTCTGAGCGTAGCGAAGAATCCGTACCCCCGTCCCCGGCATTCGGTACGAATGCCATTTGCCGGAGGCAAATCATGCAGGGTGCGTTCGACGGCACAGCTCGATTCAATCGAAGCGCTCGCCCTTCAGGCGCTTGATGGGTCTGAAGGGACAGAGGCAGGCCCACCCGACAAACGCTATAGCGAATGGAACGGGGTGCCCCATGAAGCCTGTCTCATAGACCTCGTTCGGGTCGTCCGAGTTATAGGCGACAGTGATGCGGCTTCCCTTGCTTTGAAAAAAGACATAGCCGTTAAAGCGATGGGTATAGGTCTGCCCGCCCACCTTATATTCGATGTCCGTATAACTGTTGCTGCTGTGTTTTCCGCCTGAATGGGTATCCAGGACCACCGCCTCAGTGGTTGGGAGCCGGTCCAGCTTCTGCTTTTCCTGGACGAACAAAAACACAGCCAGGCCGATCAGGAGCAGGCCGACGACAAACATGAGCTTGGCCGTTATGCTGTTCGGTTGGATGGTTTTGCTTCTTGAACTACGACTCATTGGGTACTCCTCCTTGCATCAATTCCAATTCTTGTTCCGTCAACTTCCGCCACTGGCCGGGCTTCAGATCGCCCAGAGACAGGCCTCCCTCGGCGATGCGCTTGAGCCGGGTGGTTTGCAAGCCTGCGGCTTCGGCCATGCGGCGGATCTGACGGTTTCTTCCTTCGTGGATCGTGATCTCCAGGGCGGCGACATTGTTCTGTGGCGCACCGATGCGCGCCGCTGCATCAGCTTGTTCCCCGCTCTGCGCTCCCTGGTGACGCTTGCCTGCTTTTCCCTCCCACAGCAGCCGAACCTGGGGGGGCCGGATGCGGTAGCCGTCCAGGACGATGGGGCGGCGGAGCTGTTCCAGCGCGCCTTCGTGCCAGCCTGTGACCCAGAGACGGTAGGTCTTATGTACCTCGCCCTTGGGGTGGGTCAAGCGCTGGGCCAGCGCGCCGTCGTTGGTCATGAGCAGCAGGCCCTCAGAGAACTGATCCAGCCTGCCCACGGGGTAGAGCCTTCCCAGCTCCGGGGGGAGCAGCTCCGCCACGGTGGGGCGCCCCTTCTCATCCTGCATGGTGGTGACAACGCCCCGGGGCTTGTAGAGCAGGACCGTGGTGCAGCTTTGCGGGGCGGCAGGCAGGGGGCGGCCGTCTACGCGAATCTCGTCCGTTGCAGGGTCCGCCGTATCGCCAAGCTGGGCAAGGCCTCCGTTGACGGTGACCTTGCCCTGGATAATCCACGCCTCCGCCGCCCGACGGGAACAAAGCCCGGCGGCGGACAGTATCTTTTGTAAGCGTTCTTTCATATTCTTTCTGTGAGGTACATTCCATTCGTGTCCGTTGCAATTGAAGGACCTGCTCAAGTTTGGGCAATCGGCTATGGGCAATAAGAGACGGGGGGAGTCATTAGTCACCAGTCATTAGTCACTGGGGACCAGGCAATAGGCAATAGGGGACGCGTAGGGATGGTGTGGTTTCGTAAAGCCTTCCCCCTCGGGGGACACAACAGTCCGGGGGACTGTTGTGGATTTTATCGCCAGTGCGGCAGCTATGCTGGCGCAACTGGCATCCTTCCGTGCTGGTAGCGCCGGGC
>JAFOKO010000156.1 GCA_017419715.1 Oscillospiraceae bacterium | reverse complement strand
GGCATTATAGGACATGACGGCACGGGTCTGCACCATTCGATTCCAAAAATCCGCTGCCATGGGATACAGCAGCAGTCCGGCGCCGGCCAGCATGACCAGAACGATCAGCAGCGTTTGGATCCGGCGTCGTTTGCGGCGGCGAAGGGCCTGCTGTGTGTGTTCAGTTTTGATTGATGTATTTGAATCCATACGCATCACGATCCAACGCGGGAGGACGCGGGGCGTGCTCCAAACGGGCAAGTCTCTCTGTGGGCAAGGCTCTGCGTGCGGGGCGTTCCTTAGCGGATGCGCGCACAGCCCAAACCACAGCGGGTTTGGTTCTAACCAGGGGGGCGCCGCGTTTGCGGCGTCCCCCCTCTCGCTATTACGTTGACATTGCAGGAAAAGCTCCTGCAGCGGCCAATAGCCTTAGCAAAGTGGGGCTTACTTTGCATGGTGTGGGCCGGGGATTGGGATTAACGCTCTGCAGCCTTACGACGGGCAATCAGGACAGCGCCGGCGCCGAAGAACAGGATGGCACCAAGGACATAGAACAGGGTGGTGCCGATGCCGCCGGTGGCAGGCAGCTCGCTGCCGGTGTGGTTTTCCACTTCGTAGTCTACAAAACCAGCAGCAGCGTCAACTCTGGTCAGCACTGCACCGTCTGCGGGCGTGCCAGTCGAAGGACGCTCGGTAATCGTCATGGGAGCGCACTTGTTGTAGCCTTCGGGGGCGTCGGTTTCGATGAGGGTGTAGGTGTCCAGATCCAGGCCTCTGATGTAGCCGGTGTTGTACTCTTCCAGGAAGATATCAGCCGTAGCACCAGCGGTCCCCGCAGCGCAAACCGTGAAGACATAGTGACCGGAATCAACCGTTCTGAGGAAGTAAACAGTTTCGTCGGAAGAATTCTTCAGCTGGAAGGTTGCGCCGGTCAGAGGAGCACCATCAGCGTCGGTCTTCACCAGATTGAAGCCATAGGTGTAGGTGTTGGTGACTTCGGGATCGGGATTGTCGTCGCCATCATCGTCCGGGTTCACAGGCGTGGTGGGAACGGGGCCGGGGATGTAGGGATCCTCCTCAGGAGTCGTGGGGTCATCGGGGGTATAAGGATGATCAGGCGACCAGGGGTTAGGATTCTCGGGATCCCAGGGATGATCGGGATCGTTGGGGTTGACGGGGTTGGGAATCAAGCCTGCATCCGTTTCGGCGGGAACGTGGCTGTATTCCACGATAACGGCGTTGGGGGCAACAGCAGTGGCAGCGCCGGTGAGAACTTCGGCCTCGTAGACAATCTTCACGGGGATGTGCACGCCATCAGCCGCAGCGGGAGTGTAAAGGAGATCGCCATAGGTTTCGCCGGAGGTCGTCACGATCCAGGGAATATCAACCGTCAACTCACCAGTCGTATCATCAACGGAAGCAGTGAACTGCGTACCCTTGGTAAGCTCAACATCGATGTATTCAGCAGATTCAGGATCGCTTGCATCATACGCGGGGTTGGGCTGGGTCACATAAACCTTGATGGAAGCAGCATTGATGTTCAGATAGGTAGGAGTATCGGTGATGTGCCAGTTCAGGACCTTCTCCACAGAACCATTGCTGGAAGTATAGTTGACAGCATTGAAGGACACAGTGAACTCTTCCACGGAGCCGACAGCGGCTTCGTTGGAGTCAACGCCAGGATCAATAGCAACTTCATTTTCGGCAGTGATCAGCTTGTCAAGATCGCTGGGATTCGCATCGTTCTTGTCGTAGACGGTCTCAACTGTGTCCAGAACAGAGTCAATGGTCACAGCGGAGCCGTTGGTGGTGTTGATGTAGTAATAGCCGGGGTCCACGGTCGCGGTGGCTTTGCCGTCGGCATTGTTCATTGTGCCATTCGCCAGAGCCAGATCCTCATAGTGCTCCTTCAGCCAATTGATCACGGCTGCATCGGTCTTGCCGTCCTTGATGGTCACAGCATACTTAGCATCCACAGGTGTCTCTTCCACTGCGAAGGGGCAGTCTGCGTCGTAGGAAGGATCCTCGCTGTCATTCATGGCGACAAGGACATTCTTGTGGGTTTCGTTAGTGTAATAGCTGACAGAAGTGCCGGAGCTCACTGCATCAAACAGCTTGTACCAGGTGTAGGTCTTGCCGTAAGCAGCGTTGCCAACGATCAGGTTGGGATCTCCGTCCGCGAATGCTACGACGGACAGAGAAAACAGAAGCGCAACGACAAGCAAAACAGATAAGAGTTTTTTCATGAGATACGCTCTCCTTTCATTTCTTAACATGATTAAGATGATTTTGGGTATCGACTCCGTTGCCCCATGCCATTGCGAGCCTGTTTGCAAATTGGAGTGACAAGCCGTGTGGTCCAAGTCCTGGGGAATACGGATTCTTCACCCAGTGTGCGCACTGGGTTCGGAATGACAGGGCGTCGGAATCGATCCGATTTCCGCAGCGGGTGCTGCGTGCCGGGGGGCATGAGGGAAAACCAAGCGAGACAGGACACCGCGGCGATTTCAATCGCCCCGAAACCGACCGCGGTGTACGCCGCCTATGCCTGGGTTTCCTTCGTGCATGTTTTTCTTATCAACAGGGCGCTCGCGCCGATGAACATCAGCACGATACCCAGGATAGAGAGGGATTCCCAGCCGGAACCGCCGGTCTGGGGAAGCTCTTCGCCGCCGTTGTTCGTCACAAGCAGTTCAAACACCGGCTGGTCCAGCGGCTCTGCGTCTTCCTCCCGCCAGAGGGCATCCTGCGCGAAGCCTGCGTTTTGCGAAGGCTGCTGGTAGCTCAGGCCGTCAGCTGTGAGGGTCAGAGTCAGGTATTCCTTGCTGGGCAGGAAGCCTGCGGGGGGCGCCGTCTCCACCAAGTAATAGGTGCCCGGCAGCAGATGCAGGAAACGCAGCTTGCCGTTTCCATCCGTGGCCCCATTGATGGGAATGTTGGTGAGCGGATTGCCGAAGTAGTCCACGGTGCTTGCGAACACCTGCACCGCATCGGCCTCCGGCCTTGCGCCGGTGGAAACGGTGCTGCCGTCGGATTTCAGCCAGATCACACCGCTTGCCGCCATGTTCTCCTCCGTCAGCTCCGGTTCTACCTTCCGATAGAGGGTGAAGCGGGCGCCGGACAGGCCGGGAATGGCGGAATCGTCATACATCGTCCCGGTTCCGGCGGGGGTGGAGCTGTCACTCAGCGTCACCGTGCTCCGGTCGGTGGTCAGGACATTGATCTTCTTCAGCTCCAGGTCCAGCGGCAGGAGCAGGTTGGACAAGCTGGCCTGATAACGGATGTTAGACGCCAGACCGTCAACCGGAATCTCGCTGTCCAGCTCCGTCTGCACCCAGGCCTTGGGCACATTGATCTCCGTCAGCGTGACACTGGCCTGCTGGGGGACATTGTAGATGCGCACATGCTGGTTGGCGTTGATGGTAATATCCGCGCCCAGCTCGGTGCAGAAGCTACGACTTCCTTCTGTTGCAATCTCCCGAACCTGGAAGCTGCCGGCGCTGCCCGTATAGCTTGTACTGCCAATCTGATACGCCCCACCAGAACGGATATAAAAGCTCAGATACTCGTTCAGCTGGGCCGAAGTAATCAAGCCTTCTGCCAGCATCTCATCCAGATAGGCGGGATAGATCACATAGAACATCCCGGGGACCGTGTCGCCGACAGCATCGGCCAGAATATGGGCCTGTTGGGCATCGTCCGGGAAGCTCATCTCCACCCGGATAGTGAAGGGGTCCATGACACGAAGCTGATACACATAGCTCTGCCCGAGCATTTCCACATCCTGGGTCAGCACATTGCCCTCCAAATCCGTGGCGTACAGGGTCTGATAGCCCTCCAGCTCCGTGTTGCGCAGCACTTCCTTGGAAAGGGTGATCTGCGGTCTGAGCCGGTTGGTAGCCTCCAGGGTGCTGATGCCGCTGCTCTTGACCCGGGCGGAATAGATGGTCACATCCTTATTCACGCCGCCATGGCTCTCAACTTCCTGTCTTTTTCCTGTAATCTCGATATCATAGAGCACGCCGTCAATCAGCATAGGGTGGTAGAACTCGGTGCTCAGGGTGAAGGGGCTGTCCGGATTGAGCTCCCGCAGGGTGTAATCGTAGCCCTCTTCAATGATGTAATAGACTTCCGTCCGCTCCGGCTCGGTGTCGGTAGCCGGGAAGTGCACTTCCATCTTGTAGTGGTTCTCGTAATTATTATCCAAGGGATCAAAGTTTGTTTCTGAGACCAGCGTACCGGCGCTGACTTCGATGGACTGCTCTTCGCTGGTCCGGCTGTCAATCACAATGCGACCCAGACGGCTGAGATCGGTTTCGCCTGCCTGTTCTCCGTAGAAATGCCAGACTGGGGAGAAGAACATGCTGCAGGCGCCGAGGTTTTCTCCGTTGTAGAAGTAGTACACCCATTCGCCCTCCACGCCGGCACTGAACACATTGGCGTCTTCCGAGGGGAATTCCGCGCCGATGGGCTTGGAGAGCAGGACCAGCTGAGCGCGGTAAGCGTCATAGAGTTCCTCCCTTTGCGCATTGCTCAGACTGGAAAGCGCTGCGTTCAGCGCACTGAAGGAAGAAATCGAAGATAATTCGGTGCCCGTCAGCTCCTTAAACTTGGAAGCCGCCTGCTCCAGAATCATCCGTTCCAGCAGGGTCGTATCCAGCATATCCTCCCAGGTTTTCCGCATGCGGATTTCGTATTCCGCCAGGGGAACCGGCTCCGGGTTGGTGTAGAACTGCTTGGAGGACGACGTGGTGTGAATCTGCGTGTCGCCGTTGCCGTCCACATACTCATTGTAGCGCTGATAATCCACGCTTGCCATGGATTTTCCGGTGCTGTCTCGCAGGTTCGTATCGTAGTAATACTCGCCTGTGGAAGGATCCTGATGGATGTACCGGATGTCAATCTCGCCTTCAATTTCTTCCAAGGAAGCAATCTGTCCGTTGTTCAGACCGGCAATGATGTCATACAGATTCTGATAGGGCCAGACGGTGACGATAACCGTGTAGGCATAGCCTGTTTCCAGCAGGAAGCGGTCACTGGGCTGCCCTGTAGCGTCCCGGTAGGGGTGCTCGGTGGCAAGGTCCCAATCAATGACCTGGGTGTAATAGTAGGGTTTTCCCTGGGAGGGATCCGAACCGACATCATAGGGATCAACGCCGGAGAGATCCTCCACCTCGGAATTGTCCGAGGTGCGGAAAATGCGGATATCGAACTTGGCCTCCTTGATCCGGTAATCCATGCCATCAAAGTCGCCGTCCGGCAGGGGGCTTGTGCCGGAATAGGCCGTCAGATCCACCTTCCGATCCCACTCTGTCAAGTGCTCAAAGATGTTGTCGATCCGGGCGTTGCCGTTTGCGCGGTCCAGGTAGTATTCAATGACCCCGTTGGCATTCCGCACCGCCTCGAAGCGGATTTGGCCGCTTGTTTCATCCAGAATATTGAAATCCGTATCGCAGGGATAACGGAAATAGTGGAAGGAGGTCGTTCGGTCCAGCTCCGAGGCAACGTGGGTGAACTCAGTGCAGGGGTCGTGGATGGAGACGCCGGTGTAGGCCATTTTCGCCGTAATGCTGTGGGCAATTCGGAGGAAGGCGGCCTCAAGTTCATTCTGGTTCGACGCCATCATCAGGGAATCCGCGGGATAGGTGGCCTCCAGGCTGCCGTTGTAGGCGTAAGCCAGAAGATTGGTCAGCGTGTCGGCGTTGCCCATCGTGGCAATGGCGTACATATAGGTGGTGACCGTCTCGGGGGTTCCGTCCTCGTTGAGGTGGTTGTTGTTTTGGGCATCGTTGATACCGCTGTCCAGGCCGTTCACCGTACCCTTTTCAATACCCCAGACAATTCTTCTGGCATCGTCGCGGGCCTCCAGCAGGGAGTAGTAGATGTTCAGAGGCTGGGTAGTACCGGTACCTAAATACCCTTCCGCCCCAGCGTACAGCGCCTCCCAGAGCCAGGCGTGGCCGTTGAGATCCTCATTCTCGTTGGGTTCCACCCAGCAGGTGGGGTCGCCGTCGGTGAGGAAAATCAGATACTGGACGTGCTTCGCTGTATCGTTCTGGGTGACATTTCTTCGCGCCTTAAGGATGGTATAGGCTCTTTCCAGCGCGTCTTCCCAGTTGGTTGCTCCCTGCAAGCTACTTTCTGTCGGCAAAGAATTAATGTATTGTTGGAAATCCGCTTGCGTTTTGACCCAACTGCGGTCATAGTCCGCTGCCACGGAGCCGAAGGTCATCAGGTTCATCGCCACGGCAGTTTTTTCAGCCGTATTTTGGCTCAGCAGCGCGCCCTGCAGGGTTTCAAGGGATTCTTTTAAAATTGCAAGCCGCGTTTTCGACCCGCCGTCGGTCTGTTTCATACTGTTGGACATATCCGCCACCACCAGAACATCCGCAACTATGTCCATGTTGGAGAAAGCAGCGTGGCTGTCGCCCATGACGCTCAAAGCCAGGGAATAGGTGCCGTCTCCGCCGTTATTTGGCATCAGGCTCTTGCTGATCTCCGGCGCGGTATTGCGGGAGTTATCAATCGCATCCAGCGCGCTGCCGGGCTCTGCGGATGCAATTCCATCGGTGGTATATCCCGTAGAAAACTGCAGGTTGGTGGCCTTCACGGCGTTGGGAAACTGCTGCCCCGCGCCGATCTCATAGGGAAATACCCATTTCCAGTAACCGCCGTCCAGCACCAAAACCGCGTCGCAGGTAGTGTATTTCGTGCTGGAGATGGTCACATACCCCTTCGTATTGCTTTCCGCCTTCACCGGATAAGGGCGAATCAGACCGGTGCCAGACTTCACTCTTGTCTGCATTGCCAGACGAATATTCCTGTTGCTGTCAATATAGAGAGAACGCGCCAGGCGGTTGATATTGTTTCTCGGTTCACTCTGGTCTACATAGATTTCATCCAGGTCCAACACCTCTGTCCCGGAAGGATTTCCGGAAAGGGTGCTGTTGCTATATTTCTCCTTTACAACAAAAGTACTCAGTCCGCCCATCGGCCCATATTTGGCCTTTGGGGTTGATGTGACTGTACCGTTCGAAATGTTATAGCTGAAAGTATAATTCTGATTGTCATAATAAACAGTGCTTGAAAACCAGCCCCTTGTATAGTAGGCAATCATGTTTCTGAAGTCGTAACCGTAGGTGCTGTCACTAGTTGCCCCGTTTGCATTATAGGTCAGGGACTGAGTTCCACCCTGATAGTCACCGGTGGGCGTTGTAGCAAAGGGATAGTCGTTGGAGAGGAAGTTGCCTTCATAATCTCCGCCTGCTGTCTTATTGTCATTTGAAAAAGCGGTATTATAGAAATATGCAGAATTGTTGTAATACCAGTTGAACGAATCAAACCATTCATCCGCTATGGTTCTGTTGTCGTTCACGCCGGTATTGAAGTGGATTTTTCCATCGGTATCGTAGCTAACTTCCTCCACCACGCCACCGTAGCCCATGGCGTAGGTTTCATTCTCACCATCCCCGTCCGCGTCCGCGTCGAAGGTGACGTAATAAGAGGCAGACATCTGAGGAAAGCCATAGTGAATGCTTGTGATATCGGTGACCAATTTTTCGTCGGTGAGAACCGTGCCGGTGATGGAGAAGGAATCCTGCTGGAAAACCACGCAGGTGCCCTCGGTCTCTTCGCCTGCGGCGTCCAGGGGACGGGACAGATCCGTCTCGATCAGCTCCGCGCCTGCGTCGGCAAAGTGGACCACATACATCTCCTGGCCCAGGGAAAGGTCCAGCTGCTCGTCGTAGTTGAAACGCACATTCACTGCGGCCTCCGGCTCCAGCTCCCGGCCCTTCTCGTCCCGGATGGTCAAGTCAAAGAATCGGGCAAAGGCAATGCGCACAGTCTCTCCCTTTTCCTCGGAAAGCAGGCGCTGGGCCTCCGCATAGCAGCTTTCGTATTCTGCGCTGCCGGGCTGCAGCTCCACAGCCTCCAGATGCGCACGCTCCGGGAGCCGCGCCTGGCTGGGCGCGGCCAACTGGACCTCTACGCCCTCGGCCTTTGCCGTCAGCTGCCGGGCCTCATGGGCCTTCGAACCCACAACGCCCCAGATGGAGAAGCCGTCCGCCTGGAAGCGTACCACCTCCAGCTCGTCTTCCTCCGTCAGGCTCGTCTGCTCTGGCTCGATCAGCTCCGCCGCGTCGTCGATGAAGTGGACCACGCGGACTTGTTCGTCCTGGGCGATGGGGATCTGATCCAGAAGGCGGATCTCCACGCTCAGCTCGGCGCCGTTGGCCGGTTCGATCTCCTCGCCGTCCGCGTTCATGATCTTGATGTCGAAGAAGCGGGCGTAGGTCAGATCGGCCTTCAGCTGATCCGCCGCCGCTTCCGCGTGGGCTGCATAATCGGCATCTTCCCTGCCCAGCTCCTGCACGGAAAGCCATGCGCCGGCGGGGATCTGGGCGGAATCCGGGTAACGGGCAAGGATCTCATAATCCTCGCCCCGGAAGGACAGGGTGTTGCGGCGCGCGCCACGCAGGACATTGGCGCTGTTGCTGTAGCTCATGTCAACGGAAGGCTGCTGAGTTTCCGCCGGGTCCTCAGGCTCCGTGGTCTCAGTGGCGGGCGCTCTGCCGGGATTCTGGAAGGCCGTCAGCCATTCCGGACGCTCCGGCAGCTGGGCAAAGCCCACAATCTGCGCGGCGTCCAGCTCATAGCTACAGCTGGCCACCTCGCCGTCGGCGTCGCCCTCCACGGTAATCAGACGGGCTTCGCCCTCTGCGTCCTGGAGCTCCTTGACGATGCCCACCCGGGCGGGGGCGTGATCAGGAGAATTCTCGTCCTGGAAGAAGACCAGGTCGCCCGACTTCGGCTGATACGCCGCCGCGCTCTGGCCGTTCTCGTCCGCCAGGCGGGTGCGGTAGAGGCCCTTCTCCTGCAGCGCTTCCGCCCAGGCAGCAGCCTCGGAAGCATAGGGGACAAAGCTCTCTGGAATATCCGCATAACTGAGGCAGAAGGAGACGAACATGGCGTCCCAGCTGCCGTAGCGCTGGCCGTACCAATCGCCGAAGCGGGTATAGCCCTGGCGCACTTCGTCCACGATGGTGAAGTTGTCTTCACTTTCCCGGAAGCCCAGCTGGCTGTTGGCGATCAGGACCAGGTCCTCCGCCCAGACGCCGCTGCGTTCTTCCAGCGGAAGCTCCGCTTCCCACTGCTCCGGCGTCTCCACCTCGTTGGGGTTGGAGTGGCAGAGCTCCTCGTGGACATGCTCCTGCTTGTTACAGCTGAGCACTTTCTGATAGCAGGCCTCCGTGTGGGTGTGGTTGGGATCCTGCTCCGTGCAAACCAACTGCCAGGTGTAGCATGAATCATCGTGAGTGTGCTCCTCCAGCCCGCACCATGTCTGAGAGCTGGAGGTGATGGCAGGCAAGATGAGCGCATAAGTCGTCACCGATACAACCACGGCGGACAGGAAGCCCAGCAACCGTTTCCAACGGATGGCCCGCCTGCGCCGACTTTGCACGGTCTGATTCTGTTTCGTCATAATAGACCCTCCATTTCAAAGCCGCGTGCACCTTTGCGTCGCGGCCCATAATGACATGACTGCAACACACGGCTGAACAAACGATTCTATACTTCAGCGAATGCTTTTCCTCCCTGCGGCTCCCAGAACCCGCATATCGCGTCGCATCCTTTTCCTTTTCGCAAAAATATACTATATCTAGATGGATACAGGGTTTGCTAATTGCAAACCTTTCCTCTTTTTTATTATAGTGCAAAAATGCTTGATAGTCAACCATTTTTGTTCTTTTTCAAAAAACTTTTTTGATGCATGCGTATGTATGGAAATACACACTTCCCTGCGTTTCGCCTCCATTTCCCTCCCCTCTCGCCCTTGGCCCCAGCAACGACAGGCCGCTATCTCCGGCCGATCCAGCATGTTTTCAGAGCGGGTTCAAATTATTTTGCTTTTCTTGAAATTTTTTCTTCCAAATCCGGTCTTTTTGCGGTATAATCTTGTCGGCTCGATCATAAACCATGTTTATGGCTCGATCTCGAATCTCGGCAACGCGCTATCCCGGGGCATCCCGCAAATCCATCCAAGGCGCGCCCCATCGAAAAAAAGAGGAGTTCAAAATGCACGATTTTTTATCTGATCCCCGTTTTCTTGGCATTGAAAAGTTTCCTGCGAAGATGTGGTTGTCTTCTCCAACCATGCACGGCGATGAGCAGCATTGGGTGGATGAGGCCATACGGACAAACTGGGTGAGCACGGTTGGCGCGAATATTGATGCCGTGGAAGCCTTGACGGCAGAAAAAGTCGGCAGACGCTATGCCGTGGCGCTTTCCTCCGGCACCGCCGCGCTGCACCTTGCGATCCGCCTTTGCGGGGAAAAGCTCTTTGGGCAGCCCTCCGTGGGACACGGTTCTCTGGAGGGCAAGCGGGTATTTGCCAGCGATATGACCTTCGACGCCACGGTGAACCCGATTTGCTACGAAGGCGGGATCCCCGTGTTCATTGACACGGAACGGGAAAGCTGGAATATGGATCCAGTGGCACTGGAAAAGGCTTTCGAGCTTTACCCGGAGGTCAAGCTGATCGTCGTCGCGCACCTCTACGGCACGCCCGGAAAGATTGGCGAGATCCAGGCAATTGCGGAAAAGCACGGCGCTCTGATCGTAGAAGATGCAGCTGAATCCTTCGGCGCAACTTACCAGGGCAAGCAGACTGGCTGCTTTGGCACGGTATCTGTCCTGTCCGGAAACGGCAACAAGATCATAACCGGGTCCAGCGGAGGTTTTCTCCTTACCGACGCAAAGGAGGATGCGGACAAGATCAGAAAATGGTCCACACAGGCCCGCGAATCTGCTCCCTGGTATCAGCACGAAGAGCTTGGCTACAACTACCGCATGAGCAATATCATCGCCGGCGTCCTCCGTGGGCAGTTCCCATACCTGGAAACGCATATTGCTCAGAAGCGAGCAATTTTTGAACGGTATGAGGCAGGCTTCCAAGACCTTCCCGTCCAGATGAATTCCTGGGAGCGAGAGAAGAGCGTGCCGAACTTCTGGCTGAGCTGTCTTCTGATCGACGAGGACGCGATGGCCCCCATGGTGCGTGGAGAACAGGATTACCTTTGGCAAAGCGAGCACGGCAAGAGCAGTCCCCAAGAGATTCTGGATGCGCTCAGTGCCTTTGGCGCTGAAGGTCGCCCGATCTGGAAGCCCATGCATATGCAGCCCATCTATCGCTCACACCCGTTTATTGCTGCAACAGGTAATGGCCGGGGCCGCACGAATGCTTATGTCGAAGGTTCCGGGATCGATGTAGGCGCGGATATTTTCCGGCGTGGACTCTGTTTGCCCAGTGACAACAAGCTTACCCCAGAGCAACAAAACAGGATCATTGAAATCATCCACCGTTGCTTCCGGTAGAGGCATCGTTTCGTATGAAGATACTAAGCATCATGGCCGGGTTTTCCCGGGAAAAAACTACGGCGGACCACCTGTTCGTGTAGACAACTTCAGCACACTGCTCCAGCCGGATCAACACAAACGCGGCAAAACACTATTTTGGAGAAAAAACGAATTTGAATGTCCG
Organism: Oscillospiraceae bacterium; assembly: GCA_017419715.1. Lineage (GTDB taxonomy): Bacteria > Bacillota > Clostridia > Oscillospirales > Oscillospiraceae > JAFRPC01. Next base: position 2,241 of record JAFOKO010000156.1, on the reverse strand, counting down.
AAAGGCAGCTGATGAAAGCTGCCCGGAAGCGGTTTGCAAGCCATAAAAAAGGAGCTCCATTCCCGTGCCTGTTCCGGCACTGGAATGGAGCTCCGTCTTTATTGTTCATTCAGGTTCAAGAAACGCTCCAGGCAGTATAACTGCCATTTTTGGTTCCCCGATAATTTGCTCATGTCGATGTTCTTTTTGAACTCGGGTCTGGTGGGGCCTTCCCATGTCTTGAAATAGGCGTCGACCGGTCTTGGCATGGGAAGCTTTTGCGGGACTGGGATCTCCGGATACTTCATCTTAAATAGCGCTCTAACGAGGTACTTTGATTCTCCGTTCCGGATCCGTTCCAAATCAAGCGGCTCCGCCATCTTCAGGATCTCATAGGGATCCAGGAACGGCATTCCGCAAGCCTCAAACGCATTCTCATAGGAGGCATAGCTTTCAATGTCGGCGTATTCATGCATCAGCGTAATAAAATCGATCTTGTCCCCACATCTGTATTTTTCAAACGCCTCGCTCATATCGACAGGGTTTTCTAATACCATTTTGGGGTCGAGGTAGGTATACCGTTCCACAAACTCGTCAAATTCCCAGTCCTTGGCATGCAAGCCGTCCATGCCTGCAAAGACATAATCTGCCGCATCGCCTATGATCATCATCTCGATGCCGTCCGCCTGGGCCTGTTTTGCCGCTGCAAGGATCTGTGGCTCAATGGAATGGACCGGGGCGCCCTTCTGCTTCATGAGCGGTTCGAGATTGGCTTGCACCGTATCCCAGCTGATATCCACATAGTGAAGCGTTAGACCATACTTTTTCGCATAGTACTCGGCTCTTGCTAATTCATCTTTTTGATAATCTCCGCCAAGGAACCGGAAGGTATATGCATCACAGCCTTGCATATAAGAAGCAAGACAAGCGGAATCCATCCCGCCCGAGAGCAGGATCCCAAGCTTTTTCCCTCTCACGGGCGCAAACTGGGCCTCTATGGCTTCATCGATGTCCTTCTCATTCCAAACAAGTATCCTCTCGTCCTCCGGAATGAGGGTATAGATCTGGTGTTTCGTAGAAGCATAGAAATCTTTCTCGTCGTCTACAATATAGCGAAACACCAGAAACGAGCTCATACAATAATTCTTATCGACCATTACTCTATTCCTCCTCGAATGTATTCATGGGGCGAGATCGAATCCGCCTCTTTGTCCCAGCCTCGAACTTGCTTGAGCGCGGCAGTGATTTTTGTGGAAGAAACGCCTTTTGTATAGGGGAAATAGATGATTTTGATCCCCTCTTTTGCAAAGTCTTCCTCATATTTTTTCCATTTTTCCGTCCCGTACCAGTCATCCCCTACGAAAAGGATCGAGGCACCCAGCTCTTTGCAAGCTTTTAACTTGTCCATATCGTATTGCGGGACCGCGGCATCCACATACTTGCAGGAACGAACGATCTCGATCCGGTCCTCAAACGGGATCATCGCATTTTTTCCCTTGTACTGAACAAGCTCGTCCACAGTGACGCCAACGATCAGCTTATCACACAGCCCTTTTGCGTTTTTCAGGAGATTCAGGTGCCCAATGTGGAAAAGATCATATACCCCTGTCGTGTAGCCAATTACCATATAAAACACTCCTTTTCTATGAAAATGAAAACGATCGCATCCCGATCCGGATCAGTCCGTGCCCCTGGACGGCGATTGCCGTAACAGGGGCAGGCCTGGACCATGACACCGCGTTGAGCCCACGCCTCCCGTGATGACCAGTGTCTTGCCTTTGAACGCTTCTGTGATCGTGTGCGTCGTGTTCCTTCCACTGTGTCGGTGTTGGTCTTGATCCAGCTTTCCGCCAGAAACCGTCGCATTCCCCCGGCAGAGATCTGAAACAGACCCGAAACATTATTATTATATCACATCTACAGCAAAAAAGCTAACCTTATTATACTTTTTTCTTCCGTTCGTGGTTTTCAAACAGACGGAACAAAAGATTTACTTGCTTTTCCACCATTTCTGGTATCATGAACCTGCAACGCAAGTCATTCGTTTGGAAGTGAAACTTGTGTTGCAGCAATGGAAGCCGCGTGTTTTTCGGTGTGCAGCTCCGGCGGCGCACTTTTTATATAGGGCTTACTGAAAAAGCCACTGTGAGTCAGAAAATACGGTGAAAATGCGAGCAAATGGGAGAAAACAGTAGCACTCTCCCGCGAACTGTTGTATAATAAATCCAGGCAAAACGACGGGATATGAGCGAAAAGTCACGG
>JAFOKO010000155.1 GCA_017419715.1 Oscillospiraceae bacterium | reverse complement strand
CTTCCTCCCTATGATAGCTCTGTGTATCTTCTCATAATATACCACACAAACAGCCCGTTGGCAAGATGCGGGCGCTGTGTTTTCCTTTGAAAAGATACAAAGAATCGGGATTGCAGTTTTTTGTTGTATCGTGTATAATGGAATGACCAGGGAATGAAACAGAAGGGAGACTTGCAATGGATCGTAGAAAATTTGTCATGGGCCTGGTATTTGTGGTCCTGATCGTGCTCAGCTCCGTGCTGCAGCACCGTGAAACAAAACAGGAGCGCAATGAGACCACAGCCAGCGAGGATCGTATGCCAAAGTTCTCGGACATCACCTACACCCGCCCGGATATGGACGCCATCACCGAGGAATACACAAGCTTGACGGCGGCGCTGAAGGAAAACAGCCTGAGCATGCGCGAAGCGCTCCCCCAGGTGCGGGAATGCTATCAGGATTACGACAATTTTTACACGATGCAGACCGTCGCGGAGCTTCGCTACTATCACGACATTACCGACGCGTATTACGCCGAAGAGAGCGAGTGGTTTTTGGAGCAGGAGACGGAGATGGACCGCCTCTTTACCGACCTTTGCACGGCTTCCGCCAACAGCAATTTGGGAGAAGCCCTGGACGAGCAATTCTGGGGCGGCTGGACCGTAGACGCCTACCGGGGGCAGGAGCCTTACGAGCTGGACCCGACCTATCTGGATCTGATGCAGCGGGAAAACGACATTTTGACGGAATACCGACGCATTTCCGCCGATCCCACCATTCTCTGGCAGGGCGCGGAGCGCTCCTTCCTGGAGCTGCAGGAGGACGACAGCATTTCCCTCAAGGATTGGAGAGAGATCCAAAAGCTGTATTATGAGAAGTATTCGCCCATTTTTGCGGAGCTCTATCTCCGCCTGGTGGGGGTCCGGCAGGAGCAGGCGGCCTACCTGGGCCTGGACAGCTATGAGGATTATGCCTATTCCTACCTGTTTCAGCGGGAATACAGCCCGGAGCAGGCCGAATCTCTGCTCACCCATATCCGCACGGACCTTGCGCCCCTCTATCAGGAGCTGGGCCTGCAGGAGCGTTGGGCAAATTTAGGCTATACGGAGCTCAACGAGGCGGAAAACCTGGAGGCCGTCACCACAGCGGCCAAGTCCATGGGGCGGAGCATCCTGTTTGCGTCCCGGGATATGACCCGTTATGAGCTCTATGATATTGATGTCTCGGAAAAGAAGGGCAACCTCTCCTACCAATGCTACCTCTATACCTATGACATTCCCTTCGTCTTTGTCAAGACCGAGGGCTATAGCGACGATATCTTAAACTTCGGCCATGAGTTCGGCCATTTTGTGGACGCCTGGTACAACCGCGACGCAACAAAATCCTACGACCTGTCGGAGGTGTTTTCCCAGGGCATGGAATATCTGCTGCTGTTCTATGCGCCGGAGGACTACCGGGAGGAGTTGACGGAGTATAAGCTCATGGACACCGTGGATACCTTTACCCAACAGGGCAGCTACGCCGAATTCGAGCATGAGGTCTATGCCAGACCCGCCGCGGAATGGACCGTGGAGGAGCTGGAGGCGCTCTCGCTCCGGCTGGCAGAGGACTACGGCTATCTCGACCCGAGCATGGAGGAATACTACGCCAAGAGCTGGTTCGATGTGGTGCATTTCTTCGAGCGGCCCTTCTATGTGGTGAGCTATTGTGTCTCCAACGACGCTGCCTTCCAGATCTACGCCTTAGAGTGCCGCGAGGAAGGCGCGGGCTTGGCCTGCTGGAACAATATGCTGCCCCGGGATTCGGACAGCTTCCTGGAGACCATCATGGACCAGGGCGGCCTGGAGGACCCCTTCGCCCCCGAGCGCATGCAGCAGATCGCTGATTTGATCCGGCAAAAGCTGGGATGAGAAAACCGGCACCGGGACCGGGAAGGAGTGTTTATGGAGCACAAAAGCACAAAGAAGGGGAAGGCGCTGGCTCTGGCGCTGCTGACGGCTCTTCTGATCGGGGTGAACCTGTTTTACATCGCCGAGTGCGACGAACTCTACTTTACCGCATGGGACTTTGCCTCCTTGGGTGACCGGCTGCTGAGCCGTCCCATTCCCAAGGGGGACTATGTGATCGGCCAGATGCACAACGGCCGCCTGCTGGGGAACCTGCTGGGGGTGGCGGAGGCGAAGCTGCTGCTCTCGCCGCTGGGCTGGCTGAGGGCCTTCCTCTTCGCGGGGCTTCTCATGGCCCTGGCCCTGCTGCTGCAGAAGACCGGCGCGTCCCGCTGTGCCTATGGCCTGCCTGCCGCCCTGGTCCTGGTGCTCTGTGCGCCCAGGGGCGTCTATGCCAACGTCTATTCCTGGGGCGTGGCCTTTGTGAACTATCTGCTGCCCATGCTGGGCTTCCTGCTCTGCCGCCTGCTGCTGCAGCGCCAGGCCGACGCCGGGCCGGGCCGGATCCTGGGGCTCTTCCTGCTGGCCCTGTTCACCCAGCTTTTCGTGGAGACCTTCACGATCTCCATGTGCCTGTATGGGCTGCTGCTTCTGTTCCGGCGGGAGCTCCCGCTCCGCTTGCGGGCGGCGGCCTTCGGCGGCTTTCTGCTGGGCGCGCTGTGCATGTTCCTCAACCCGGAATACCGGACCGTGGCCCAGGGCGGCGCGATCTATTCAGTGGGCCTGTCGTGGGCAAAGGGCATCTCCGCTGCCAAGCAGATCTGCCAGGCCCTGGTGCTGGAGGCCCTGCCTCTGGCGCTGCTGTTCAGCGGGCTCCTGGCCTTTCGGCTGCAGCGGGAGGGAAAGGCGGGCTGGCTTGTCGGCCTGCTCCTGCTGTCCATGTGGGCCGGAACCGACCTCTGGCTGGTCTCCCGCCGTGCGGCCCTGCCCACCATGGCGAGCCTGTGCTGTGGGGCGCTGTTTTTGTTGAGCTGGCTGTTGAGCCTGCTCCTGCTTCGGGATCGGGCGCTGCTGGAGCTGCTGCTGATCGCCGGGGCCTCCCTGGCCCCGCTGCTGGTTTTGCAGGAAGGGCTCGCCCCGCGCATGTACTTTGAGGCCTATCTGCTGCTGGGCTTGGGCGTCTTGAAGCTGTTGCCGCAGCGCGTTCCTCGGGAAAAGCTGCTGCACGGGGGGCTGCTGGCCCTCTGTGCCTTCTGGCTTGCGGGTATGCTGTATATATACAGCCGGAACAGCGCGGTCAACCGGGCGCGGCTGGAGCTGGGCCGGGCGGAGCTGGAGCGGGGGGCCGTGACATTGACCCTGCCTCTGGTGCCCTACCCGGACTATTTGACCAACGAGCATCCGGGCAAGGGAGATCTGGGCTTCCTGCTCTTCCGGGATACGCCGCTCGATACGCCGCTGATCTTTGTGCCATATGAAAGCTGGACTGCCGCACAGGCTCAGCCTTGAGCAGATCGGGATGCGGCGCACGATTCGAACATACCCACAGCAGGCCGCCGCGGGATACGCGGCGGCCTGCTGCCTGCTCTGGGCGCGGTTATGACACGATGGCCTTCTTTAGGCGGCTCAGCGCGCCCTTTTCCAGGCGGGAGACCTGGGCCTGGGAGATGCCGATGGCGTTGGCGACCTCCACCTGGGTCTTGCCGTCGTAGTAGCGCAAGGCCAGGATGTGCTTTTCGCGCTCGCCCAGCGCTGCCAGGGCGTCGCGTAGGGCCAGCTCCTCCAGCCAGCGCTCGTCGCTGCTCTTGGGGTCCCGGATCTGGTCCATCACCAGCAGGGGATAGCCGCTGTCACTGTGCACCGGCTCATAGAGAGACACCGGCGCGGAGACCGCGTCCATGGCCTCGCAAACGGTCGCCAGGGGCAGGTCCATGGCCTTGGCCAGCTCCTCCATTGTGGCCTCCCGGCCCAGCTCCGCCATCAGCCGCTCCTTGCACTGCAGGACCCGGTAGGCCGTGTCCCGCACCGAGCGGCTCACCCGGATGGGGGAGTTGTCCCGTAGATAACGGCGGATCTCGCCACAGATCATCGGTACGCCGTAGGTGGAGAATTTCACATCCAGGTCCGGGTCAAAGTTGTTGATGGCCTTCAAAAGGCCGACACAGCCCACCTGGAACAGATCGTCCGGGTTTTCGCCGCGGCCGGAAAAACGCTGAATGACGGACAGCACCAGCCGAAGATTGCCCTCAATCAGCTTCTGCCGGGCCGCCCGGTCGCCCGCCTTGCTCCGCCGGAGCAGCGCTTCCGTTTCCCCGGCCTTCAGGGTCCCCAATTTTGCGGTATTCACCCCGCAAATCTCAACTTTTCCCTGCATAATGTCCTCCGTGCGTGTATTCTCAAGCGGTAGTATATCCCATAAGTGGGATTCTCATGCAGCAAGCCCGCACGGGATGTCAACCGGGTCCAAAGATCGGCTGGGCAGCGGAAAAAGCATTGACATTCCCTCTGTGTTGCGATATAATTATTGTGAGAGAAAATACAAATAAAGTAAGGAATATGCATTGCCACGCCAGCGCTTTGCGAAAGGCGGACGCTTGGAATTGCCTCCGCCTGCCGAAAACGGGGCGTGCGCTGTGTGAAAATGCTATGAAGAACAAAGAACTCAAGCGTTTAAGCCGCACCGAGCTGCTGGAACTGCTGCTGCTCGAGCGCAAGCGAAACAATGCGCTCGAGCAGGAGCTCCGGAAGGCCAGGGAGCAGCTGGAAGACCGGACGCTCCGCGTGGAATGCGCCGGAACTCTGGCCGAGGCGGCGATGAACATCAACATGCTGTTTGAGGCGGCGGACGCGGCGGCGGCACAGTATCTGGAAAACATCCGGCACAGAAGCGAAGCGGCGGAGCAGGAAGCAGCCCAGCTGCTGGAGCAGACGCATCGGCAATGCGAGGCCATGCTGCAGCAGGCAAGGCGCGAGGCAGTCCTCGCGGGAGCAGAGGCCGGGATGCAGGCCAAACCGCTGCCGAAGGACGGCACACCCTGAGCAGACGGAATCTTTTGATTCGGAAGGATAGAGCTATGCGCAAATCAGAAGCTGCACCCAGGCGCTTTTCTGTGGAGGAGCTGGAGGATGAATTGCGGCGCGTGAGGCGAAAGAGCGTCTTTCGGAAGACTTTGCGGGCGACGCTGTATGCGCTGATCGTGGTGGCGGCGGCGACGATCCTGGTGGCGACCCTGTGGCTGCCGGTCTTGCGGATCTACGGCAACTCCATGACGCCCACGCTGAATGAGTCGGACATCGTATTCTCCATCAAAAGCGGCGACATCCAAACCGGAGATGTGATCGCGTTTTACTATGAAAACAAGCTGCTGGTCAAGCGCTGCATCGCGGGACCGGCAGATTGGGTGGACATCGACGAGGATGGCACCGTGTATATCAACGGCCAGGAGCTGGAGGAGCCCTATATCCAGGAGAAATCCAAGGGCGACTGCAACATCAGCTTGCCCTACCAGGTCCCGGATGGCCGTTATTTTGTCATGGGTGACCACCGGGCTACCTCGGCAGATTCCCGAAATTCCGTGATCGGCTGTGTGGCAGTGGAACAGGTGGTCGGCAAGATCGTGTTCCGCGTCTGGCCCCTGCCCGATGCGGGAAAAGTCAAGTGATGCGGGCGCGATAGGCCGTCGGCCCGCAACCCGCAGCGCCCCGCGTCTCCTAATCACCACGGGCTCCGGTACAACTGTTTCCGTCTTGAACGACGCTGTGGAAGTCTTTGACAAGAATGTGTCTGAACCCGTTGGCCCCACCAAGCTGGTGACCAGGGAAAATGTGGGGGAAGGAGAAAACGAAGTGGTTTTCCCGGACCCGGGCAAACCCACGAACGACGCGGTGGTCGGCCCCATCCTCTTCCTCGGTGCTGGCGCGGTTCTGATCGCCCGCCGCAAGGCAAATTCGCGCGAAACGCCTTCGTTTTCAGCCGACAAAGCAGCGCCTGCTTTGCCAGCGTGGACCCAAAGGAGAACAAGCTATGCTGATTTCAAAACAATTGCTGCAAAAGCTGTTTGCGCTTTTGCTCTGCACCCTGCTGGCGCTGTCCCTGCTGCCGTCCGCCCGGGCGGAAGAGGCAAGCCCGGAGCAGGGGAGCCTCAGCGTGCGCCTGGAGCATACCTACACGGCGGACGGCAAAACCAGAGGCCTGCCCAATGTGGAAGTCCGGCTCTATCTGGTGGCCGATCTGGACGGGCAGGGCAGCTTCCGGGCCACAGAGCAGTTCCAGTCCTTTGCCCAGCAGCTGGCGGAGCGGCCCAGCCGGGAGCAGTGGATCGAGCTCAGCCCGGAGCTGAGAAACTGGGTGCAGACCAAGGCCATCCCCGCGACGGTGCT
>JAFOKO010000154.1 GCA_017419715.1 Oscillospiraceae bacterium | reverse complement strand
GTTCTGCAGGGGCAGGCGGCAAAAGCCTTATAAACTGTCTCCAGTTTCTCTTCAATGTTCGACTGTTCGGCCTCACAGTAGTTGTATTCATCCTGATAATAGCTCTCAGTCGTATCCAGGCTGTAGAGGACATTCGCCAGCGCATCCATGGAATAGAAGCTAGTGTAGAGATCGCTAAGTCTATAATACTCTTCCAGCAGCGCTTCCGCATCTGTGCTGCCACTTGCTTGTTGCGCCAGACTTTCAAATCCCGCGCAAATCGCCTCCACATCAGGACGGATATACTTCATCTCAGAGAACGGAACCATTTTTACCGGCACATCCGGCAAATAGTCCCTCTGTCCGGCATTCTGCCAGCGGATCAATGCTTCGTCATCAGGGTTAATGGGGGGTTCTGTTTCATTGGTCGTCGTTGTCTGTTCTGTGTTATTTGGTGGCACAGATGATTCTGCCGCTTCTGTACATGCAATTGTCTCGCCTGCAGGCTTCATCTCTGTTGAACTCATGCTTGTGGAAGGCCAGAGGCCGGTACAGCCACTCAGAGAGATCGTCATGATCAGCAAAAGCGCAAGCAGACGAGAAGCATCGTTTCGATTCCATTTCATATCGTGGTAACTCCTTCTTTGTCAATGAAAACGGCGGAAAAGCCCATCATACGCTGTCGGGCTGCCCGCAAGCACACTGCTTTTTTCGATCAGATCCAATTCCGTGCCATCCAGTTGCGTTACAATGCAGCCAGCCTCTCGGGCAATCAGAGAGCCTGCAGCGTAATCCCAGGGAGAAAGCCTGCACTCAAAAAACACACCGGCCTTGCCTGCAGCAAGATAGCAGAGATCCAAAGCTGCCGAGCCGAAGCGCCGGACATCCTGCACCAGTGGGAATGCAATCTCGAAAAGGCGAAGGGTCTCCGGCATAAGTTCCCGGTAATACAGAGCGGTCCCAAAGATCAGCAAGCTATGATCCAGGGCGTGATTCTGGCAATGAATCGCTGTGCCATTTAAAAACGCACCCTTCCCCCGGACTGCAGAATATAGTTCTCCGTCATAAGGATTATAGACCACGCCGTATTCCATTTGGCCAAAATGGGCTAAACCGACGCTGATACAGCTGTTGTGATATCCCTGGACAAAATTGGTCGTTCCGTCGATGGGATCTACGATAAAGAGCCATTCTTTCTTGGAATAGTCGGTCTCTTCGTCCTCCTCTTCGCCTAGAAATCCTGCTTCTGGCAAAAGCGCCAGTAATTCTTTGCGCAAGAACGCCTGCACAAGCAGGTCATACTTGGTCACCAAATCCCGAGGGCTGGTCTTTTCTCGGACGGATTCTTCCACATTTCGTGCGGAAAGCACAATTTCCCCGGCTTTTCTTACAATACTGCACAGTTCTTTTTGCATTTCATATCCCTCTTTGTTTATGATTCTCTATTATACCGTATTCATTTCCGAAAATCAAGAAACGAGCGGGTCGTTTCTGCAATTCTATTGGAAAGAAGCAGGATCGCTGTGACATTTGGAACTGCCATGAGCCCGTTGCAGACATTGGCTGCCGTCCATATTCCCTGCACGGAACACAGCGGCGCAAGCGCAACGGTAAGCGCGTAGAGCGTAAGATATACCCTACGAATCGCCGGGACGCCTCCGGTTAGATCATCGAGACAGGCGGTCCCGTAGCAGCTCCAGCCGATGACGGTGGTAAAGGCGAACATGGATAAAAGCAAAAACACAATTGTTTTTGCCGCCAGTGTTGGCAATGGCAGTCCCCGCGCAAAGGCAAGCATTGTAGCGCCAACGCCGGCGCCGGTGGAGCCGGTCACCAAGATGACAAGGCCGGTTAGCGTACAAATCATGATCGTATCAAAAATAGTTGCCGTCATAGAAATCAGCCCCTGTTCCACCGGCGAAACTCCTTCTGCAGACGCTGCCGCAATCGGGGCTGTTCCAAGCCCTGCTTCATTGGAGAACACGCCGCGGCTCACGCCAGCAACGACTGCACCGGAAAAGCCTGCACCGATGTCCGATGGATGCAGGACCGAAGTGAAGATGGAATGGATCACAGCAGGCAACTCGGCGCGAAAGCGAAATAAGATCCAAATGCAGCACAGCAGATACAGCCCGCACATCAACGGGACGATTCTGGCAGAGAAGCGGCTAACTCGTTCCATCCCACCAAACAGAAAGCGAAACGCCAGCACAGCGAGCAAGAGCCCCACCACGATCCCTGCCACAGGGCTTGTAGTACCCCAGGGAAGCTGTACGACTTGCAGCCGGTGTGTGAATTCAAAAAGCAAGCCGGTGAGGCAGGCAGTGACACTGCCCACCTGGACAAAGGTTCCAACTCCGCAAAGACCAGCCATCGCGCCAAACACGGAAAAAGCTTTTCCAAGCATGCGGTACTTGCCGCCAAGTCCTAAGGGAATATAGGCAGATGGACCACCCGCCCACAGCCCTTCTGCATTCCGACGGCGATAGAGCACTGCAAGCAGGCCTTCCGCATATTTTAACGAAAGGCCGGTAATGGCGCTGAGTTCCATCCAGAACAATGCGCCAGGCCCGCCAAGGGAAAGCGCTGTTGCAACGCCTACCATATTGCCCGTCCCAACCGTGGCGGAGAGCGCGGTACATAGCGCGCCAAATGCTGAAACGCGTGCTTGCTTTATGCCTTTTGGATGAAAAACAAGCTTCATGGCAGTCGGCAGCATGCGGATCGGGAAAAAGCGGAGCCGAAGCAGCAAAAACAATCCGGTCCCCAGCAGTAATGCCAGCAAAGGCCATCCCCAGATTGCCTGTTCCAAGTTTTGCAGCAGTTTTTCCAAATGAATTCTCCTTCCGGTTCATGCGCCCTGCATGTTCCTTCTGTGAAGAATATGAAAAACCGGTAAAGAAGATGAAATAAACTCTTGCACAATTGTCGCGCACATACTATAATATTAAACTGAACTGCAATCAACTTAGAATTGCTGTGAACCCCAAATCAGGAGGAATCCTTCATGCAAGCAACGACTGTGAACAAAATTCGTGCCTGTCTCCAACCCGGCAAACGGGTCCATCTGGTTGGGATTGGCGGCGTGTCCATGCGTCCCCTTGCGCTGGTGCTCCGCGACCGCGGCCTGGAGATCACTGGCTCAGATATGAACGCCTCAGTTTCCACCGAGGAATTGCAATCACATGGCATTCCCGTCTTCATTGGCCATAACGCCAATCATATTCAAGGTGCAGCCTGTGTCATCCGAACGGCTGCTGCCCACAATGACAACCCCGAGATCGCGGCAGCCAGAGCTGCCGGAATTCCCGTGTTCGAGCGTGCGGAAGTCTGGGGCGTACTGATGCGGGAATACCGCAACGCGATCTGTGTTTCCGGTACACATGGAAAAACCACGACCACTTCTATGATCACCCATATCTTTATGGAAGCCGGAAAGGATCCGACGGTCATGATCGGTGGTTATCTTCCCCTGCTGCATGCCGGGCACCGGGTCGGCAACGGGGACACGATCATTGCCGAAAGCTGTGAATACTGCAACTCTTTCCACAACTTCTCCCCAACCGTGGCAGTCATCAACAACATCGAGGCCGATCATTTGGACTTTTTCAAGGACATTGAAGAGATCAAGGCCTCGTTCCGCCACTTTGCTGAGTTGGTTCCTCAAAACGGACGGATCATCGCCAACGGAGACGATAAGAACACAGTGGACGCCCTGCAAGGGCTCCAATACAGAACCTTTGGCCTTGGGAAACAAAACGATGTGCATCCAGAATCCGTCTCTGCCGACTGGCGGCATTGCACTGTGATCTGTGACGGACTTCCCTACTGTGCGCTTTCGCTCTCGGTTTATGGGGAATATAATTTAGTCAACGCCCTCGGTGCCTGTACGGTGGCGCACGACATGGGAATCGACGGAGCCTGTGTTTCTCGTGCATTGGAAAGCTTCCACGGTGCAGGCCGGAGAATGCAGTTGAAGGGACAGTGCAATGGGGCCGATGTCTACGATGATTATGCCCACCATCCCCATGAGGTTCGTGCGCTTTTGAAAGCGGTAAAGGCCATGGGGTACAATCGCATCATTCTGGCCTTCCAGCCCCACACCTATACCCGGACCAAGGCACTCTTCGATCAGTTCGTCGAGGAGCTGCAAGTGCCGGATGTGCTGGTGCTCTCGGAAATCTATGCCGCCCGAGAGCGCAACACCCTGAATATCCATTCCAGCGATCTGGCTGAGAGAATTCCCGGCGCGGTTTGTTTCGATACCCTGCCCGAGGTCTCCAAATACCTCCGCTCCATTGCCAAGCCCGGTGATATCGTCTTGACCGTCGGCGCTGGCGACATCTACACAGTCGGTGATCAGATCTGTGCGGAAGACAAGTGACTGGTGCTACATATTGATGAACAAAGGCCACCGCCGATTTGGGCGGTGGCCTTTGATATGGCGCAATTCAACACTTTCGTTCATTGCGCGGGTTTGACACGAATAGCCCAGCCAGCAGGCACGCAAGAGCTCCAACATCTCCCGGCAAGCCGAAGGAGAACGGGATAGACCGGCAATCATTTTCAGATAGCGTTCCTCCTTGAGCACAAGGAAATTGAATCGTCCTGTCAAGCGCTTCCCTTCCTACACGCCCAAATAGAATAGCATTTCTTTTCAGTCTTGTGTCGCTTCGACAAAAGCGCGGAAAATCGTAACGCCAGGGCCAACTTTGGGGTCGAAGAACTCCGGGTGCCACTGCACGGCCCAGAGGAAGGATTGCTCCGGCGCGTAGGCCGCTTCGATCAAGCCGTCCTCCGCCATGGCCATGGGGCGCAGCGAGGGCGCAAGCGTCTTAATGCCCTGATGGTGGCAGCTATTAACGCCAAGACAGTCCGTTCCGTAAAGCGCGGCGAGCGGTCCGGAGAGCTGAACCGTGTGCTCCGCCCGGTCATAGGGCCGCTCCATGCGGTGATTGCGGGTCTGTGGACGCTGGGCAGCCAGGTCCTGCCAAAGTGTGCCGCCCAGAGCGGCGTTGATCAGCTGCAGGCCACGGCAAATGCCGAGCACGGGCATGTTTTGTTCCATGGCGTAGGCCAGCAGGGCTTGCTCCAGTCTATCTCTTGCAGGGCATAGCTCCGCGCAAAGCTCCGACTTTTCCTCGCCGTAAAGGGCCGGGTCTACATCATGGCCACCGGTAAAGAGCAGGCCATCACAGAGCGCTGCCATCTGTGCGGCGTCCTCCACACTGTAGAGTGGCAGAATCAGCGGCAGTGCACCCGCAGTGCGTATGCCCTGCAGATAGGCAGGCAACATCCACAGGGAGTTTTTTTCTGTGTCAAAAAGGGGCAATACACCAATTATTGGCTTTTTCATCGTTTTCCTCCTGTTTCGGTTCATTGTGGCAAATTAGACATTCGTCTGGCAGCGCCAGAGCTTATCTTCACGGTAGATCAGATTGCCGTACCCGCCGTCCACGCGGTCCAAGGAATGGGGTTTCCGGGCCTTTGCGGTAAAGCCCACATAACCGCGCAGATCATAAGGAACGCGATCAGTATTCCCTTCCAGGACTTCATTGCAGACTTGGATCACGGCGTCAAAAATCTCAAAAGCCAATTCCCCATTGCCGTGGCCCTCCAAGATGCGGTCAACTTTTCCGTCCAGAAGCGCACGCAGGCGGATTAAGCCGTCCCGATACTCCTCCACAGAGGTGGATTCCCGGCCAAGCAGGAAGCTGGCACGACTCACAGCATCGCCGGAAAACAGAATCTTATCCTCCCGGTCGAGGATCACAAGATTGCCCCGTGTGTGGCCTGGACAGGCAAAAGCTTCCAGTGTCGTGCCGCCCAGATCGAAGACATCTCCTTCGCGCAGCGACAAAAAGCGGCTGAACGGGGCTGGCGTCAACAGATCATCCGGCGTGACATGGACCGCGTCACGGGAAATCTTGAGTCCCCAAAGCCGATAGTCCCGGTCGCATTGCCGGGTGTAGACCTCTTCCTCCTCCGGGTTCAGATAAACCGTATCGAATTCCACCGCGCCCATGGCGTGATCCTGGTGGCCGTGCGTGAGCAGGACGATTAAGGGCATATCGTTGACTTTGTCCACTTCGGCCTTGAGGGAGCCAAAGCCGCAGCCGCTGTCGATCAACGCAGAACGATTCGTCCCTTTGACCAGGTAACAACGCTCATGAAAACGGCCCAGAAAGCCGGTAATGTGTTCGGTAACGGGATAAACATCAAAATGTACCATAATTCTCTATCCTGTAAGACGCCCCCCGACCGCAGCCGGAGGGCGTTTGCTGTTTTCTGTCATTCTGAGAGGAGCGAAGAATCCGCCCTCTGATTCCTGATCACTCGTTGGGATAAGTCTCCAGGAAGGCATGGAAATGCCGCATTGGCAGATCCTTGCCCTTGACGATACGCACATTGGGAATGGACTCCCGATCCTCATAGAGGGCCTTGACGGCAGCAATGATATAGTCCATGTGCTCCTGGCTGAACATGCTCCGGTTGACCGCAAAACGGACCACATTGCAGACCTCTTCCTGCTGCTCAGGCGTCTTGAGATCGTACTCCATAGAGTAGTCCCCCAATTCGGCGGTACGAATACCATAGCGGCGGATCAGCTCAATGGAGAAGCCCTGTCCGGCAAACTTTTCATGGTCGCGCTTGCCGTCAAAGAACTCGGTCATGTTGATGTACACGCCGTGACCGCCGGCGGGCAGAATGACGCCTTTAATGCCGGCCTTATAGAATCCTTGGGCCAGGTACTCGCACTGCTGCACACGGGCTTCCTGATAGTTGAAGTTGCACTCTTCATACAGGCCGGCAGCCAGCGCCATGATGTCACGGCCAGACATGCCGCCGTAGGAGTCGTTGCCGTAGCAGGAGATCTGCTTGACTTTGAGCAGCACGCCCACATCGGTCTTGACAGTGCCATCGGGGTTGAAGTCGGAGAACTTTCTCCAGAAGCGGCCCTTGTCGCGGAAGGCCAGCATGCCTCCCATATTGGCGTGGCCGTTCTTCTTGGCAGACATGGTAAAGCCGTCGCAGTAGGAGAACATCTCTGTGGCGATCTCGGCAATAGACTTGTCGGCATAGCCTTCCTCATTCACTTTGATAAAGTAGCAGTTCTCGGCCCAGCGGGCAACATCAAACATGAAGGGAATGTCGTACTTCTCTGCAATTTTAGCAGTCTCTCGGATGGACTTCATGGAAACAGCCTGGCCGCAGACAGTGTTGTTGGTGATGGTGGTGTAGATCAGGGGGACATTTTCGGGTCCCACGGTCTGGATCAGCTCTTCAAGCTTCTTTACATCCATGTCGCCCTTAAACGGGTTCTTCTCATACTTACCACCTTCGGGAACCTCATAGAGCAGTTCTTTATTGTAGAGGTTGCGCGGAATGGAGCCCATCTGCTTGATGTTGCCCTCGGTGGTATCGAAGTGGCCGTTGGAGGGGATGGTGAAGACCTTGCCGGGATAACGCGCACCCATGATCTTCTTGACCATCTCAAACAAGACAGACTCTGCTGCTCTGCCCTGCTGAATCAGGAAAGCGTTGGGACGTTCAAGCTGCGCGGCGCCACCGTTGAACAGGCCTCCCTCGTATTCGCAGAGGTAGAGCTCGTTCATCAGCTTTTCAATGTCCTTGCAGTCGGTGCGGATCAGGTCAATGCTCTTCTTCCAGTTCTTTTCGCCACCGCGCTCAAAGATATCACGGAAGGCGTCGAGCAGGACATAGTAGCCCTTGTTACGACCATAGGATTCATCGCCCAGGAACATAGTAGACCACTGAACATCCGTCATCGCGGTGGTACCGGAGTCGGAGAGCATATCAATGGTCAACATCCCAGCGGGGAATGCAAATTCATTATAGTGGGTAGCCTTCAAAGCACGCTCACGCTGTTCTACGGTGACCTCAGGAATATTCCGGGTCACATAGGTAAAGCTGCGCGGGGTTTTCACATTCAGGGGATATTCTTTAGCCATTCTCTTTCCCTCCAATTAAGAGTTCAAAGTCCGTAGGACTGAGCCAACTTTTGGAAACTGGGTAAACTGCGCTGGATCATGGCAGGGCTTACGCAAGTGCTGAAACGGACAAAGCCGGGGCAGCCGAAACCGTCACATGGAACAGCCAGAATGTTCAGCTCTTTGGCGCGTTCAGAGAAGCCCTCGGAATTGCCGTCGGGAGCAGCAACCATCATATAGAAGGCGCCCTGAGGCTTGACGCAGCGGAAGCCCATCTTGGTCAATTCTGTATACAGGGTCTTGCGATTTGCGTCGTAGGTGGCAAGATCGGGACGAAGCTCCGTATTCCGAGCCACCACACGCTGCCACAGGGAAGGTGCGCAAACATGGCCCAGTGCGCGGGCTGCACCGGCAATTGCAGCAAAGACAACCTCGCTGTCCTCACAGCAATCCGGAACAAGAATATATCCAATACGCTCGCCGGGCATGGACAATATCTTGGAATAAGAATAGCAAATGATCGTGTTGGGGTAGATGGAAGGAATATAGGGAGCATCCAGGCCATCGTAGGTCAACTCGCGATAGGGCTCATCAGAGAAGATGTAGATGGGATGTCCGATCTCCTTGCTCTTTCGGGTGAGCAGCTCAGCCAGCTTTTGCAGGGTCTCAACGCTGTAGATCACGCCAGAGGGGTTGTTGGGAGAATTGACGATCAGTGCCTGTGTGTTAGCATTGATGCGCTTTTCAAGCTCGTCAAAACGAATCTGGAAGTGCTCAGTATCAGGGGGAACCACAACACATTTCAGCCCGGAAGACGCCGCGTAGGCGGGGTACTCGGAGAAATACGGAGCGATCAGAAGAATCTCCGCGTTTTCAACAGCGACTGCATGCATGCAAGAGGTCATGGCAGGTGCAGCGCCGCAAGTGAAGAAGATATTGTCCGGACGTACCTTTGTACCGGTACGCTTGCACACATCGGCAGCAATCGATTCCCGGGCTTCGGCACAGCCGCCAGCCGGCGTATAGCCGTGCAGAGCAATCGGATCGGTTTCAAGCAACTCTCGCACGGTATCAGCAACTGCTTCCGGTGCGGGGACGGAGGGATTGCCGATGGAGAAATCGAATACATTCTCCTTGCCGACTTTTTCAGCCTGATCCATGCCATACTCAAACAGAACACGGATACGGCTCTTGGCAATGCCCATCTTGTAGTATTTATCTACGACCATTAGAGTTCCTTCCTTTCGGGTAAATGATATGTATTGGCTTTTTCCTGTCCATTTAGGATCCGAAGACCGCCTTGAGCCAGCGCTTCCATTTCGTTTTCTCCCGGCATAACGACCACAGGCGCCAGGAACCCGGCGTATTCACGAATGCGATCCGTCAAAAGCTGAGAATAGGCAAGGCCACCGGTGAGAATGATGGCATCGCACTGGCCTTTCAGCGCAACAGACAGCAGGCCAATGGTCTTGGCAATCTGATAAGCCTGGGCCTGGTAGATCATGTCGGCCTTTTCGTCGCCGTTTTGGATCATCCTTTCGATCTCGCGCGCATCGCTGGTGCCGAGATAAGCGTACATGCCGCCCTTGCCGCGGATCTTCTTGTCCATCTCCGCCTTGGTGTACTTGCCGGAATAGCAAAGCTTCACAAGAGCTAAGGATGGGAAGCAACCGGCACGCTCCGGTGAAAACTGCCCGTCGTCGTCGCCCACGGAATCGATCATGACGCCGTGCTGATGGACACTGGCAGAGGTTCCACCGCCCAGGTGAAAGACGATCAGATTCAGATCTTCGTACTTTTTGCCGATAGAATCTGCATAACGGATGGCTTGGGCATGGCTGTTCAAAACATGGCTGAACGAAGCGCGGCGAATCTCCGGCATGCCGGTGATCTGCGCCACCGGGCTCAGCTCGCCGGAGGTCACAGCATCATAGATATAAGCAGGAATATGATACTTGTCCGCGATGGCACGGGCCAACAGACCGCCCAAATTGGATGCGTGGGGCTGACTGTAGTCGTGGTTCACCAGGGCTTCGCAGAGTTCATCGTTGACAGCATAGCCGCCCATCTTGAGCCCGAATACAAGGCCACCGCGACCGATCACAGCTGCCAGTTCTTCTCCCTTGATATTGTTTTGCGCCATAAAATCCTGGATCAATGCAAGACGAAAAGGTACCTGGTCACCAATCTTTTCAAAAGTGAGCAACTGATCCGGTTTATGCTCAATAGAGGACTGCAAAAGCTTCTTCGTACCGTCATAGAGCGCAAGCTTGGTGCTGGTGGAACCGGGATTGATGATAAGTTGTTTTTGAGACATAAAATCACCCTGCCCTTACCGGCAAATGGCGGCGCAGGCCATGAGGGAATAGTACTTCTCCTCAAAGCTGGCACTACGGGAGTTGAGCGCGATGGGACACTTTGCGCCAGTGACAACGCCGACCATCCGGGCTCCGGCGTAGAGCAACAGGCCCTTGACGAAGATGTTGCCAACCGCCATATAGGGCACCAGCAGAATATCGGTGTTTCCGCTAACAGGGCTGTTGTACTTTTTGATCTCGCAGGATGCGCGATCCATGGCAAGGTCCAGAGAGATGGGGCCCTCCACATAGCAGTCGCCGAATTCTCCGGCCAGGGCCGCTTCCTTCAGTGCGGCGGCGTCCACCGTCTCAATGATCTTAGGACTAACCGTTTCTGCAGCACAAACAGCAGCCACCAGGGGGCGGTCATAGCCTAAGCTTCGGAAGGCTTCCACCGCATTGCGGACGATGCCCTTCTTCTGCTCTAGATCCGGATGGGGCACCATACCGCCGTCTGCAACGCCCAACAGCTTGTGGTAGCCGGGAATCTCAATGAAAGCAGTGTGGGAGATGATCCCGCCGGTGCCGATGCCGGTCTGCTTGTTGACGACTGCCTTCAGAATCGTGGAAGTCTGCATATAGCCCTTCTGAAGGAAGTCGGCCTTGCCTTCACGGATCAGCTCCACGGCCAAACGGGCAGCGTCTTCGTCGGTCTCGGCGTCCACAATGGTAACAGGGTCGATCTCGTGGCCGAGTTCCCGGCCGATTTGAAGGATCTCGTCCCGATGGCCCACCAGGATATAGTTCAGGATTCCCTCGGAGGCCGCGTGCAACACGGCCTCCAGGGTGTGCGCGTCATGGGCGCAGGCGACAGCCACTGTCCGGGGCTTCCCTGCTCCAACTCGCTCGCGCAATGCGTTAAAATCTTTCAGCATGTTGTTTCCTCTCAGGCCTTGACGGCGTCGTGACCGGCGCGATAGGCGTTCAAGTTCAGCTCTTTGAACTTGGGCGGCACGGTAGAGGCGATCACATCTTCCCAATCCACCACATCGTCCATGCCCAAGGCCTTGACCATGGATCCAAAGAGGACGATGTTCATGCACTTGGCGCTTCCGATGGATTCAGCGATCTCCCCAGCCTTGAGTACATGACAGGTAAAGTTCTTCTGCATGGCTTCAATGCAGCCCTCTGGATATTCCGCAAGACCCGCAGCGATGCTGGAAGAGGCCATTTCATAGTCGTTGATAACAGCGATGCCATTGGGCTTCAGGTAGTCGGCATAGCGAACAGCCTCCATCTTCTCGAAGGCAACGATAATATCTGCAGCGCCCTTGCCGATCACGGGAGAGTTGACCTTCTCGCCCCAGTGGACCTGGGTGGAGACGGAGCCGCCGCGCTGGCTCATGCCGTGGACTTCGGACATCTTGACATCATAACCGGCCCGCATGAGACCGTTGACCAATACCTTTGCGGTGAGAATAGCGCCCTGGCCGCCAACGCCGACCAACAGCGCGCTTTTCGTTTTCGTCATGGCTTATTTCTCCTCTCTGGTGATGGCACCCATCGGGCAGACCTGTGCGCAGACGGTGCAGCCCACGCACTGGTTGTGGTCGATCCGGGCCTTTTTGTTTTCCACAAGTACAGCGGGGCAGCCCACGCCAAGGCAGCGCTTGCAGCCGATGCACTTTTCCGTGTTGACGCTGCACTTGCCGATGTTGTGCTTGATGCGTTTGATCAGAAGGCAGGGACGGCGGGCAATGATCGCCGCGGGAACCTCAGACGCCAGAGCGTCTTGAACGGCCTGCTCCATAGCCTTCAGATCTTGCGGATCGACGATGATCACATTCTGGTAACCGTAAGCCTTCAGAATGTCTTCGATCTTCAAAGCTTCGGCGATCTCGCCTTGGAGGTTGAAGCCGGTGCCCGGGTTGTCCTGGTGGCCGGTCATACCGGTGATGGAGTTATCCAGGACGACAGGGATCAGATTGCCCTTGTTGTAGATGATCTCGGCAGCGCCGGTCATGCCGCTGTGGAAGAAGGTGGAATCGCCCAGAACGCCAAAGACCTTCTTGTCGGTCACGCCCGCAGCCTCGAAAGCCTTGGCCATGCCCATTGCAACGGAGAAGCCGCCGCCCATGCAGACCACGCTGTCCAGCGCGTTCAGCGGTGCGGAGCCGCCCAGAGTGTAGCAGCCGATGTCACCGGCAATGACAAAGTCCTTATGCTTGGACATGGTGTAGAAGAAGCCTCTGTGGGGGCAGCCGGGGCAAAGTGCGGGCGGACGGGAGACTGCCTGGACACCCACATCGGTGCTGGGCGTTGCTTCGCCGAAGATCCGCTCTTTGACGATCTGAGGATTGAGCTCATACATATTGCCGATCAGGTTCTTGCCTTCGCAGGCAATTCCGGCGGCCTTGATCTGATCTTCCATAAAGCCGTCCAGCTCTTCGATGACATAGAGCTTTTCGACCTTGGAAGCAAACTCCCGCACCAGATCCATCGGCATGGGGTTCGTCAGGCCCAGTTTGAGGAAGGAGGTTCCTTCGGGGAAGGCGTCCTTGGCGTAGTAATAGGCAATGGACGCTGTGACGACACCGATCTTTCCGTCGCCCAGTTCCATCTTGTTCAGAGGTGAGGTCTTGCCGTATGCTTCCAGCTTCTTAAGATTCTCTTCCAGCTTGGGGTGGTTACGGTAGGCATTAGCAGGCGCAGAGATGTACTTGCGAGTGTTACGGACATAGGCGGGAACCTCACGCTCCACACGCTCGCCGAAAGAGACAATGCTCTTAGAGTGGGCCACACGGGTGGTGGTGCGGAACAGGACCGGCATATCGAACTGCTCGGAAATCTCATAGGCCGCCTTCATAAAGTCCAGGCACTCCTGAGAATCAGAGGGCTCCACCATGGCAATCTTTGCAGACTTGGCATAGTAACGGTTGTCCTGCTCATTCTGGGAAGAGTGCATGCTGGGATCGTCTGCGGAAACAATTACGAAACCACCGCTAACACCATTGTAGGCAGCGGTAAAAATCGGGTCAGCCGCCACATTTACACCTACATGTTTCATGGCGCAGAGGCTGCGGACACCAGCGATGCTGGCACCGTATGCGACCTCCGTTGCAACCTTCTCGTTGGGTGCCCACTCGCAGTAGAGTGCGTCCTTGTACTTGGGAAGGTTTTCGAAGATCTCGGTGCTGGGTGTTCCGGGATAAGCGGAGCATACCTTGACGCCGGCTTCATAGGCGCCTCTGGCAATGGCTTCATTGCCGGAAAGCAGTTGTCGATCCAATGAAATGACCACCTTTCTAATTTAAATACAGGTTTTACTGAATACAATTCGCGTATTGTAAATTACGAACAAAAATATTATAAAATAATACTTGCAAACTGTAAAGATTAAACTTATAATAGCAGTATTAGATTTACTTATTTTTATAGAGAAAATTTACCGATTAGAGGTTTTACTTATGACGATTCAACAGGTTCTATATGTTTTAGAGATTGCTTCCCGCTCCAGTGTCTCCCAGGCGGCGCAGAAACTTTACCTGTCGCAGTCCGCCCTTTCTCAGCAGCTTCGCCGGCTGGAGGAAGAACTGGGCTATTCCCTGTTCGCCCGAACTGCAAACGGACTACAGCTTACTCTGGAGGGCCAGCGTTTTTGCGAGCAGGCCGGCCCGGTGGCCGAACGATGGGCTGATTTCTGCAAAGCGGTTCAGAAGCGACACCGAAACGAGCAGTTACGTCTGAAGCTTGGGATCGGTTCCCGTGTCTATTCCAATGATCTGTTTTCAAATATCATAGAGTATTTTGACGCCCGCCCGGAGATCGAGGTCACCTTTTTCACAGAGGCCGGTGTGGATGTGGTGGAGGCATTGCGGAAGGGCGAATTGGATCTTGCGCTGGATCGGCTTCCTCTGGAAGACACTGTCCCGGACAGTGGAGATCTCTATGCCGCCCCTCTGATCAAAGAACGGCAGTGCGTTCTGGTGGGGACTCACGATCCCCTTGCACAGCGCTCGGTGCTCTCCATGAAGGATCTGCAGGGCTGTACCATGATCTCGGGCTTGGAGGATTCCGCAGAGGACCGTTCCATGCGCTCGGCAATCCGAAAGCATCATATTACGTTAAACCGAATCTACCGCTCCGATGGCATTGAGACCAGCATGCGCTTAGTTCGCGAGGGCAAGGGCCTGGCCTTCGGTCCGGAATCCTTCGCGGATCACTTCCAGGTCACCGCGATCCCGATAGACCCTGAAACCTGGATCAGCCTTCAGTTTATCTGCCTGCAGACGAATTTGAAACGGACAGAGATCAAACGCTTCCGGGATTACTTGATCGAGCTTTGCAAGGATCGAAGCGATCCAAAGGAACTTTGAACGCATCAAGATTGTGTCCATTCTACAGCAAGGGCTACCAAAGCGGTAACCCTTGCTGTTTTTCGTTATAGATCCGTCATGGTATCGCTTGCAAAAAAGTACAGAATCTTGCGAGTAACAGGCTGGTCAAAAATACGGCTGAGGGCTTTGGCGTAAGCCTCAAGCTGCGGGCGATAACGCTCCCCTGCCTCTGCTTCCGCGCCAGGCTGGATCCGATCGGTTTTAAAGTCGACCACCGTGATCCCACCGTCTCGGAACAGGCAACAATCCGTCACTCCCTGGAGTAGGATCTGCTCTCCTTCTGCATCGGGGTACCAGGCGTCTGCGTCCGTCAAAAGGTAAAACTTGAATTCTCGCAATACCCGTTCCGCATCGCGTATCATTTTTCCCAGTGGTCCTTGGAACACTCGAAACAGTCGTTCCGGATCTACCGCATCCGCTTGCGCTTTCGTGAGGAAATCCTCTTCCACCATTCTGTGCAGCTGCACTTGAATTGCTTCCAGCGTGTCTACATTGGAGAAGTCCAGATACTGCATCGCCTGATGGACTGCCGTTCCCTTTTGCGCGGGGGTAAGGGGCTTTTCCTGCTGCATAAGCATTGGGCGGCGCAACTGGATGCGAGTATTATCCTCCCGGGGTGTGCCGTCGTCCGCTTCCCGATCCAGTTCTCTCCCCTTGAGTTGTGTCGCTGTAAGCTTGGATGGGATCGACTGAGCCGGCACATGGGCGTATCGGAAGCCAATGCTCTGCCGAATGGCCTCTGCTGTTATGGTATTCTGGAGTTGAATCGGCTGCTCTGTGGAAGATGCCATCTCGGATTGTGCTGAAAGCTCCTGCCAGGTGATGCGCCATGGAAGCGCTGAAACACTGGTTCCCTCCGGCTTTTCCGCTGCGGCATGCAGGGCGCCGGCCTCGGTTCGAAGCAAGGCCGTCATCAGCACCCATTCGCCGGGGCACGACACATCTGCGGAAAGCATTTTTGCGGTCTCCGGGGTCAACTGGGTTGCAATCTTCTGGAGCCTTTTTCCCAGCTTCGCGCCACAGCAGGACATGATCAGCATGTCCTTTGCTCTGGTCATGGCTACATAGAGGATCCGAAGCTCCTCAGAAAGATTATCCAGCTTGATCTGCCGGGCGATTGCAGCTTTGGCGATAGAGTGATATCGAATGTGCGTAGCCCGGTCATAGACAGAACAGCATGCACCCAAGTCGCTGTGAAACAGCACAGCTTGCCGCAAATCCTCCGTATTGAAGCGATGTAACAGGTCACAGAGCAAAACCACCGGGAATTCCAGGCCCTTGGATTTGTGGATGCTCATAATGGTAACTGCATTTCCAATCGCTTGCTTGAGCTGTAATCCGTCTCCCTTTTGCAGAGCGTCCAGATAGAGCAAAAACTGGTGTAAACTCTTCTGGCCTCCCTCCGAGAAAGAAGCTGCCAAGTCAAAAAAGCTTTGCAATCGGTGAATACGGGTACTTCCGTTTTCCATAGCGCCGCAAAGCGCTTCCAGTTCCACAGTCTGCTGCAGCTTCTCCAGCAGAACAGAGAGCGGAAGATCCCGGGACAGAAGGCGAAGCTTTTCCAGCTTGGACAGAGCCTCTGCCAGGCGCGGTTCCGCTGGTGCCAGAGCAGAGAGCGCGTCCCAAAGGTCCAAACCCTGCGTTCTCTTTGCACGGGCCAGCACAGCGGCAGGAATGCCAAAAATCGGGCTCAGCAATGCACCGGTCAAAGGAATGTCCTGATGTGCATTGTCCAGCACACGAAGCAGGCACAGCAGCATCTGCACTTCGGAAGCATTCAGCAGATTCTCTCCTTCGTCGCTTGCCGCTGGAATGCCCAACAGATGCAGGGCGTCCACATAGAATCCAGCGATGTTTTTCGGCGCACGAAGCAGAATCACGATGTCCCCCGGTTCCACCGGACGAGTCGTTTCTCCGTTTCGGACGGGGGTTCGGGCCTCCAGAAGCGCACGAATCCGTTGGGCGGCAAAGGAAGCTTCCGCCTGATACTTCTCTGGGGTCTCCCCCTCCTCCTCTCCCTCTTCTTCCTCCGGTCCCTGCTGGTCCTGCTGTGTGGACAGGCAGTGCAGTTCGACCTGTGTTTGAGGCAGAGGGCACAACGCCCTTCCCTCCCGCAAAAGCTCCGACGGACCGTAGTCCAAGCCACCGATTCGCGGGGACATGCACAGTCCGAACACAGCATTGACGGCTTCCAGCACCGCTGGTCCGGATCGGAAGTTGTGGGACAACAGGATCCTCTGCCGTCCGGAGGGATCCGCGTGCTCAACATCCGGGTATGCCTCATACTTTTTCAAAAAAATTGCCGGATCTGCCAAGCGAAAGCGGTAGATGGATTGTTTCACATCTCCCACGAGGAAGCGATTCTTCCCATCTCCGGAGAGAGCCCGGAAGATGGCGTCCTGTACCTGGTTGGTGTCCTGATACTCGTCCACCATGATCTCCCGATACCGCGCTCCGATCCGGCGAGCTGCTGGAGTGGGCGTTATGCCGTCCGGAGACAGCAGCAACCGAAGTGCGAGGTGCTCCAGATCGGAAAAATCCAGCATGTGTAGGCGGTGCTTTTCCGCCGTGAATCGACGGGAAAAATCCCGGGTCACGTCAAAGAGTGCGCGAAGCGTCACAGCCATTTCTTCCAGATCCGATAGAACTTCCTCAGATCTTCCGCAAAGTTCCCCGCCCCACTTTCGGATCAGCTCCTTTGCTTGATTTCGAACTGCCTTGGCACGCTTCTGGAGAGAAGGGTCTTCGCAATTTCGAATCGTCGGGATCTTTCCAAAATCACTAACAGCTGGAAATGCATCCAGCATCTCATCCCAAGTCTCACATTTGATTAGCGTCCGAAGCCCGGCAGCATTGGCCGCAAAGACTGGGATATACTTTGCCAAGCTATCGCAAAGCGACATGGCGTCTACCATCTTCTCCAGCGCCTCGGCCTGTTCTTTGGCACAACTGCGCATGCCATCCAGAATATACTTCCCCCAAATTGTCTGTTCGGCGCCGGTGAATCTGCTAAGGTCGAGTTGGGCCTCGCATTCATCAAACCAGCCTGTGGGGTCTGGGTGACACTGTGCCGTTTTATGGACACCCAGGATCAGCGGTACGAGACGGCGATCATCTCTTCCAGCGCCAAGCCCATCTACGAGTTGCTGCAGCGCCGGATCTGAAGCGATCTGCGCATAGCGTTCCTCCATCAGATCGTTCAGAATCTGTTCCTGGATCGACGCCGCTTCCTCCTGTTCCAGCATACGGAAGTCTACCGGAATATCCAGCTCATACGAGAATTCGCGGATCAGCTCAGCACAAAAGGCGTGAACTGTGGAAATCTGCGTCAAATAGACCCGGCTCTGCTGTTTTTGCAGGTGTCGGTTTTCTGGGTCGGCTGCAAGTCTTTCTGCCAGTTCTCGCGCAATTCTGGCCCGAAGCTCGGAAGCAGCTTTTTTCGTAAAGGTGATGATTAGAAAATCATTGATCGAGCAATTTGCATCAGCGGAAAGCACCTGGTTCATCAGACGCTCCACGATCACCTTGGTTTTACCGGAGCCGGCGGCAGCGGCCACCAGGATAGGACCGCCGGGATTGTGAACAGCTAATTGCTGGGCTGCAGTCAAGTTATCTGCCATTATTGTCCGCCTCCTGTTCGATTTCCTTCCAAAACTCGTCCCGGCTAACAGATCGTAGTCTACGCAAGGGCACTTCTCCGCTGTCTACCCGGCAGACCGAACGATAGGGGCACCAGCGGCAGGCATTGTGCTTATCGCCGCGCCAGAACGGATCTGGAGCAATTACACCGGACCAGACGCTGTCTGCCAGTTTGCCCAGCGTACGGCGCACATGGCCCTCCACCAGAGACAGCTGTTCTGCACTGGCCAAATCGCCGGTGCGTTTTGGGGACAGCTTATAGGGTAAATAGACTGGCTTCGTTCCGGGCTCCATGGCTTGCAGGATCTCATCATCGTCCAGCAGCAAGCCTTGCCGCTGCAGTTTTTTGCTGTGCAAGTGTTCCGCTTCTTCCTCAGAGAGCCGATTCTTTGCCGACTCCACATTATATCGGGCCGGGAAATACAGCACGCCTGCGGGCAAGAGCTCTCGGTGATAATAGCGCGCCGCCTCTTGCGTAAGCGCAAAGAGATATATCAGCATCTGGAGGCCCATACCGGAAAGAATATCTGTGTAATCAAAGTCCTTTTGCCCCGTTTTGTAGTCCACCACTCGAAGATAGGTCTTGCCGGAAGCAGTGGTATAGAGGTCCACCCGATCCACCACGCCGTTCAGCGATCCCACTGCCAGATCTCCGGTAATGGGTATGGCCGTCTGATCCCGAAACGCCAGCTCAAAATAGGTGGGGATAAAACGCGACTGGGCTAACTCCCGGGTCATATCCCGGACCACATGTGCGATCTCCAGGAAACTCCGTTCCAGCAGATAAGCGCTGCGATTGGTGTAGTCGGCAAGTCCGCCCAGATATTCCTCTACAAAGCGATCATACCAAACCCTGGCCAGGGTTTGGACTCGCTCCTCTGAAACCGACGCAAAGCCGCCCTCCTCTTCTACCTGCTCCGCTGTATGCTGAAGCACATAGTGCACAAGGGTCCCGTAGATGGCGGGATCCACTCGCGCCTCTTTTCGTTCCTGCAGGTGTAAACCGTATTGCAGGAAGAATCCAAACTTGCAGGCAGCCAGCCGATCCACCTTGGAGGCGGAAAAGCTGAGGCTGTCGCCGTACAAATTGGCAACCGCACCGTGATCCAGCGAGCCCGGCTCATAGGCAGCCCTGGCGCGCACAAGCTCGGCATAGGGTACCAGCGATGGGATCTCCTGTAACAGGGACGCGCCGCCTTCTCCGCTGCGCACAGCAAGAAACGCGGCTTCCTGTTCCGTCTGCGGGAGAGGAAGATCCCTCGCCTCTATCCGCGCCGGGAATAGATTTTGCAAGCGGGTGAACAAATAACTCGGTGCAGTTCGATCACAGCAAAGGCAAATGGTTTCCGTGGCTGCAGAAAAGACGGTATAGGCGGTCAAAAGATCCCGGTCCAGTCGGTCCTCAGCGTCTGGGGCTGTGGAAAGCCCTGCCGCTTTCATCCGTCTGCGCTCATCGTCGCTCAGTAAACTGCCGCCGCTCTCCCAGGAGGGCAAGAGACCATCAGAGGCCCCCAAAACGATCAAGTGCTTGATACGGGTGTTCCGCATGGCAGACAGATCACCAACGCGAAGGCAATCCACTGTGGCAGGAATTGTGGAGACGCTGTTTTGTGTAAGCGCTGCCTGAAAGAAGCGGCAAAAATCCTCGGGACTTCTATGTCCAGCCCCCAACACGCCATAGATCTGCTCCATGGTCGTTAACAAGATCTCATAGAGCTGTGTCAACTCCCTGGCGCGCTGCATATCCCCGGCGGCGGAGAGCATGGAAGCCGCTTTTGTGACGGCCTGTTCCAAACCGATTTCCTCTAAAAAACGATCTAACGACTGCACCTGTCCGGCTGTATCGCTGGCATCCCGTAGCGCACTGCGAAGCCGAAGTAGCGGGACGATTGCTCTTGCCCGTGCCTGGTTCAGCGGCGCTACTCTGGCCTCCAGTTCCTCGTCGGAAAGCTGCTCTAAGACGGGTCCGCTGGGGTTTTTGTCAAAAGGCTGATCCCAGCGCTTGCTCCGTAGCTTCCAGACTATGGCATAATTCTCCAAGCGATCCGCCTCCGCCAAACTCAGAGGTGCGTAACCGGAATGCAGATAATCGCAAACCGTCTCCGTCTCCATTCCAAAGGCTGCCGCTTCCAGGGCGAAAACGACTGCACGGATGACCCCGTGCCGCATAATCGTTCGATTGCCGGAAAAATAAACTGGCATCTCAAATCGGTCCAGCAGCCGCTCCAGTGTAGCTTCAAAAACGGATGCATCGGAATAGGCGACTCCGATATCCCGCCACCGGGCACCGCCTCGGATCAGCGCCTGGATCCGTCCCACTGCAAGCGCGCATTCTTCCGCTGCATCCGTTGCAGGCAGCAGGAGAACGCGATCTGTCTCAACTTCCCAGGGCTTGGTCCGGGGGGAAAAGAGGAAGCGGGTCAAATGCTCCAGCGCCCCAGGCTCTGATGGCACGGGCTGCGCCGCATCATGGCAGTGCATGCCAATACGCCGGGCCATATCCCGAAGAGCGGCAGCCGTTCTGCGCGGAACAGAAAAAACTGTCTGCCCATCCCGGAGGCTGTCGCAACAGAGCCAAACCGTAAGCTCTGCCCCGCCGCGGCAAAGGGCCTCCAGAACGGCCAATTCCTGGTTGGTAAAATCCGTAAAGCCGGAAACGACGATCTGCAGGTTTCTGGCATAATCACTGTCATACAGCGCGTCCCGTAGCCGATCCAACTGGGTGGAGGGATCCAGAGAAGCCCTGGCGCAAACTGTATCATAGAGCTCCAGCACCAGGCAGAGCTCTTCCAATTTGTCGGACAGCGCCTCGGGCAGAGCCTCTCTGGCTTTCCGAATGGCAGAAGCCTCTAACCCGTAGGCATGGAATTCATCCACAATCTGCAGCAGCTGCTTCAAAAACTCTGGTTTGGAAATATAGACCCCGTAAAGGCGGAGCTTGGGACGAAGCAGCTCCAGAGCACCGGCCATGGCGATCATCCGGCCGCTTTTGTCCAGCATCGGCTTCGCAATTCCGCCGGTGATGGAAAACACCCGCGTTGCAAGGCGGCTGAAGCTCAGTACTTCCGCACGGCGACTGATCGAATCCCCGCCCGCCTGGCAGAGCGCCCATTCTGTGTCAAAGGAATTCTGCTCCGGTACGATCAAAACACAGCGTTTTTCCTCCGGAAGCGCACAAATCGACGCGATTGCCGCCGCCGCATTGGCCCGTGGCGACGGACTATAGTTCAATGTAAGCATAGGGTTCACCCAATTCATGTTATAATCAAACATCTCCCGCACAAACGGGTTTGTCATTTGCTGGATCTATCATAACATGTTTTCTGCTCGGTGAAAAGTATAATTTCTGATTCTTTTTGATAAAAACCTTCCTGCGTATTTTGCGTTCGGGCTTGCAAACGGTGACTTTCTCGTTTATAATACCATTAATTGCATGTAACAGAAACGAGGACGGATCGGAACATGAGAATTGCGATCATTGGCGCTGGGGCATCCGGTATGGCGGCCGCAATCACGGCTGCGGCCTCCGGTGCGAATCAAGTGTTGCTCTTTGAGCGCCAGAGCCGGGTAGGACGGAAACTTGCTGCAACAGGAAACGGGCGCTGCAATTTGACCAATCGAAGGACAGATCCAGGCCGGTATCACGGCACCAGTCCCGACTTCGTGCGATACGCGCTTCAAAGCTATCCCCCCGAAGCAGTGCTGGGATTTTTTCAAGCCCTTGGGCTTTATACCGTCACGGAACAGGATGGTAAAGTCTATCCCTATTCCGACCAAGCGAATTCCGTAGTAGATGTACTGCGCTTTGGCTTGAACCGCCGAAACATTCAACTTTTGACTGGGACGGAGATTGCTAGCGTCAAAAAGCAAAGCGGCGGCTTTCGCCTGAAGGACACTCAGGGCCAGCTCTGGGATGCGGATACTCTGATCGTCGCCTGCGGCGGCGCCGCCGGGACAAGGCTGGGCGGTGGCCTTTCTGGTTATCAACTGCTGCGGAGCTTGGGGCATCACTGCACGAAGCTCTCCCCCGCCCTGGTCCAGCTCAAGACGGACCCGAACTTGGTGCAGGGTTTGAAGGGCGTTCGCGCAAACGCCGGCCTTCGCTTGACCGTCAACGACACGCTTCTGGCCGAAACCTGGGGTGAGGTCCAGTTTACCGATTACGGCATTTCCGGCCCTGCCGTCTTTGAGATCTCCCGGGCTGCCTGTACGGCGGAGCGTACCGTACTCCACCTGGATCTCCTGCCTGGATATGGAGCGGAAGATCTGCTCTCAGCTCTCTGCATTCGCATTTCCCGCTTTCCAGACCTGGAAGCCGGGGATCTGTTGACTGGGATCCTCCACAATCGCCTGGGGAAAATGCTGGTCAAGGCCTGCGGGATTTCTCTTGCAGCCCCCCTCACTGCCATCCATTGGGACCAGCTTAACGCTGTGGTGGCGCTCTGCCACGCGCTTGTCCTTCCGATCACCGGCAACATGGGGATGGACGGCGCACAGGTCACTGCAGGCGGCATTGTCACCCGGGAATTTGAACCCACAACGATGCAAAGCCGTATTGTTCCCGGCCTCTATGCCTGTGGAGAGGTTTTGGATGTAGACGGAGACTGCGGTGGATTTAATTTGCAATGGGCGTTTGCATCCGGCCTCCTGGCCGGATGCCTGAAAGGAAATCTATGATCAGAATTCGAGATTTGATATTACCCTACCAGCATGATGCCTCCATGCTGTACTATCTGGCGGCACAGGAATTGGGCGTGCAGGCGGCACAGCTTACGGAACTCATAATCCGACGCAAATCCCTGGATGCCAGGAAAAAACCGGAGTTGCGCTGGGTCTACACTGTGGATGTATCCACCCGCAAGAGCGAGAAGCAGTTACTTCGAGCCTGCCGGAGCCCCAAGGTAAGCACAGCCAAAGGCGACTGGTACAAGCCGCCGAAGGCCACGGTATTTCCAGAACAGCGGCCCGTCGTGGTTGGCTTTGGCCCGGCGGGAATGTTTGCGGCACTTGTTCTGGCCATGGCCGGTTTGCGTCCCATCGTGTTGGAGCGGGGGCAGGACGCCGTCACAAGACACGCCACCGTGGAGCGTTTTTGGGAAAGCGGTACTCTGGACCCGGACTGCAATGTGCAGTTTGGGGAAGGCGGCGCCGGAACCTTTTCGGACGGAAAACTCAACACCGGCACAAAAAACCCGCGCCAGGCCTGGATTATGCGCCAACTTGTCTCGTTCGGCGCCGATGAAAGCATTCTCTGGGATGCAAAGCCCCATGTAGGCACGGATGTTCTGCTAACCGTGGTGCAGAATCTCCGTGAAAAGGTCATCTCTCTGGGTGGCGAGGTTCGCTTTGGATCGAAGCTAACCGGCCTGCAGGCGGAACAGGGCGTACTGTCCGGTCTGGAGCTTACGGCCAGCGGGGCCGTGGAGCAGCTTCCCTGCCGCCAGCTCATCCTGGCTCCGGGCCACAGCGCAAGAGACAGCTTCCGTATGCTGGAAAAGCTCGGGATACCGATGGAACCAAAGCCCTTCTCTATGGGCGTGCGGGTGGAGCATCTGCAATCTCAAGTGGACCGCGCACAATATGGAGAACAGCCCCAGCATGTGCCTCCGGCGGATTATAAGCTCAATGTGAAGCTGCCGGACGGGTGCTCTGCCTACACCTTCTGCATGTGCCCCGGCGGCTATGTGGTTGGCGCGGCCTCGGAAACCGGGCGTATCGTCACCAACGGAATGAGCAACTTCGCCCGGGAAGGTGAAAACGCCAACGCGGCCCTGCTGATGACCCTGGAACCCAAGGACTTCCCGGATCCCTCTGTTTTGGGCGGCATGTACTGGCAAGAGGAGATAGAAGCCGCTGCCTTTCAGGCCGGTGGCAGCAATTATCATGCGCCTGCCCAGCGGGTGGGAGACTTCTTGGCAAAGCGTCCAACCACGGAATGGGGCAGCGTAACGCCCAGTTACCGGCCAGGTGTGAAGCCCTGTGAATTGCACAGCGTTCTGCCGGAACGCCTGACTCATGTCTTGGAGGAAGCCATCCCCGCCCTGGGGAAGCTGCTGCAGGGTTACGACGACCCGGATGCCGTCATGACTGCACCGGAGACCAGAAGCTCCTCCCCTGTGCGAATCTTGCGCGGAGAGAGCCTGCAATCCCCTGCTCTGGCCGGACTCTACCCCTGCGGCGAAGGCGCCGGCTATGCCGGCGGCATTTTGTCTGCGGCAGTCGACGGGATCCTGTGCGCCGAGGCCCTGATGAAGGACCTCAGCGGTTGATCATCATGGCAGATCAGAATCATGCGCTGCGTATGCGGCGGAAAGGATAGCTTATGAAACGAATCACGACCCTCTTTTTGGCTCTGCTCCTTTGTTTCAGCCTTGCGGGCTGCTCCAAAACAGTTGGGGGAATCTACAAGCTGGACTATATCACCACAGATGGCGTTCGTCTGCCCCCCTCCAACCTGGGCATGAACATTAGCTTTGAACTGTTAGAGGACGGGATTGGAACGGCCACTTATGGCGCCACCACATTAAACATCACCTGGGCCGAGGACGGCGATGAAGTCGTGGTCAAAAGCGAAGACAGATCGCTTCGCTTCTCTCACGATGGAGAAAACCTGATCCTCCACAGCGATGGGACCATTCTCTTCTTCGTTCCCCAGGAGACGGAAGAAGAGGAAGATTGACAATTCATTCCAACGACAAACGCCCCGCGAAGCATAGTGCTTCGCGGGGCGCGGTTTTTTGTGATCACTTGATCTTCACGAAGTTCCCGAGGGTCTCAGAAACCGATGTGATGTAGGCAAAGCTGCCGGGGTATTTACTGATAATGGACTGGATATCGGCAATTTGATGCTTGTTGACCACACAAATGACCAAGCTCTTTTGCTGATGGGTATAGCCGCCCTCAGCGGAAACCAGAGTCACACCGCGATTGAGATGCTGCATAAGATCGTCGGCCAGTTCCTTGGGATGCTGGGTGATGATCTCGAATTTCAGCGCGGACTTGGAGCCCTGCAGGACCTTATTGCCCATCATGGACACCACAAAGCAATAGACAATGCAGCAGATGACAGGCTCAAATTTGTAATCATACACAAAATAAGAGGTGCAGGCAATGATCGCGTTGATGGTAAAGGTGATCCAAGCGACATTGTATTCCGGGTGATAGTGCCGGATGCAGAAGCTTACGATGTCAGTGCCGCCGGAGCTGCCGCGGCAGCGAAGGCAAAAGCCGTAAAATGCTCCGTTAACTGCAGCGGCCGCCACGGGCGCAAGGATCTTGCTGGTGCCGTTTTCCGTCTGGTAGACGAAGCGGCTGAAATCG
Source organism: Oscillospiraceae bacterium (assembly GCA_017419715.1). Taxonomy (GTDB): domain Bacteria; phylum Bacillota; class Clostridia; order Oscillospirales; family Oscillospiraceae; genus JAFRPC01. The sequence continues at coordinate 5,031 of JAFOKO010000154.1, read as the reverse complement.
AAGAGATCCAGCACCATCAAGAAGCCAGAAAAGCTGATGGTAAACAAGAAGGTCTTAATGACAAATTCCCGGTTCACCAGTTTCCAGGCAATGATCAGAATCGGCAGATTGATCAGCAGGTTTAAGTAACCGGCATTGAACTTAAAAACATACTGCACCATGGTGGCAATACCGCCGACACCAGCCGGGGCGAAGTTATTGGGGAAAATAAACAGCTTATAGGACAAGGCCATACCGAGCGCAAACAGCGGAAAAAGGATCAGCGTTTTATATTCCGGCTTGCCCTGTGTGGGATTACTCATCTGTATCTACCTCCATCAAAATCTTTGCGCATTGTAACACAGCCGATGCAGAAAAGCAATCGGCAATTCGACGAAATCCTATACAAAAATCGTGAAAAAACCGGGCAAATCAACAAGTTGAGGCATATAATCTGCTCCGTCTGTGGAAAAAATGGATCAAAAAAGAGTTTTATCCCCGTAAAACTCTTTCGCTCAGTTCTGTTTTCAGCTTTTCCAGCGCCCTTTTTTCGATGCGGGAAACATAGCTTCGACTGATTCCCAGCATCGCTGCCACATCCTGCTGGCGGTAGGGTGGCTCCCCGCTCAGACCGTAGCGCAAGCGGACTACCGATTTTTCTCGCTCACTCAAGCATTTCTCAATTGCAGTGTGCAGCTTCCTTGCCTCTTCCTTCCTGGAAAGATCATCAAATAAGTCCTCCTCAGATGCGACTACATCCTGAACCGAAAGGGAGGTTCCGTCCTTCCCGGTTTCGATATAATCAGACAGGGATACATCCCCTGCCGTCTTCTTTTGGCTTCGGAAATACATCAGGATCTCGTTCTCCACACAACGGGCGGCATAGGTCGCAAGCCTTGCCCCCTTGGAGATATCAAAAGTCTCGATCCCCTTGATCAATCCGATCGTACCGATGGACAAAAGATCCTCCTGATCTGCAGATTGGGAGTAGTATTTCTTCATGATGTGCGCAACAAGGCGAAGATTTCGTTCGATCAGGATGTTCCTGGCATACAGATCCCCTTGCGCGGCCCGTTCCAGATACAGCCGCTCTTCCTTGGCGGAAAGCGGCTTTGGAAAAGAACCCGGTTGATCCAGACGAAGCGCGCATAGCATCGACCCCAGGAGCAATAACACTGCTGCAGAAAGCATTCGATCACCTCTTGAGAAGTGTATTCCGTCCCGGTTTGTCCATATTCCAGTTTGTAAAAAACCGGATGAATGGCAGCAGTGTGGGCATACTAATTCAGAGGTGATGGCATGAGTATCACAGTGATTCGAACCGCGCTCCTGTATGGGCTTTTGATCCTGGCGGTTCGTCTGATGGGAAAACGGCAGGTTGCGGAGATGGAACCGACTGAGTTTGTGGTAACGATGCTGCTGGCAAATCTTGCCGCTGTTCCGATGCAGGACAACGGCTTGCCTCTGGTTTCAGGAGTCGCGCCGATTTTTACGATTTTGGGGCTGGAGTTGATCTTGGCTGTGCTCTCCATGAAGCTTCTCCCCGTGCGGCGCCTGCTGAACGGCGTACCGACCATGTTGATCCGAGAGGGAAAAATCGACCAAAAAGCCCTGGCCGTGAGCCGGGTGAGCCTGGATGAGCTACAGCAAAAGCTACGGGAAAAGGATGTTTTCGACTTTACGCAAGTCCGCTATGCCATTTTAGAGACCGATGGAGAGCTTACCGTCATGCTTGATCCGAAGTACCAAAACGCGACTGCCAAGGATGTTGGCGCAAAGTGCTCCCCGGCAGTGCTGTATTACAATGTGATCTCCGACGGGGTGATTTTGCGGGACAATCTGCAGCTGGCAGGTTTTGACGATTTGTGGCTAAAGAAGCAGCTCCATGTTCGTAACTGCAGCAAAAACGATATTTTCCTGCTGGCTGTCAATCCCCTGGGAGATATTCAGTTCGTCAAGAGGGAGAAGCGATGAAGTATTTCGTCATAGGGATCTGGATCCTCTGTTTTTTAGTCGGTCTTTGCATCTATGCGGATCGGGCAATTGCAGAACGAACGGCGGAGATCACAGTCCCCCTGGAGCAGGCGCTGGCCGCTATCCAAGCTGGAGACGATCAGACAGCCCAAGCCTGTGTGGCCCGGGCGTCTCAGGCATGGGAGGGAAACGAGAAGGTTTTTGCTTCCTTTCTCAGTCACGACCACACCAACAGCATTCGGGAAGAACTGTCACAGCTTTCCTGGCTCCAGGGTAACGAACTCGGGCAGAGGATAGAGAAGATTTTAAAACAAGTACAGGGTTTAGCCGAGATGGACCAGATCATCTGGAAAAACATTCTGTAGGAAAAAGCATTCCCCGGGAAAGCAAACACACTTTTCCCGGGGAATGTTTGATCAAAGCTCGTATTCCGTTAGGATCGAATCATCGTTGATGACCCATTCCTGGACATTTTCGGCGTTGTAGGTATCTTTTCCGGTCCGCATGACAACCCGCTTGATGCCGGCATTGATAATGACGCGGCGGCACATAGAGCAGGGCGCCACAGTCTCTAGGTATTCACCGGTCTTGGCGTTGCGTCCAGCGAGAAAGAGCGTCCCGCCGATGCATTCACTACGGGAGGCAGAGATAATGGCATTCATCTCCGCATGAACGCTACGGCATAGCTCGTAACGCTGCCCGTGGGGAACATTTAGCTTATCCCGCAAGCAGTAACCCATATCGATGCAGTTTTCACGGCCACGAGGAGCGCCATTGTATCCGGTGGAGACGATCTCATCGTTGCGCACAATGATTGCCCCATAGTGGGAACGACCACAGGTGGAGCGCTCCAGGACCGTCTCCGCAATATCCAGATAGTAGTTTTCCTTATCAATCCTTCCCATAGACGAAAACTCCTTATAGAAAGATTTTTTTGATTATACCACAAAAAAACCAAAACTGCAAGCTTTTTTCGAAAACATACGGCTTTTTCACCAAAAAAATCCATAAATAATGCGTTTTTTCCTCCACTTTCCCTTCAAAACAGCTGTGGAAGGCCTCGTGGGAGGTATTTGCCTCCATCCGTTTCCAGAATGTGACCGTTTTCGACAGCCAGACTGCCGCGCAAATAGACTTGACGAATGGAGCCAGTCAACTGGAAACCTTCATAGGGATTACAGTCGGTATTGGTTACAAGCGTTTCAGCGCGCACCGCATGGGTCCCTTTTGGGTCGTAGAGCACCAGGTCCGCATCAAAACCCTCCCGAATCGCGCCTTTTCGTCCCCATAGACCGTAGAGCTTCGCGTTGTTGGCAGCCAGAAGCTCTGCCAGCTTTTCTTTGAAGATCCGTCCGGCCGCTACCCCATAGCTGTACATCAAAGCGAAGCGGGTCTCCACACCAGGAAGACCGCCGGGAATCTTTGTGAAATCTCCCCTGCCCATCTCTTTCTGGGCCCAGGTGAAGGAACAGTGGTCTGTATTGACCGTCTGGATCTCCCCTGCTGCAATTCCCTGCCACAAGCGCTCCTGATCCGACTGTTTCCGCAGCGGCGGCGCACAAACATAGCAGGCGCCTTCAAAGTCCGGAAGCTTGTAGCGGCGATCATCCAGCAGCAAGTATTGGGGGCAGGTCTCCACATAGACTTTCTGTCCTCTGGCTCGGGCAGCCTCGATTTCCCGCATGGCGGCAATGCAAGTGGTATGGACGGTAATCACAGGTGTATCCGCCAGGGCGGCCAGCTTCAGCAGACGGCCGACCGCTTCGGCTTCCGCCAAGTCCGGTCTGCACAGAGGGTGCGACGCGGGTGACAGCGCGCCGGCGGCCTTTTGCTCCGCGATCAGCGCGTCAATGACCCCGGCGTTCTCGCAGTGGACGCCGGCGATTGCCCCCTGGCGCTTGAGTTCCCGCAGGGCCTGGAAGACGGCCCCATCGCCAATCATCATGGCCGGATATGTTAGGTACATTTTAAAAGAAGTGACCCCTTGGGCAATCATCCGGGGAATCTCTCCACGGATCGAATCGTTCCAATCGTCCAGCGTCATGTGGAAGCCGTAGTCACATGCAGTGCGCCCATCGGCCTTTTTGTGCCAGAGCTCCAGCCCATATTGCAGGCTCTCTCCCTTGTTGGGGCAGGCAAAATCGATCACGGTGGTCGTACCACCCCGCAACGCTGCCCTGCTGCCGGAGCGAAAATCGTCTGCCGTGGTGGTATTGGCCACATCCAAGTCAAAATGCGTATGGGCGTCGATAGCGCCGGGGAAGAGCAGTAAGCCGGTACAATCTACGACCGTGGCCGCAGGATCATCGATATGATCGTCAATATGTTCGATCTTCTCATCGCATACCAACACATCCCCGGTGCGTGAGCCGTCGGCATTGACAAGGACCGCGTTTCGAAACAGGGTCTTCATTGACATCTCCCCCTCTATACTTTATAATCTTAAACAATTATACCATAATTCCGGTTTTGCTGCAACTATTTCTCCCGCTCAATCGTTTATATAGTACCTGATTAGGAAAAACACGGAGGTGATCGTTTGCTGGACAAGCAAGAATTGGAGCGGCTGTACCGGCTGCATTTTCGGACAGTCTGGAACATTTGCCTTACTTTTTTGAAAAGCACCGCAGATACAGAAGACGCGGTCCAGGAAACATTCCTACGGCTGGCAAGAGCGGGCGTTTGTTTCCAAAGTGAGGAGCACGGAAAGGCCTGGCTGATCCAAACCGCAAAAAATGTTTGCCGGGATGAGCTTCGCCGTCACAGGCGGCAGGAACTGCCATTAGAAGAAGCACAAAAAGCATCGTCTGATTCCCCGTACATCGACGAAACTCTGGAAGCCGTCCGATCCTTGCCGGAAAAATACAGGGATGCACTTTACTTGTTCTATTATGAAGGTCTGCCTGTGGAACAGATCAGCCGCCTGCTTAAGCGGCGGGAAAGCACGGTCCGCAGTGATTTAAGACGAGGGAGAGCTATGCTGAAAGAGCAATTGGAAAGGAGCACCGTATGAAAGATCACATCATTGTAGACGCCTATGACAGGGCTGCTCCGGACAGCAATGCAGAGGCGCGAATC
>JAFOKO010000002.1 GCA_017419715.1 Oscillospiraceae bacterium | reverse complement strand
GAGGCCGAGGTGCAGGCCACGCTTCGCAGGCTCTACGCCGAGGGCATCGGGGCGGCGATGCGGAACAGCGCGCAGACCGGGGCGGAGACGAAAAACGCCGCCCCGGAGGGCGGCGAGGTGCAGTATTCTGTACGCAGAACCAAGGATATGACGCTAAAGGAGCAGTTACGCAGTTACTACAAGCACGACGGGAGTTTCAAAAGCAGCGACGCATTCTACTTTGGAGAAAGCTCGGTCATACTTGGAAAAGCTGGCATTCGTCCCGGCTCTTTGGCCATGACAATCAAGGACTTTCAAAAGTCTACAGACAAAAAGCACAACATTCCGCGCAGAGTTCTCAACAATTTGTATTCCAATTTACAAAATCCTGTGTTCTCGTTTGACGCAAACGGCGAAGCTGGCGTTTTGATTGATGACATAGACGGAGACGGAAAGCCTGTACTTGTTGCGATCCATACAAACGAGACTATGGATCGTGAGCATATCAATTTGATAACAAGCATTTATGGGCTTGAGCACCCAAAAGAATGGCTAAAAAATCAAATTGACGCTAAGAAAAAACTGACAGTTTTTGACAAAGAAAAGAGCAAACGGTTTTTCCAGTCCTACGGCTACGAGGCCTCGGAGGGAAATACCATTCGCCCTGTTGAAGAAAGAATAGCACAGGAAGCGCCGTCTGTCAAGCCCTCTGATGAAAAATTGGCCACCCGATCCACCACCGACAGCACCGGGCGGGAGCTGAGTGAGGGACAGCAGGAGTATTTTAAGGACAGCAGGGCGCGGGACATCAACGGCAATCTGCTTGTGTTGTACCACCAGACCGAAAACGATTTTACTGTCTTTGACCCCCGGCACGAAGGATCCGGAACACGCGACCAGCAGACGCCTTTCGGTATCTTCTTGAAATCGTCTGACCGGGATATTGGCGTCAAGGGCAAAAAGCAAATGGCTTTGTATGCCAACATCACAAAGCCGCTTGTTGCGCTGAACCGGGAAAGCTTGGAAAGCAAGCTGCGCGACCTTTCCCCGGAATACGCAAAACTGTCCGATCAGCACAAAGCGATCGACCGGGAATACAAGCAGAAGCATGAGCAGTCCAAACAGGCGTTTACGGATTATTTGACCACCTGGCGGGAGCAGCACCCGAACGCAGGCCGCAGCGAAATTTATCAGGATGCGGACTTTGACCGGCTGTGGAACGCAGAGGATGAGATCATTGATGAATGGGAGCAAAAGGCGCGGGAACTGGAAACCGAGACGAAAGAGGTTTTGACAAACGCGCTGGAGGCTGCCGGGTACGACGGGATTTTCCTTGGAAACGACACAGGAAGCTGGGGCAGAAGCACAGACGCCTATATTGCTCTGCACCCGGAACAGGTCAAGAATGTGGACAACCTCAACCCCACGGAAAACCCGGATATTCGTTTTTCCACCCGCGACTACTCCGACATCTCCGACCTCGACCTGCTGCTGAACGCCGCGGAGGAGATCAGCGAGGGCGGCGGGGAGGATTACTGGGCTTCCCTGCTGGAAAGCAACCCCGGGCTTGCGAGCGAGGCGGAGGAAATCAAGCGGCTGGGCAAGCAGCTCAAGAAAACCGAGGGCGAGCTTGCAGAGGCGCGGCGAAATCTGACACTGACCGACCGCAAGCTAAAAACCCGTGGAATCTCCACGCTGGCGGCAACCATCATGCAGGATCAGAAAGCAGGCGACATCAACAATAAGGATGTCAAAAACCGTATTGTGGCTGTGCTCACAGAGGCCTACCAGAAGGCGCTGGACAAACTCGACGCAGGCGGGGATTTTTCTGATGCCTGGGAAATCGTCTACTACGAGGGCGCGGAAAAGGCTACAGATATCCTTATGCAAGACGCTACGCACGCTGAGAAGATCGGCTACAAATGGTACACAAATACGCTTGGGGAATTCCTGGGAGAAGGCGGGCGCGGATATGTCGCGGCGGACATTTGCCGCCAGCGACCCGCAAAGCCTTCCCCGTCCACTGTAGGGACGGCCATTGGCCGTCCGGTTCGCCCCAGGCGAACAATCGCCCGCAAGGGTGATCCAAGCATGTTCGATCTACGGAAAACAAACCAAACAACGCACCTGGGTTGGATTTGCCTCTGGCAAATGGGGACAGGGGGACGGATTCTTCGCTTCGCTCAGAATGACAGGCGAGGGAATGCATTCCATGGGGCACACTGTGCGCCGCTACCGGGTGCAGTGGGGGCGGACGGCAGGGTGCCGTCCCTACGGGTGCGTGCGATACGGGAAACGGGTTCGTTCCATTTTTCCTACAGCACCGATACGCGCAGGGCGTCGAGGACGCCGCCCCCTACAGGGTGCGGTGCATGTTGCGGGCGGCCGATGGCCGCCCCTACAGTCCCTGGTGACTAGTGACTCCCCACACATCTCCTATTGCCTATTCAACGATTGCCTATAATCCCTGGTGACTGGTCCCTGCTGCCTTTTCCTCATTTTGCAAGGAACGCCAAAAATATTCTCTTTTCTCTTGCCACTTGCAGTCTATTGTGCTATAATCTCCCCGAAAACACGGCCTTTGGGGCTTGGAAAGCAGCGGTCACCGCTTTCCTGCCCGCCGGAGTAATTGGAGCAAGAGAAATGAAAGAGAATCTTGTCCTGGAATTTGCCATTTTTGCCTTGATCGGCGTTGGCTTCCTGGTGCGAAAGCTGAATATCGTTAGTGAACCGGGCCAGAAAAGCATCACAAATCTTGTCGTAAATGTGATCCTGCCCTGCAACATCATCAAGGCGTTTTTGACCGCCGATGTGGATCAGATTCGGGATGACGGGCTCTGGGTGTTCGGGATCTCCCTCGTGTTTCACTTCTTTTGCATTGTCTACGGTCGGCTTCAGTTCCGGAAGCCCCCCGAGAGCGAGCGAAACTGTCTCCGCTTTGCCGCGCTCTGCTCCAACGCCGGTTTTATGGGAAACCCCGTGGCCGAAGGGCTCTATGGGCTCACCGGCCTTGCACTGGCCAATGTCTATCTGATCCCCATGCGGACACTGATGTGGTCCACCGGCATTGCCATCTTCTCCGGCTCTCACGACTGGAAAGGCACGGTAAAAAAGGTATTGACCCATCCCTGCATCATAGCGGTCGAGCTTGGCGTTCTGGGGATGCTGCTCCATATCGAGCTGCCAGAGCTGATCATAAAGCCTGTGAGCTATTTCTCCTCCTGCAACACAGCGATGAGCATGCTGGTCATCGGCATGATTCTGGCTCGAATCGAACCGAAGCAGTTTATGGACAAAACCGTCCTCCTCTTTTCTGTGCATCGCTTGATCATCCTGCCTGTTTTGCTTTTTGTGGCTTGCTCCTTGCTCCCCGTTTCCGTTACCGCCCGGAATGTAAGCGTGATCCTGGCCGCCATGCCTGTGGCTGCCAATACCAGCATTTTGGCCGATAAATACGACGCCAATCCAGTCTATGCCACCAAGCTTGTAGTCGTGTCCACTCTGCTCAGTATTCCGACGACAGCGCTGTGGAGTTTCATCTTAATGCGATAGCGATAAAAACTTCATGGGACGGCAGTCAACGCTGCCGTCCGATTCATTTGTACCATTTTGGAATAGAACGCCGAAAGCCGTCATAGTCCGCGAAGGCCGCTCTGCAGCGGCGCACCATACCCTCCACATCTGCCGGGCCAAATTGCTCCGCCCATTTGATGGAAAACAGCGACGACCATGCCACATAGACTGCCAGCACGCGCCAGAAGTCATCTGGCGGACTATCGTCAAAATAGGCGTTGATTTCAGCTGCACAGTAAGGCACGCTAAGCTCCCGGGCAAAGCTTTGCAGCTTATAGAACTCCTCCCAGGGATCACCGACCTCCCAGCGGTTGAAATCGATCACCGCGATGCTGCCATCCGGTCGATAGATCAAGTTGCCCGGGTGAAAGTCCCCATGCTGATAGACCGGCGGCTGAGACCAAATCAAACCGATATTGTCCTTCACATACTGCAGCGCTGTCTCGTCGCCTTCGATTCGAAGCGCGGACTGTTCATATTGTAACAGCTGTTCGAGCTTCCGTTCCCGTTTTGTCTGCCTGGGCCGATCTGCCAGCTCCACCGGGATCGAATGGATCTTCTTCAGGATCGCACCTGCTTCCCGGCCAAGACGATACTGCTCTTCCTTGGAAAGCCGCGGGAGCACGGTTTGCAGATCCTCGCCATCCACCCAGGACAGCAGCAGATAGACACAATCATCCCGCACGCCGAACTCCACGGGCTGTGACATAGGGAATCCCAGGGCCGCGAATTTCTGAATGATCTCATATTCCTTCCGCTTCGCTTCCAGCCTGGAACGGGCAGAAAGACGGAGCAAAAGCGTTTCCCCTGTAGTGGTTCGGATTCGGTACTTTTGATCCTTCGACCAGCCTTTGGTCACCGGCTCGACACTGCTCCATTCGGGCCGCTTCCATGTTATAAGCTCCGCCATTCAGCCCGCCTCCTTTCTATTGCTTTGGTTCAGCTAAACAAGATCTTATCAGAACGATAGAGCTTTGCAACCGCCTTCAACACGATCAGCATAAAGACAAGATTGGAGATCGCCGTAATCGCAAAGTGCTGCAGATCAGCCGAATTTGAAATAATATCATTCAGCAGCAGATAGACATTGATGAATGGGACCAACGCCAGAGACGCGCTCAGCTTCGTTCCCATCATGGTGATAAACATCGGAATCAAGGAAATAAACGCCAGCGGCTGAGCTGCGTTCTGTGCCTCCTTGAAGCTCCTGGCTTTGCTTGCGATCATGATCGCAAGGGCGCTGATCAGCATGGAATAGAGGGCAAAGACGATCAGGGCAAACACAAAGCTTTTTGCCGATAGCAATTCCATTGTGCGGAAAGAAGCCAGTTTCCCAGACAATACATACAGGACGCCGTACATGGAAATGAAGCCAACGACAGAGCTGATCACCGTGCAAATAGAAGTTGCAAAGAATTTTCCGTAAATGATGTCTCCGTTTTTAAGCGGAAAGGTGAGAAGCGTCTCCAGTGTTCCGCGTTCCTTCTCCCCAGCCGTCATATCGATCGCGGCAAAAACCGCCGTGAGAGTCGCTGTCATCAAGATAAAAGTCGGAACAATGCCCAACATGGTTTCAGAAAAGTAATCCTTTTCTGAGAGGTCTATTTCTTTGATTGTAAAAATCTCAAAGAATTCTTCCGGCTCCAGGCCATTTTCTGCCAGAATTTGGGCCTGCATTTCGGTTTTATAGCTTTCCAAGAGCTTAGAAGCCAATCTCATAGCCATGATTCCGTTGGTATTCTGCTGTGTATAGTAGATCGTGAATGTACTCGCGGCAGAAGTCAAATAGACATCCAGCTCCCCGTTTTCGAATTTGCGCTTGAGTTCTTCTTCGGTTCCTATCGTCTTTTGGATCCCCGCCTTGTCGAGGATACCATCCAATACCGCATCCGGCTGGAATGTCAAACCGATCTTGTTGATCCTGCTCGGTTCCACATTCATCATGGAATCTTCCATAGTCATCAAAACACCAAAAATCAAAGGGTAGAGCAAGATTGGAATCACGATCATCATGAGCAGCGTTTTCTTGTCTCGAATTACATCTCGGAGTTCTTTTTTGATGATCTCTAAAACCATGCTATTCTTCATTAGAAACACCTCCAATGAGACAGAAAAAAGCTTCCCGAAGATTGGTTGAATTGGTTTTCGCCTTGATTTGATCCGGCGTTCCTGTCTCAAGGACCTTCCCATGGTTGAGCATCAATACGGTATCGCAAATGTTTTCAGCCTCTTCCATATAGTGCGTAGAATACAGGATCGTCTTCCCATTCTTCTTCTCTTCTTTGATGAAATCCAGAATGATTTGGCTGGTAATGATGTCCAGCCCCGTCGTTGATTCGTCGAGAATGTAGTATTGCGGATCATGAATCAATAATCTGGCGATCCCGACCCGCTGCGTCTGTCCGGTCGATAGATTCCCGATCTTCGTGTTTTGTAACTCCTCCAGGTTTAGCAGTTTCAAAACTGATTTTTCTCTATGCTGTACCAGCTTTTCGTCGATTCCATAGAGTTTCCCGCACATCTGAAGCAGTTCATGCGGCGTAAAGCGATTATACAGCTTCGTGTTGCCCGACATAAATCCAATGTTTCGCTTGATTTCAATTGCACATTGTTGATAATTCAAGCCGTCGACCTCCAAAGAACCGCTTGTCTGTTCCATAATTCCCGCAAGCATCCGGAGTAAAGTCGTTTTACCGGCACCGTTAGCACCAAGAATGCCCAGCACTTCTCCCTTCACAGATTGAAACGATACGCCGTCAACAGCGTAAAACTCTGTTTTTTGCTTATGTTTGTCCTGTCTGATGAATTTCTTTTTCAGATCATTTGCAACGATCATATTCTCAACTCCCATTCTATAGGGTCAGCCCGCTATCTGCAAGTTAAAAGTTGCCCAAAGCGGATTGCGCTCTACGATGCAAAGTATATCGTACATTCTCAAATTTGTCAAGTATATTTTGCAGTTAATTTTTTTAATTTGCAAAGCATCTATTTATCTGTCTTCAACAGGAAATGGTTTCAATTAGCAAAAACAATCGTATTTAACTCTCTCCCACTTGCAAGAAAGCTCCAGAACGAATCATTAACCCAGGATACCGCGCTCCCCCTGCCGGGTCGAAAGTCACGAAGGCCGGAATTAGACCGTCCTCGGAGGTATTCGTCCCGGTGTGCGGAAATGCCCTATAATAGAATCTGGCACAAACAATGTTCAGCAAGCTGATCGACCACATTGAGGTGATTCAAGCTGAAAAGCTGGACGGCGTTTGAGTCAATTAAGCAGCAACACAAAAGAAGTAATGTACATCACAGATTGGATACTGTAACATACATCACTCTGATGTTTCTTGCACATGAAGTCTATATTTTGCGACAAGCTCTAATGGGTTACTTTGTTACGACATTGTTTCTTCTGGTCCGTAGCAGAGTGAGGATTTGCTTTCCATCGCTGTCCAGACCGGGGCAAACGATATGATACCGCATTGGAATCGCAGTAGAGAGAAACTGGAACAGATTCCAGAGAAAGAAAAATGCAGACAGATCGTGCAAATCAATGAGACTGTTTTCCGCAGCGGCAGAAGGAAAAACCAAAAAGCGCAAAATGCCAAACAGGAGCGTTAGCAGCAACGAAACCAACGGCCCTCCCGCCAGCATCAAAATCGCCCCCTTTGTGGAAGTCTGCTCGACTTCCGGAATATAATACCCTCCGACGGGAATCAGGCGGAAACGGAGCCGCCCAATGCGCAAAAGAGCAGGGCCGGAGCCGACATAAATGCTCCACGGAGAATGGCTGCCCCCAATCCGGTCGCCTGCCGCGTGTCCCAACTCGTGAAGCAGACAGGATAGCTCACCCAAGAGCCAGCATACCAACATGGTGACTGTAGATTTCATTGATTCAAGGCGTCCTTTTCTGCAGCTTTGTTTTTTCCGTGTTGAGGCGCTGCATGTTTTATTCCAATTTAGAGGCGTAATCGCTCTTTGCGTAGACCGCCCGAGCGACGGTGATCTTTTTGGCAAGATCATCAATCTTCTAGTTTTCTTCTCCCTCCCCAAAATCCAAATGAGCGTTTCTAAGGAATCGTGAAGAGAGAATAAATAAAAATTCTCCATGCTCGCGCATAAAGAATTTTTGGTGACCCGTACCGGATTCGAACCGATGTTAAAGGCGTGAGAGGCCTCTGTCTTAACCACTTG
>JAFOKO010000153.1 GCA_017419715.1 Oscillospiraceae bacterium | reverse complement strand
GGTAAGACTGCCAAGAGTATTCTGATTTCCTGTGGTGCGCGTCTTGCGGTGTTTGACATCGCGGAGCTGCGGGAGGTCACTTCCTATGATGAGTTGGAGTTAGATACTCTGGGAGACCGGAAAACAGCGCTGTTTCTCATTATGAGTGATACGGATGACAGCTTTAACTTTCTGATTTCCATGTGTTATACCCAGCTGTTCAACCTCTTGTGTGAAAAGGCTGATGATGTGTACGGTGGGCGGCTGCCCATCCATGTGCGCTGCCTCATCGACGAGTGTGCCAATATCGGCCAGATTCCCAAGCTGGAGAAGCTGGTGGCCACCATCCGAAGCCGAGAGATCTCCGCCTGTCTGGTGTTGCAGGCACAATCCCAGCTGAAAGCCATCTACAAGGACAACGCCGATACCATCATTGGTAATATGGACACATCCATCTTCTTGGGCGGCAAGGAGCCGACTACCTTAAAGGAATTGGCTGCCGTGCTTGGGAAAGAAACTATCGACACCTACAACACCGGCGAGAGCCGTGGGCGGGAGACCTCCCACTCTCTCAATTATCAGAAATTGGGGAAAGAGCTGATGAGCCAGGACGAGCTTGCCGTCATGGATGGCGGCAAGTGCATCCTCCAGCTGCGCGGTGTGCGGCCTTTCCTTTCGGATAAGTACGACATCACCAAGCATCCCAATTTTAAGTACACTGCCGACGCGAACCCGAAGAACGCTTTCGACATTGAAGCGTTTCTGTCCACCCGGCTGAAACCCAAGCCCAGCGAGGTCTACGATGTTTACGAGGTAGACGCTATGGGCGATGAATAATGTTCCGCTGTGAAAGGAGTGATCTTATCTATTTGCCCCAACTGCCTCTTTGGAGGCCATTGGCGTACAAGGCGGACAATCACCAAAAAATGATAAAAAAGGAGGATAGCCGGAATCAGGCCCCCGGAAACCGGGCGGCAGATTGTTCCGGCTTTTGTATGCCTATGAAACATGACTAATCAACTTTTCAAATGATTCCGGCTAATAATTATTTATGGCATTTTTTACTCAGGCAATCACCGTTCTTCAGACCCTCGTAATCGCACTCGGTGCCGGTCTCGGCATTTGGGGCGCGATCAACTTGCTGGAAGGATATGGTAATGATAACCCCGGCGCCAAGAGCCAGGGAATGAAGCAGCTCATGGCGGGCGCTGGTGTGGCCGTAGTCGGCATGGTTCTCGTTCCGCTGCTCTCCAGCTTGTTTACCGTCTAATCGTCCCCACATGAAATCCTTGCCGTCCCCGCAGTCATGCGGGGGCGGCTGAAAGGAGGTAACACCGTATGGATTTCTTACTTGAGGCAATCACCACATGGCTGAAGGAAATGCTGGTGGGCGGCATCATGAGCAACTTGTCGGGGATGTTCGACAGCGTAAACCAACAGGTCACGGATATATCCGTGCAGGTGGGGCAAACCCCGCAGGGCTGGAACGGCAGTATTTTCGGCATGATCCAAAATCTGTCCAATTCCATTATCGTGCCGATTGCAGGTGTGATTCTGGCTGCGGTCATGACCATTGAATTGATTCAGATGATTACAGACAAAAACAACCTGCACGATGTAGACACATGGATGATCTTCAAATGGATGTTCAAAAGTGCCGCCGCCATTCTCATCGTTACCAACACCTGGTCCATTGTGATGGGCGTATTTGATATGGCGCAAAGCGTGGTTGCGCAGGCATCCGGCGTCATCGGCGCAGACGCATCCATCGACATCTCCTCTGTGATGGGCGATTTGGAGCCGCGCCTGATGGAGATGGAACTGGGACCTTTGTTTGGTCTGTGGTTCCAATCGCTTTTTATCGGCATTACCATGTGGGCGCTGTATATCTGCATTTTCATTGTCATTTATGGCCGTATGCTGGAAATATATCTCGTGACCTCCGTAGCACCTATTCCGATGGCTACCATGATGGGCAAAGAATGGGGCGGCATGGGTCAGAATTATCTGCGCTCCCTGTTTGCCCTGGGCTTTCAGGCGTTTCTCATTATCGTCTGCGTGGCAATCTACGCGGTGTTGGTGCAGAATATCGCCACGGAATCAGACATCATTATGGCAATCTGGAGCTGCGTGGGCTATACGGTTCTTTTGTGCTTCACGCTCTTTAAGACCGGCAGCCTCGCAAAAGCTGTGTTTAATGCCCACTGACATGGAAGGAGGTAATCCCTTTGGCTTATGTACCCGTACCCAAAGACCTGACAAAAGTCAAAACAAAGGTCATGTTCAACTTAACCAAGAGGCAGCTTGTCTGTTTCGGCGGCGGAGCGCTTATCGGCGTACCGCTTTTCTTTTTGCTCCGGGAGCCTGCGGGAAGCAGTGTGGCGGCTATGTGCATGATGCTGGTCATGCTGCCCTTCTTCATGTTGGCAATGTATGAGAAGCACGGTCAGCCCTTGGAAAAGATCATCAGTAATATCATTAAGGTTGCCGTGATCCGGCCAAAACAGCGCCCGTATAAGACAAACAACTTCTATGCCGTGTTGGAGCGGCAGGAAAAGCTCGACAAGGAGGTGTATGACATTGTTCACAGCAAAGAAAAACCGGCAGGCAGATAAGGATGGCAAACAGACGCCGCCGGTGAAAGCAAGAAGAAAGCTGTCCCGTGCTGAGAAGAAGCAGATCGAGGCCGCCATCGCCCGTGCCAACCGCACGGACCGGAAGGAAAAATCGGCTCAGGACAGTATCCCTTATGAACGGATGTGGCCTGACGGCATTTGCCGCGTTTTAGAGTGCCACTATACCAAGACCATCCAGTTTCAGGACATCAATTATCAGCTTTCTCAGAACGAAGACAAATCCGCGATCTTTGATGGCTGGTGTGACTTTCTCAACTATTTCGACAGCTCCATCTCTTTTCAGCTGTCCTTCCTCAATCTGGCGGCATCCAAAGAGACCTTTGCCAGCGCTATTTCCATTCCGCCCCAAGGGGACGATTTTGACAGCATCCGGGCTGAGTACACGCAGATGCTGCAAAACCAGCTGGCGAAAGGAAATAACGGTCTTATCAAGACCAAGTATCTGACCTTCGGCATTGACGCCGACAACATCAGGTCGGCAAAGCCCCGGCTGGAGCGTATTGAGACTGACATCCTCAACAACTTCAAGCGGTTGGGCGTTTCTGCCGAGGTGTTAAACGGTATGGCGCGACTGGCTCAGCTGCATGGTATCTTCCACATGGATGAGCAGGTGCCTTTTTGCTTCTCATGGGACTGGCTGGCCCCTTCCGGCCTTTCCACCAAGGACTTTATCGCTCCAACTTCATTTGAGTTCCGCACCGGCAAGCAGTTCCGTATGGGCCAGAAATACGGGACTGTTTCTTTTTTGCAGATTCTCGCCCCGGAGCTGAATGACCGGATGCTGGCAGACTTTTTGGATATGGAATCCAGTCTGATCGTGAACCTGCATATCCAGTCGGTGGATCAGGTCAAGGCCATTAAGACCGTCAAGAGAAAAATCACAGATTTGGATCGGAGCAAAATCGAGGAGCAGAAAAAGGCCGTCCGTGCAGGATACGATATGGACATCATTCCCAGCGATCTGGCTACCTACGGAGCCGAGGCCAAGAAGCTTTTGCAGGACTTGCAGAGCCGCAACGAGCGAATGTTCCTTGTGACCTTCCTGGTGTTGAATACGGCAGACAATCCCCGTCAGCTGGGCAACAACATCTTTCAGGCCAGTTCCATTGCGCAGAAATATAACTGCCAGCTGACCCGGCTGGACTTCCAGCAGGAGGAGGGGCTGATGTCCTCTCTGCCCCTGGGTCTGAACCAGATCGAGATCCAGCGGGGATTGACTACCAGCTCCACGGCTATTTTTGTGCCGTTCACCACGCAGGAACTGTTCCAGAACGGCAAAGAGGCACTGTACTACGGCATCAATGCTCTGTCCAACAATCTCATCATGGTAGACCGTAAGCTGCTGAAGAACCCCAATGGCCTGATCCTTGGTACACCCGGTTCCGGTAAGTCCTTCAGCGCCAAGCGCGAGATCGCCAACTGTTTTCTGCTCACCAATGATGACATCATCATCTGCGACCCGGAGGCGGAGTATGCTCCGCTGGTGGAGCGGCTGCATGGGCAGGTCATTAAAATCTCACCTACTTCCGGGGACTACATCAACCCGATGGATCTGAATCTGGATTATTCAGATGACGAAAGCCCGCTGTCTTTGAAGTCTGACTTCATTTTGTCGCTGTGCGAGCTGATTGTGGGCGGCAAGGAGGGCTTACAGCCGGTGCAGAAAACCATCATTGACCGTTGTGTGCGGATGGTCTATCAGAATTATCTCAATGACCCGCGCCCGGAGAATATGCCGGTGCTGGAGGACCTTTATGATTTGCTGCGGACGCAGGAGGAAAAAGAGGCGCAGTACATCGCTACGGCGCTGGAAATCTATGTGACCGGCTCTCTGAATGTGTTCAACCACCGCACCAATGTGAATATCCAGAACCGCATTGTCTGCTATGACATTAAGGAGTTGGGCAAGCAGCTCAAAAAAATCGGGATGCTGGTGGTGCAGGATCAGGTATGGAACCGCGTTACCATCAACCGGGCGGCTCATAAGTCCACCCGATATTACATTGACGAGATGCACCTTCTCTTGAAAGAGGAGCAGACAGCGGCCTATACAGTCGAAATCTGGAAGCGTTTCAGAAAATGGGGCGGTATCCCCACAGGTATCACGCAGAACGTCAAGGACCTGCTTTCTTCCCGTGAAGTGGAGAACATTTTTGAGAACAGTGATTTTGTGTATATGCTCAATCAGGCAGGCGGAGACCGGCAGATTCTTGCCAAACAGCTGGGCATTTCTCCGCACCAGCTGTCCTATGTGACCCACTCCAGCGAGGGGGAGGGCTTGCTGTTCTATGGTTCCACAATCCTGCCTTTCGTGGACCACTTCCCGAAGGATACTGAACTCTACCGCATTATGACTACCAAACCCCAGGAACTGAAAAAGGAGGATGAGTAACCATGAACCAGAACATTTGTGAACTGGATACAATGATGTTTTTCGATGCGGCGTTGGAGAGCCAGCGCGCCCAGCTGCTCACCGTGATGGCGGATGCCATCAGCGAGTGCCGCACGGCTGCGGATCAGTCTGCGGGACTGAACGAGGATGGCGAGGCGGGGCTGCTCCGTCTGACAGAAATCTGGTGCGCCATGCAGGGTACACCGGGCGTTATCATTTTTGAGGGCAGTCAGGTTCAGCTGCTGGCCAATGTGGTGGCGCAGATTTACGCCCACCTGATTCAGCACCCCTTTCACGACCCGGTGGGGCTGGCCCTCTATGTGGAGCTGCACTACATGACAGCCGCCCTCATGCTGGGGGAATGGTTTGATTAAGGAACCACGCCTGCGCTTTACGGACGAGGAACGGGCTAATCCGGCGTTGGAAAAGCCCATCCGCAAGGCGGACAAGGCCGCCGCCAAAACGGACAGGGCGCAGGCCAAAATCCCTAAAAAGAAAGTCCGGCAGGTGGAGATTGACCAGGAGACCGGAAAGACCACAACGAAGCTGGTACTGGAGGACAAGAAAAAGCCGCCTTCCAAGCTATCCCATACCTTGCGGGATGCCCCTGCCAATATGGTTGCTGGCAAAATTCATAAGGAAGTCCGGGAGAGTGAGCAGGACAACGTGGGCGTGGAAAGCGCCCACAAGTCTGAGGAAGCGGTGGAAACCGGCGCACGGTTGGTGCGGGAGGGGTATCACAGCCACAAGCTAAAGCCCTACCGCAAAGCAGCCCAGGCCGAGCGTCAGCTGGAAAAGGCCAATGTCAGCGCCCTGTATCAGAAGTCTTTGCAGGAAAATCCCCAGTTTGCCAGCAATCCCCTTTCCCGCTGGCAGCAGAAGCAGACCATCAAAAAGCAGTATGCAGCCGCTAAACACGCCGGTCAGACTGCAGGGAATACTGCCAAAACTGCGCAGACCACCGGAAAGGCCGCCCGGACAGTAAAGGAAAAAGCACAGCAGGCAGGTGCATTTGTCATGCGCCATAAAAAGGGGTTTCTGATTGCGGGTGCAATTTTCCTGATCCTCTGTCTGCTGCTCAATACCATGTCCTCCTGCTCCATGATGGCGCAGAGCATCGGTTCCGTGATCTCCGGCACTACCTATCCCTCCGATGACCCGGAAATGCTGGCGGTGGAAGCTGATTATGCGGCCAAGGAAGCTCAGTTGCAGACTGAGATCGACAATATTGAAAGCAGTCACCCCGGTTATGACGAATACCGCTACGACCTGGATATGATCGGCCATGACCCCCATGAGCTGGCGGCCTACCTGTCTGCTGTCTTGCAGGGGTACACCCGTCAGAGCGCCCAGGGAGAGCTGGAGCGTGTATTCTCTGAGCAATATCAGTTGACGCTCACCGAGGAAGTGGAGATACGCTATCGGACAGAAACGAGGACCGGTACGAATACTGTCACTGACCCGGTAACAGGTGAAACCTCCACCGAGACCTATGAATACGAGGTGGAGGTGCCGTATGAGTATTACATCCTGAATGTGACGCTCACGAGCAAGCCTATATCCTCTGTTGCCGCAGAGCTATTGACCCCGGAGCAGATGGAAATGTATCAGGTGTACCGGCAGACGATGGGCAACAAGCCCCTGCTGTTTGGCGGCGGTTCCCCGGATATGGGAAATTCCGAAGATTTGACCGGTGTGGAGTTCGTAAACGGTACACGCCCCGGCAATCCGGCGCTGGTGGAGCTGGCGCAGAGTCAGGTTGGCAATGTGGGCGGCTACCCTTATTGGAGCTGGTATGGCTTTGACAGCCGTGTG
>JAFOKO010000152.1 GCA_017419715.1 Oscillospiraceae bacterium | reverse complement strand
GGAAGGGGTCGATCATATTCACGTCGTTGAGATCGGCGGTGGCGGCCTCGTAGGCCAGGTTCACCGGATGATTCAGCGGCAGATTCCAGATGGGGAAGGTCTCGAACTTGGCGTAGCCGGCAGCCTCGCCCCGCTCGTAGTGATGATAGAGCTGGCTGAGACAGGTGGCCATCTTGCCGGAGCCGGGGCCGGGAGCCGTGACCACCACCAGAGGCTTGGTGGTCTCGATGTAGTCGTTCTTGCCGTAACCATCGGCGGAGACGATCTTTGCGATGTTGTGGGGGTAGCCCTCGATGGGATAGTGGGTGTAGACCTTGACGCCCAGGTGCTCCAGACGGCGGCGGAAGGCGTCCGCGGCCCCCTGGCCGGCGTACTGAGTGATGACCACGCTGCCCACATGGAGCTTTTCGGCCCGGAAGGCATCGATCAGCCGGAGCACATCTTCGTCGTAGGTGATGCCTAAGTCGCCCCGGACCTTGTTCTGCTCGATGGCGGAGGCGTTGATGGGAATGACGATCTCCACATCGCTTCGGAGCTCCAGGAGCATCCGGATCTTGCTGTCCGGCGCAAAGCCGGGCAGGACGCGGGAGGCATGGTAGTCGTCAAACAGCTTGCCGCCGAATTCCAGGTAGAGCTTACCGCCAAACTGGGAGATCCGCTCCCGGATCCGGGCGGATTGGGTATCGAGATACATCTGATTATCAAAACCGATCAGTTTCCGCATAGAACACCCCTCCTTCTTTCAACACTTGTTCATTGTACCACAATTCGACGAAAGAGGCAAGTTTTTCTTTTGGTTTTTTCCGCCTCCCCCGCTTTTGCAAACTTCGGGGCTTTACAAATCCTTTGCACTATTGTATAATATAATGTAATTTTCAAAACAGAAAGAATGAATCTCATGCCCTTCAAACACATCGCCATGCACATGCATGCCCATCGGCACACGGACTCCACCCTGTTGACCCAGGGGGATCCGAAACGGGTCATTACGGCCTTTGCCTTCCCGATTTTTCTGAGCCAGCTCTTTCAACAGCTCTACAACACCGCCGACGCCTGGATCGTGAGCCAGTATCTGGGGGACGCCGCCTTCGGCGCGGTCAAGTCCTCCACAAGTCTGATCTTTTTGATGATCTCCTTCTTCGTGGGCGCGTCCATGGGCGCGGGCGTGGTCATCAGCCGCTACTTCGGCGGCAAGGACCCCGAGCGGATGAGCAAGTCCGTCCACACCGCTGTGCTGATTTCTTTGCTTTGCGGCTTGACGCTCACGGTAATCGGCACGATCCTCGCCTCCTCCATTCCCATCTGGATGCAGCTGGACGAGAAACTGCAGCCCTACGCGATCTCCTATTTGCGCTGGTACTTTCTCGGCTCCGTGGCGCTGGTGATGTACAACACCTTCAAGGGCATCATGAACGCCGTGGGCGACAGCAAGCGGCCTCTCTACTTTCTGATCGTCTCCTCCGTGACCAATGTCTTTCTGGACTGGCTCTTCCTGGGGCCGTTGGATCTGGATATCCGCTGGGCCGCCATTGCCACCACCATTTCCCAGGCCCTCTCCGCCCTACTCTGTCTCCGCCAGCTGATGAAAAAGGACACCGTCTACGCTCTGTCCTGGCGCAAGCTTCGCGTCGACAGCAGCTCCCTTCGGGAGATCCTTCGCTTCGGCCTGCCCACCGGCGTACAGAACTCGGTGATCGGTCTGGCCAATGTACTGGTGCAGACCAACATCAACACCTTCGGCGATGTGGGCACCAAGGCCTTCGGCGCTTATGGCACCATCGAGGGCTTTGCTTTCCTGCCCATCACCTCCTTCTCCATGGCGCTCACGACCTACATCGGCCAGAACCTGGGCGCGAAGGAATACGACCGGGCCAGGCAGGGCGCCCGCTTCGGCATCTGGGCTGCCGTGCTCATGGCAGAGTTGATCGGCGTGATCGTCTTCGTCTTTGCGCAGCCTCTGGTCTCGCTCTTCATTGAGGATTCGGAAGCCATTCAAATTGCCGTGCGGCAGGCCCACATTGAGTCCCTGTTCTTCTGCATGCTCTCCTTCTCGCACTGTATCGCGGGCATCTGCCGCGGCGCGGGCAAGGCTTTCGTGCCCATGTTCATCATGCTGGGCATCTGGTGCGTACTCCGCGTGAGCTACATCACCATTGCCATGCAGATCGACCACAACATCCTGCTGCTGTTCTGGGCCTATCCCATCACCTGGTTCATCAGCTCGGTCATCTACTTCATCTACTATACAAAATCAGATTGGATCCACGGGTTTGAGGCAAAAAAGGTGAAGACATGATTGCTTCCCCCAAGGGGTCGAAAGGGGGAACCTTCTTGCGCTTAGGGTTCTTGATTCGAAAAAACCACACCACTGCTTCCTTTCAAGTCATACTTTTGGGTTTTCTGGGCTTGATCCTGCTCGGCGCCCTGCTTCTGATGCTGCCGCTGTGCAGCCGGGACGGGCGCGTGACGCCCTTTGCCGACACGCTTTTCACCTCCGTCTCCGCCGCTTGTGTGACCGGTCTGGTGGTGCAGGACACGGCCACCCACTGGACGGTCTGGGGCCAGCTCATCATTCTGGCGCTGATCCAGATCGGCGGACTGGGCGTTATCACCGTCGCCGTAACCTTCTTCCGGCTCTGGGGTCGGCGGATCAGCCTGGCCCAGCGAAACATGATGCAGCAATCCATCTCCGCGCCCCAGGTGGGCGGCATCGTCCGGCGGACGGGCTTCATCCTCCGGGGCTCCATCTTCGTGGAGCTGTGCGGCGCGCTGCTGCTGCTGCCAGTCTTCGTGCGGGATTATGGCTTTGCCAAGGGACTGTGGTACAGTGTGTTCCACTCCATTTCCGCCTTCTGCAACGCGGGCTTTGATCTGATGGGGGTGCGGGAAAAGTATTCCTCCCTCACCAGCTACGGGACAGACGCATGGGTCAACACGGTCATCATGCTGTTGATCATCGTGGGCGGCATCGGCTTTCTGGTGTGGGAGGATCTGCAGGAAAACTGCTTCCACCTCCGCCGCCTTCGGCTGCAAACCAAGCTGGTGCTGGTGACCTCGGTGGTGCTGATTCTGCTCCCCGCCGGGTTGAACTTCCTGCTGGAATACCGGGATCTGCCTCTGAAAGAGCGGATCCTGGCCTCTCTGTTTCAGTCCGTCACCACGCGGACTGCCGGTTTTAACACTGCCGACTTGACGAAAATGTCCGAACCGGGCATTCTGCAGATGATCGCCCTGATGCTGGTGGGCGGCTCACCCGGCTCCACGGCCGGCGGCATGAAGACCACTACGGTCGCCGTGCTCTTTCTGGCCGGCGCCACCGTATTCCGCCGCCGGGATGATGTGGAGTGCTTCCGCCGCCGGATCGGGCAGGACGCGATCCGGAATGCCGGTACGATCCTGTTCCTGTATCTGATGCTGTTCACGGTCGGCTCCGCCGTACTCTCCCGGGTGGAGGATCTGCCGCTGTTGACCTGTATGTTTGAAACCAGTTCTGCGGTGGGCACCGTGGGCTTGACCCTCGGCATCACTCCGAGCCTGCACCACTGTTCCCGGATTATTTTGATGATCCTGATGTTCCTCGGTCGCGTCGGCGCGTTGACCCTGGTCTACGCCCTCCTCCCCGGCGGAAAGAACCCCCCCGGCAAGAAGCCGCTGGAAACGGTGACGGTGGGATAGTTTCTGGGAAATATGACATGTCCCTTTGGGATATGAAGTACCCCTTCCGGGTATGAAGTATCTCCTCTGGAGATATGAAGTATTGCCTGCGGCAATATCGGCAAAACGGGAAGGCTTCCGCTATATGAGATATGGCGAAGCCATACTTCATAAGCGAAGCGTCTTCATAAGGCAAAGCCTTACTTCATATGTGAAGCATACTTCATCACCCTAACGCTGCATTCTGCATTTATGGAAAGGAGTTCCAATGAAATCCGTACTAATCCTGGGGGCCGGAAATTTCGGCTCTATGCTGGCCCGGCAGATGAACGAGCAGGGCTATGAGATCATGATCGTAGATGTGCGGGAAAATTTGATCAACGCCGTGATGCCCTATGTCACAGACGCCCAGATCGGCGACTGCACGAATCCGAATTTTTTGTCTACCCTGGGGGTGGGCAACTACGACCTGTGCGTGGTGACCATCTCGGAAAACTTTCAGACCTCGCTGGAAACCACCTCTCTGCTCAAGGAGTTGGGGGCCAAGCAGGTCATCTCCCGGGCCAAGAATGAGATCCAGGAGAAGTTTCTTTTGCGCAACGGGGCGGACGAGGTGGTCTACCCCGAAAAGCAGGTCGCCCGGCGGCTTGCCATCAAGTACGCCTCGGAGAAGATCCTCGACTATATGCAGTTCGAGGGCGGCTACTCCATCTACGAGATGGCTGTGCCGGAGGAGTGGTACGGCAAAACCCTGGTGGAACTGGATCTTCGGAGAAAACATGAACTCAATCTGATCTCTCTTCGCATCAACGGCCAGGTCAAAATGCCGAAGCCGGACCGGGCCTTCAAGGCCGGTGATGTCGCCTATGTGGTGGGCGAACTGCAAAGTATCCGGAAGTGCTTCCATATTCGCTGAGCGCGTTCCGCTAGCGCGCACTATCAATTTCCCTGGAGGTTTTTTGCAATGAGGATCATACTTGTAGGCTGTGGAAAGATCGGCGTGGCGCTGCTCAGCGTGCTGGTGGCGGAGGGCCACGATGTGGTAGCCATGGACAGCCGCTCGGATCTGCTGGAGACGATGAACGATCGCTATGATGTGATGTGCGTGTCCGGAAGCGGCGCGGACTGTGAAGCCCTGCTGGAGGCCGGCGTGGAAAAAACCGACCTGCTGATTGCCGTGACCGGCTCGGACGAACTGAATATGCTGATCTGCTACCTGGCCCGCCGCCAAGGGGCCAAACACACCATCGCCCGCATCCGAAATCCCCAATACAACGACAAATCGCTGGGCTTTCTACGCGAGCAGCTGGGCCTGTCCATGCCCATCAATCCGGAGTTTTTGACTGCCCAGGAGATCCACCACATCCTCAAGCTCCCCGCCGCCTCCAAGGTGGAGACCTTTTCCCGGCGGAACTTTGAAATGGTGGAGATCCGATTGAAGGAGGATTCCCCCTTTGTGGGGCACAAGCTGGAAGACTTGCGCGGCCGCTTCAAGGCCATGTTTCTGGTGTGCGCGGTGCAGCGCGGCAACGAAGTCGTCATCCCCCGGGGCGATTATGTGCTGGAAATCGGTGACCGCATCGGTATCACGGCGGACCGGGTGGAGCTCTGGAAGCTCTTCAAGACCATCGGTCTGGCCAAAAAGCAGGCCCGGAATGTCCTACTGCTGGGCGGCAGCCGAATTGCCTTCTATCTCTCCAAGCTGCTACTGAACTCTGGCTCCAATGTAAAGCTGATCGACACCGATAAGGCGACGCTTCACAAATTCAGCGATGTGTACCCCGCCATCGAAACGGAATTAGGAGACGGTACCCATCCGGAGGTTCTCCAGGAAGCCAGACTCCAGGACCAGGACGCCTTCGTCTGCTTGACCGGCATGGACGAGGAAAACATTCTGGCCGCCTACTACGCCAGGGCCCAGCATGTGGGCCAGGTCATTGCCAAGGTCAACATCGACGAAATGGCAAAGATGGCTGCCCAGATGGGTCTGGAAAATGTGGTATCCCCAAAGGCCGTGGTGGTGAGCGTGGTCTTGCGCTATGTGCGCGCCCTGCAGTCCTCCATGGGCTCTTCTTCCATCGAGAATCTCTATCAGCTGATGGACGGCAAGGCCGAAGCACTGGAATTCATCGTTAGCAACGAGGCGGCCTACACCGGCATTCCCCTCAAGGATCTACGGCTGAAAAAGAACATTCTGATCGCCGGTCTGCTTCGGGACCGCAAGGCCATCATCCCCGCCGGTAACGACATGATCCTTCCAGGCGACCGGGTCGTAGTCATTGCCGGGCAGCAAAGGTTGAATACCTTGGCAGATATTCTGCTTTAGGAGGGCCATCATGAACCGGAAAATGGTTTTTTTCCTGATTGGGCGGATCTTACTGCTGGAGGGCTGCCTACTACTGCTACCGCTGGCTGTCTCCCTCTACTACTGGGACGGCGGGCAACTCCCCTTTCTGAGCACCGCGGTCCTTTGCGTCGGCCTGGGCATGCTGTTGTGCAAGCTCTGCCGCACCGACGACCAGGTGATCTACGCCAAGGAAGGCTTTTTCATTACCGCCCTTGCCTGGCTCTGTGCCTCTGCTCTAGGCGCGCTTCCCTTCGTCATTAGCGGAGAGATCCCCAGCTTTGTGGACGCCTTTTTCGAGACAGTCTCCGGCTTCACCACCACCGGGGCCTCCATTCTGGACGATGTAGAAGCCATGTCCCGCTCTATGCTGTTCTGGCGGAGCTTTACCCACTGGATCGGCGGCATGGGCATGCTGGTGCTGATGGTGGCAGTGATGCCGAATCTCTCCGGGCAGACCATCCACATCCTCCGGGCGGAAATGCCCGGCCCCACCATGGGCAAGCTCTCCCCCCGGCTACGGGACACCGCCAAGATCCTTTACCTGCTCTATATCGCCATGACAGCTTTGGAGCTGGCGCTCCTTGTGGTGGGCGGAATGCCGCTGTTTGACAGCGCCATCCACACCTTCGGCACAGCCGGCACCGGCGGTTTTGGCATGAAGACCACCAGTCTTGCGGACTACACGCCCTATCAGCAATGGGTCATCGCGGTCTTCATGATGCTCTTTGGCGTGAACTTCAACCTCTACTTCCTGCTGGTCATCCGGCGCTTCCGCTCCGCGTTTCGGAGTGAGGAGCTGTGGACCTATCTTGTGATCATCTTCCTTGCCACGGCGCTGATCTCCGTGAATATCACACCGCAAATCGGGAATACGGCAGAGGGGATCCGGGCCGCCTACTTTCAAGTGACCTCCATCTCCTCCACCACAGGCTTTTCCACGGTGAACTTTGACGAATGGCCCGCCGTGTCCCGGATGATTCTGGTGTTGTTGATGTTCATCGGCGCATGCGCGGGCTCCACAGCGGGCGGGCTCAAGGTCTCCCGGGTGGTGCTGATGTTCAAAACCATCCGGCGGGAGATCCGGCATCTGCTCTATCCCCGCTCTGTCACCTCGGTCCGCTTCGAGGGCAAGCCCGTGGACAACGCCACGCTTATCAGTGTCGGCACCTATTTTTCGCTCTATATCGGCCTGTTTGCCGCATTCTGGTTTATTGTCTCCTTCCAGCCCGGCTTCGACGGCGTTTCCAACTTTACCGCCGTGGCGGCCTGTTACAACAACATTGGCCCAGGCCTCAACCTGGTCGGCCCCGCCGCCAGCTACTCCGGCTACGGACCCTTCTTCAAATTTGTTCTGTCCATCGCCATGCTGTTTGGCCGCTTGGAGATCTATCCCATGCTGATCTCCCTGTCGCCCTCCACCTGGTTGCGGAAGTGAAGCATCACAAGAAGCAAAGACCATAAGGCACAGGGGAACGGGGAACCCGTCTCCTACGGTCTGTGAGCCCTGGCGACTGGTCCGTGCGAGGAAAAGGCGGGCAAGCATTGCTTGTCCCTGCAGAGCACACCGCAACGCCCCCGCCCCCTGGTCACTGGTCACGCCAAAACGACCTCCGACGCTTCTTACGAAGCGTCGGAGGTCGTGTCTTTCCGATTCAGCGGACAAGCTTGGCCTCGCCGGAGCGAAGCTGAAGCTGGAGCCGATCTGCAATCAAGGCTATGAACTCGGAATTGGTGGGCTTGCCCTTGGTGTTGGAGACCGTGTAGCCAAAGAAGCGCTGGAGGGTGTCCAGATCGCCCCGGTCCCAGGCCACCTCGATGGCGTGCCGAATGGCCCGCTCCACCCGGGAGGGCGTGGTGGCGAATGTCTTGGCCACTTGCGGATACAGCACCTTGGTGATGGCGTTGATGACCTCCATATCACCCACGGCGATGATGATGGCTTCCCGCAAGTACTGGTAGCCCTTGATATGGGCCGGAACGCCGATCTCATGGATGACGTTGGTCACCATGGTCTCAATATCCGGCTCCGCGTTCTTGCGGCGGTCCAGGGGCCGTTCCGTCTGCAGGATCTCCTCCAGACGATCTGCCACTGTCTGAGGCATCACCGGCTTCAGCATCAGGTAGTCCGCGCCCAACGAAGCCGCAACTCCTGCCACATAATCCGTCGTAAATGCAGCCAAAAGCAAGAGCTTCGGTCGCTTCTTCTGGGAAATGCTTTTCAGCACTGTAACGCCGTCAACCTTGGAAAGCATCAGATCCAAAATCAGCACATCCGGCTCCACTGCCCGAAGCTGCTCCATAGCAGACTGTCCGTCCGTAGCGGTCCCCATCACTTGATACCCGTCATTTTGAAGCACTCTGGAAAGCTGAATGCAAAATTCCTCGCTTCCGTCCGCGATCAGGACGGTTGTGCGTTTTTCCATTGTTTCCTCTCCTTACTATGTTGGAATTGCTCTATCTCTCTTTTGCATGGATAACTTACCATAAAATGGCGAATAATTCAAGGAGAAAAATGCGGAAATTCCTTGAATTTTCCTCGGTTTTTCGACATTCGATGTCGAATATTATCGAATTATGTAAACATCAGTCGAACCCTGTCATAACAGAATCTCTCCCGCACCAACGGACCGAACGCGGCGGCGTTGGCATGCACCCGGACCAAGCACACGCTCCATGTCCGTTCGGAAGCGATCCGCCAGTTCCAGGGGAACATAGGCCTGGGCCGTTCCGGCAAAGCCGCCACCATGCACCCGGCAGGCACCCCTGCCGTCCAGCGCTTTTTCACACAGCGCCAGGGTCAACGCCATGGGCTGCTCGGCCGCCGCGCCCAGCGGCGTGACATTTTGCAGAAAGCGCCAGGAGGACAGGCCAGAGGAGTTAACCAGCTGCAAATAAGCGGGAAAGTCTCCCTGCAGAAGGGCCTCGCGCTGGGCTTTGACCCGACGGTTTTCGTCATAAATGTGCATTGCCCGAAGGATGGCACGGTCGCCGCAACGCCGGCGCAACGCCGGCAGGCGGGCGTAGAATTCCGCCTCGGGGAGCTCCCGCAAAGTCTGCTTGTTCAGGCAGGCACAGAGCTTCCCCAGCTCTCCGGGGATGGCGGCGTATTCGCTGGTCAATCCGGCGTGCCCCGCCCCGCAAGAGATGAGGAAAAGGGCATAACCTGCAGCGTCCAGATTCAGCGGCAAGCGTTCCACTACAGGCTCGTCCGGGTCCGCAAAATCCATATAGCAGACGCCGCCGAATGCGCTGGCGCTTTGATCCAGCCGCCCGCTGGGCTTGCCGAACCAGTCGTTCTCCACCCGCTGGCCCAGCTCGGCCAGTTTCAAGGGGGGAAGGCTGTCCGCGCACCACAGGGCGTTAAGAATCTCTGCCAGAAGCACTTCAAAGCAGGCCGATGAGGACAGGCCGCCCCCCGGCAGCACCGTGGAGGAAGCGCGAATGTCCAGGCCACAGGCCCGGCCCAGCGGCAGGCAGAGCGACACCATGCCCTGAAGCAAAGACAGCTCGCTTTCCTTGGGCGCGGGCGCGTTTTGAGTGAGGTCTAAAGAGACTTCACAGGGTGCAAAGCCCTCGGACCAAAGCCGCACCAGGTTCAGGTCGTTGGGGGCCACAGCCGCCACGGCGTCCACATCCACAGCAGCCGCCAGAACCAGTCCGTGCTGGTGGTCAGTGTGGTTGCCGCCCAGCTCCGTTCTACCCGGGGCGGTAAAGTACCGGATCGCCTCCGGCCGGTGTCCATCGGCCAATAGCGCCTCCCGCAAAGCCAGCAGCCGCTTCGGTTCCTCCGGGTGGGGATATATCTGTTCCAGAGGATATCTCATTTAAAACCTCCCTTATTTTGTACATGTGTCGCTATTGTATCACAAGAACTTGTGTTTGAAAAGACTTTTTTGTAATTTTTTGAGTGTTATTTTCAAGAACATCGTTTGTTTCTTGCATTTTGGCCCGTGGCTTGCTATAATTGAGAAAAAAGGAACAGGAGGCGATTGCATTGCGTCGTTTGCTCTGCATTTTGTTGACGCTTCTGCTGCTGGCGGGCTTGGTCGGCTGCATGGCCACCCCTGCCACCCAGGAATCTTTCGTGGAGCTCCCCATCCTCCCACAGGAAACGCAAAGCACCACAGTGGCAGCGTCCACCGAGGCCGCGCCGATTCCGGAAGAAACAGAAGTTGCCCGCTCTGAGACAGCGGCACCGGAAACAGCCCGTCCCACCACCGCGTCCGAGACGGAGCCGGTGTTTTCCAGCGAAGCGGCTCAGCTCGCCCTGTCGGTGACGGAGGACGGGGTCTACGATTCCAAGGAGGAGGTTGCCCTCTACATCCACAGCTTTGGACACCTGCCCTCCAACTACATCACCAAAAAAGAGGCCGAGAAGCTCGGTTGGCCCGGCGGTGAGCTGGAGCCCTATGCCCCGGGCAAGTGCATCGGCGGCAGCCGCTTCGGCAACTACGAGGGCCTGTTGCCCGACGCGGAGGGCCGGAGCTGGACCGAGTGCGACATTGACACCCTGGGCGCAAAGTCCAGGGGGGCCAAGCGCATCGTCTTTTCCAACGACGGGCTGATCTACTACACCGGCGACCACTACGAGCATTTTGAACTGCTCTACGGAGAGGAGGGCTGAGCATGCGGGCTACCATCAATGGAGCACGGGTGACGGACAAGGACAGCCTCCACGCCCTGTTGCGGCAGAAGCTGAATCTGCCTGCCGATTGCGGAGCAAATCTGGACGCGGTCTACGACCTGCTCACAGAACCCGGCAAAGAACGGATCATCACAATCAAGCAGGAAGCACTGCTCCGCGAGCGCCTGGGCGACTATGCGGAGCGCCTGCTGCACATGCTGGACGACGCAGCCAAAAGCGGACATGTCAAGGTAATACGAAAGTAAAAAAAGAGGTAAGAAGTTTGGACAAATTCCACTTCTTACCTCTTAATTCTTCGCTATGATTATCTTGCCAGCAGATGAATGGCGTCTACCAACTCGTCGGTATCGACGCTCTCGGCTTCACCGGCGTCCATAAATCCGGCCACCTTCGGGTCGATGGGCAGGCGGGCCAGGACGGGCAGCTCGTACTTCGCGGCCATCTCTTCTACATGGGACTTGCCGAAGACTTCGATCTTCTTGCCGCAATCCGGGCAAGTCAACCAGGCGTAGTTCTCCACGATGCCGATGATGGGCAGGTGCATCAGCTTGGCCATCTCCACAGCCTTGGCAACGATCATGGAGACCAGGTCCTGGGGGGTGGTCACCAGAATAATGCCGTCGATGGGCAGGCTCTGGAAGACCGTCAAGGGCACATCGCCAGTGCCGGGAGGCATATCGACAAACATATAGTCCACATTATCCCAGTACACATCCGTCCAGAACTGCTTGACCGCGCCGGCCAGCACGGGGCCGCGCCAGACCACGGGGGCCGTCTCGCTCTCCAGCAGGAGGTTCAAAGACATGACCTGGATGCCAGTCCGGGTCATCGCCGGGGCCAGCAAGCCGTCCTCGTAGGCGTCGGTGGAATCCAAGGCAAAGGCCTTGGGGATAGAGGGGCCGGTGATGTCGGCGTCCAGAATGGCCGTCCGGTGGCCCTGCTTCTGCATGGCTACCGCCAGCATGGAGGTGACGGTGGATTTTCCCACGCCGCCCTTACCGGAGACAACCGCATAGACCTTGCGGACCTTGGACTTGGGATTCAGCTGAGCCAGAAGGCTCTCCTCTGTGCGGGAGGAGCAGTCCTGGCCGCAAGAGGAACAATCGTGTGTGCATTCGCTCATTTGTAATTACCTCACCAGATAAAAATAGAACAGAATTATGATACCCAGAACGATCCGGTAGTATCCGAAAACCTCAAAGCCGTGCTTGCGGATGTAGTTCATCAAGCCGCGGATCACGACCATAGAGACCACAAAGGCCATTGCAGAGCCCAGCAGCAGGATCCACAGCTCAGAACCGGTAAAAGCGCGTCCGAACTTCAAAAGCTTCAGCAGGCTCATACCGAGCATGACCGGCACAGCCATCTGAAAGGTGAAACGGGCGGCGGCGGGCCGGGACACGCCCAGGATCAGTGCGCCGATGATGCAGGCTCCGGAACGGGAGGTGCCAGGGATGATGGACAGGACCTGGAACAGACCAATGCCGAGTGCGGTGGGATATGAGATCTCCTCGACCTTGCCGACACGGGGCTGCCTGCTCCGGTTCCAGCGCTCCACCACCAGGAAGCCAACGCCGTAGGCGATGAGGGCGGCGGCAATGACCACAGGCGTCTCCATGTGCTCGTCGATCCAGTCTTCCAGAAGAACGGCGGCCAGCGCGCCGGGGATGCAGGCCACGACGACCTTGCACCAGAGGGAGATCGTCTTTTCCTTCACCAGGATCCCGCCTTTCGGTTTTCTGCCGAACGGCCAGAGCTGATCCCAGAACAGGAAGACCACCGCCAGAATTGCGCCAAGCTGGATGACATAGAAGAACACATCCTTGAAATCCTTGGCGGCGTCCAGCTGCAGAAATTCATCCACCAGGAGCAGATGGCCCGTAGAGCTGACCGGAAGCCATTCGGTGATGCCCTCAACAAT
Organism: Oscillospiraceae bacterium; assembly: GCA_017419715.1. Lineage (GTDB taxonomy): Bacteria > Bacillota > Clostridia > Oscillospirales > Oscillospiraceae > JAFRPC01. The sequence goes on along the minus strand of JAFOKO010000152.1, from coordinate 19,498 downwards.
GCCGAGGAAAATTGTTTTGAGAAGTTCGATCAAATAAACGCCACCTCCGGGATATGGAATGCAGATTGCAAAGTGCAAAATAAATCGCGAATTGCACTTCGCGTCTCTTCGCATTTTGATATTATAGCACACAGATTGCGTGATTACAACCACATTTTTCCGGGTAGGCGTTGCGCTTTGTCGAAAAATATGATACGATATTCCAACACCGACACCGAATTTTAAACGACGGAGGTACGATTTATGAAATTCATCTCCTGGAATGTCAACGGGCTTCGGGCCTGTGTGGACAAGGGTTTTTTGGATGCCTTTCACGCCCTGGACGCGGATTTCTTCTCCCTGCAGGAGACGAAAATGCAGCCGGGGCAGTTGGAGCTGGAGCTGCCCGGCTATCATCAGTTCTGGTACTCCGCCGAGAAGAAGGGCTACTCCGGCACGGCGGTCTTTACAAAGCATGCGCCGCTTTCCGTCTCCTACGGCGTGGGCGTGGAGGAGCTGGACCATGAAGGGCGGCTCATCACACTGGAATACCCGGACTTCTACCTGCTCACCTGCTACACGCCCAACGCCCAGGACGGGCTCAAGCGCATCGACTTTCGCATGGCCTGGGAGGACGCCCTCCGGGCTTACATGCAAAAGCTGGACCAGCATAAGAGCGTGATCTATTGCGGCGATCTGAATGTGGCCCACCAGGAGATCGACCTCAAGAACCCCAAGGCCAACCGGGGCAATGCGGGCTTCTCCGACGAGGAGCGGGGCAAATTCTCCGAACTGCTGGCGGCGGGCTTCACGGATTCCTGGCGCTTCCAGCACCCGGACGCGGTAGATCAATACTCCTGGTGGAGCTACCGCATGCGGGCCAGAGAAAAAAATGTGGGCTGGCGCATCGACTATTTCGTCATCTCCGACCGCCTGCAGGAGAAGCTGATCTCCACCGCTATCCACCAGGAGATCTTCGGCTCAGACCACTGTCCGGTGGAGCTACAGTTGAAAATTGAAAGGTAAAAGTTGAAAGTTTACTGAAAAACACATTCCTTTTCAACTTTCAATTTTCAGCTTTCAACGCTTCCAGCGGCAGCTCCAACAGTAGGCAGGGTCTGCCGTCCAGTTCTTCTTCCCGCATTTGGCTTACATACTCCGCCAGCGGGACCGGGCCTTCGGGTGGGGTGAAGATGGCAAGACTTCGGGCGCCGTCGGCGTTTTCCCACAGCATTGCGTCCGGGATCAGTTGTTCTTCCACAATACCCTGCCAGGGCAGGAAGCCCTCGTGCTCCCGGCCCAGCACGAAAAACGCCGGCAAGTCTGGCCAGCTTCGGCGGGAGATTCGTTTCTCCAGCCACAGCCCACCGTCGACCGGGATGCAGACCCCCAGACAGCGGCTTTCAAACCCAAAGCAGCCCCAGAGCCGCCAAATCCCATGCCCCGGATCGTCACATCGGGCGGAAAGCCGGTAATAGAGTCCGTCCGGCTCGATGGAAATACGGCCCGTTTCTTCCCCATGATAGGTAATTGGATATTCCAAAGTGAACACTCCCTTTCGCATAAAGCCTATGCGAAAGGGAGTGTCGATATTTACGAATTATTCCAATCCAAAGGACACCGCAATGGCCTCGTTGACGCGGGACATCTGCTCATCGGACAGACGGCCCATGTGCTCGCGTAGGCGGCGTTTATCCAGGGTGCGGATCTGCTCCAGGAGAATCACAGAATCCTTGGCCAGGCCGACCTCCCGGCCCGGCACCGTAATATGGGTCGGCAGCCGGGCCTTCCCCAGTTGGCTGGTGATGGCTGCCGCGATGACCGTGGGAGAATGGCGGTTGCCCATGTCGTTCTGCACGATCAGCACCGGCCGGGTCCCGCCTTGCTCGCTGCCCACCACCGGGCTAAGGTCCGCATAATAGATATCGCCCCGTTTGACATTGCTTTCCATACGACTCACGCTCCGGTTTTTGTTCTTCGCATCCATTCCGCAGGGCAGTAGGGCGGCCTGACCCAGGCCGCCGTGTTCCCCTTTGCTCGCGGCTCCGGCGGCCAGAGGTCTGGCCGCCCTACGAAGGGAACGATGCGTTCTTGCCTCTATTCTTCCACATTCCAGCGGAAAATATACGGCTATCCCAGTCTATGCGCGTGTGTCGAATCGTGTCTGTTTTAGGCAATAGAATGCATCTCCCGTCCCCGGTTGCTGATTGCCTATACGATATACTGCAGCACCTCTGTCCGTTGTTCGCCGTCCAGGTAGAAGCGAGGGGTGCGTTTGTTGATGGAGCAAAGCGTCTCGTAGGGGATCGTGCCGGTGAGGCGGGCCAGGTCGTCCACAGGGATGGCCGCGTCGCCATCCGTTCCGAAGACTGTGACCACATCGCCCACCTTGGCCTCCGGCACCTCCGTCACATCCACCATGCACATATCCATGCAGATCCGCCCCACCACGGGGACCCGCTTGCCATGCAGCAGGAAGCTGCTCCGGTTGGACAGGCTTCGGGGCAGGCCGTCGGCATAGCCGATGGAGAGCACGGCGATGGTCCGCGCCGAAGGCGTGGTATAGCTCCGGCCATAGCTCACGCCCACCTCGGCCTGGAAGGGCCGGATCTGAGAGACAGTCGTGCGCAAGCTCATCAAAGGCCGCAAGTCAAAGCGACCCGCCAGCTCCTCGCTGGGGCTGATGCCATAGGTGGCAATGCCGGGACGGACCATATCCAAGGCGTATTCCGGGTGCAGCAGCGTGGCCGCAGAATTGCAGCAGTGGCGAAGCTTGAACTGGATCCCAGCGGCGGCCAGGGCTTCTACCATGGCGGTGAAGGCTTCGAACTGTTGCGCCGTAAAGGCCTGGTCCGCCGGGGCCAGAGAATCGGCCACAGAGAAATGGGTGAAGATGCCCTCCGGGAGCAGCCCCTCCATGGCGCAAAGCTGCCGGATCTCCTCCAGACTCCGCTCGTCGTTGGCGAAGAAGCCCAGGCGGGACATGCCGGTGTCCAGCTTGATATGGACCTTCAGCCGCTTGCCGGAACCGGCCAGGGCCTGGTCCAGCTGTCGGGCGTATTCCAGCGAATGCACCTCCTGCCGGATGCCCATATCCACCATATCCTCGGCATAAAAGGCCGGGGTATAGCCCAGGATCAGGATGGGCAGGCGGATATAGCTCCGGCGGAGCTGCACCGCCTCCTCCATATTCGACACGGCCAGATAGTCCGCGCCGAGGTCCACCAGCTGGCGGCTGACCGGCACGGCCCCGTGGCCGTAGGCGTCCGCCTTGACTACGCCTAGAAAGCGGCAGTCCGCAGGGATCGCGTCCCGCAGCAGATGATAATTGTGGCTGAGATTGTCCATGGAAATATCAGCCCAGGTTCTCTTCAACAGTTTCATGTTCGTTTCCGGCTTTCCAACTAAAGTTTCGTATCTGTGCAGAAAATCGAAGCTGTCCGTTCACGGCCAGCTCCGCCCGGGTGGGGATTCCCTCGCCGTTGAACCAGGTCAAGACGGTCAAATCTCCGTCTTCATAGCAGGCGAGCGTGCCGTCCTGCTCCGCTCCGGCGGAGTTGATCCAAGCCTCGGCCCAGGCCCGCACCAGCCGTCCCGGCGCTTGCGCGGGCGATAGCTCTGTGTCCGGCAGGGTCCCGAGGCCCAGCGCGAGGTCTTCATAGCGAAGGCTGGCCCCGCCGTCCTCGCAGACGGCGCTGATCCCGGCAATGCTCTCCGGGGCCAGGACCGTGACGGTCCCATTGCCCGCCGCGTCCAGCGCGCAGGACAGGGTCAACGCCCAGACCATCTCCCCGGTATCCGCCTGTGCCTCCAGCTCGAAGGCACAGCCTCCCTGGCCCAGCAGTTCCGTCCGGTAATCCAGGGCCGCCTGTAAGGGCTCATTGCCTCCGTCCGCGCAGGCGCAGAGCAGACAGAGGCACAGCATCATTGGTACGGCAAGCAAGCGTCGCCGCACAGGGTTCCCTCCTTCTGGTCATTGTAAAACAACATGCAGATTTGCGATCATATCCGTCGGCGTCATGCCGCGTTCGCCCCAGGTTTCGGCGCAGTAGTCGCCCACGGCGCCGTGGATCCAGGCCGCCGCGGCGGCGGCTTCCGTGGGCGCGGCGCCCTGGCCCAGCAGGGCCAGCAGGATCCCCGCCAGCACATCCCCGCTGCCCCCGGTGGCCATGCCCGGATTTCCGGTGGTGTTCAGATAGCTCTTCTCCGGACTCACGATCAGCGTCCTGTGGCCCTTGAGCAGAACGGTAACGCCCCAGGCTCTCGCCAGCGCCTTGGCGCTCTCATAGCGCTGGGCCGGACTTGCGTCGCCGCCCAGCCGCTGGAATTCTCCGTCGTGGGGCGTCAGGATCACAGGGCAGGACGCCTGTCCCAGAGTATCTATATGCCCCTCCAGGCAGTTTATGCCGTCGGCGTCCAGGATCACAGGGCAGGCGGCGTGGGTCAGCACGGCTTTCACGATGTCCAGGATCGCGGGGCTCCGGCCCAGGCCCGGCCCCACCAGGCAGGCGTCGCATTGCCCCAGACGGCGCAGGAGCTCCGGGATGGCCCGGGTGTCCAGGCGTCCGGCGTCGTCGCAGACCAGCGGGAAGACCATGGGCTCGTCCAGCTTCTGGGCCACAATGGGATAGACTGCCTCCGGCACACCGGTAAAGATCAATCCGGCCCCGCTCCGCAGCGCGGCGTTGGCCGCCAGCACGGGGGCCCCGGTGTAGCCCACAGCGCCCGCCACAATCAGCACCCGGCCAAAGTCCCCCTTGTGGGCGTTGGGATGCCGCTTGGGCAGCAGCCGCCGGACCATAGCTTCGGTCGTAATCACACAGCCGTCCCGGTGCAGGGCCTGCATACGCCTGAGCGCGGAATTCATTCGATCGTTCATACAAATACCTCTTTCAGTTTTCAACTTTGTTTACGGAAGCGGTTCGCGTAGCCGCATCGTTGACATAACGCCTCTGCCGCTTCGCCCCGGCGAAAGCCCTCCAGGATGGAGCGGGCGCGGGGGCTGTCAAGAATGTCGGACAATTCCTCAGCAAACAAATTGCCCAGGGCCAGTTCGCCGTCGTGATCCAGACAGCAGGGCACGACCGTCCCATCGCAGAGCACGCCGAGCTGGTCGCGCAGGCCGTAGCAGGAATGGTGGGCATTTTCGGCCTCTGCCGCCCCGTCCGGCCAGTCGAAGATCTCGGCCCGGTCGAGGTAAACCCGCTCCGCCAGGCGCTCTCCCGTCCGGCTGGGGCTCCAGGGGCGGGGGAATCTTTTCGCAAGCAGTTCGAGGATCCGGGCGTTCTCCGCGTTCCAGCCCGTGCGCGTGGCGCTGTCGCCGTTCCAGAGCCGGAAATTCACCAGCACGCCGCGCGCCGCAACTTCCCTGCCGAAGCTTGCGCAGAGGTTGACATAATCTTCCAGTGCTGTTCCCTCGTTGGCCTCAAAGGAGTGCAGGGACAGATTGACCTTGTGCAGCGCGGGCGACGCAAGCAGGGCGGAGCCGACGCGATCCAGCAGGGTGCCGTTGGTGGTGAGGATGACCCGGAAGCCCCGTTCTCCTGCCAGCCCAAGAAAGCGGCCTAAGTCGGGGTGGAGCAGCGGCTCGCCCATCAGGTGGAAGTAGAGGTAGTCCGTCCAGGGGCGCAGCTTGTCCAGCAGGCGCACGAACTCCGCCTCCGGCAGAAAGCCGGGGGCTCGTTTCGTTCCGGGGCAGAAGGCACAGCTCCGGTTGCAAACATTGGTGATTTCTAAATAAACCTTCCGAAACCGCATTCCGTTCTCCTGTTGCCGATCGCCTTATTTGATAATAATTGCCAGAAATGCCAGCGGCTCGTCGCTGTCGTTGGCAATGCCGTGGGTGTGGCCGCCGGTGCAGTATTCCGCGTCGCCGGGGCCCAAAAGGTAGTCCTGGCCGTCCTCCGTGACGGTGGCCTGCCCCTGCAGAATTATATACGCCTCGCCCTCCGTGGTATGCGGGTGGACGCCGATGGAGCTGCCGGGAGGCAGGGTGTTCACGGCAAAGAGCGTGGTCTTGTCGCATTCGGCGGCGGTGAAAATATGGGTGGAGTCGTAGCCGCCCTTGCCGCCCTTGACCTCGAAGCGCGGCTCGACGGTCATTTCCTGTCTGCGTTTGATCATAATCAGATTCCTCTCTTCATGCCGGATCGCCGCGGGCTACCACGCCCCGGCAGCTTCCGGCATCACGATATTGATTTCTTATTTTTTCTGTTTCTCTATCTCCTTGTATCTGCTGTCCCAATAAACACGGAACTCCCCGGCCTTGCGTTCGTGTTCCGTCTGAAAGTCCGGTTCGTGCAGCGCAAGGGTTTGAATCCAACAATCCGGGATCAAATGACCCGCCGGTCCGTGACGATACTTGGCACGAAGCAGCAAATCCCGGTCTTCCTTCTTTCCGGCAAGAAAAACCAGACCGGCCATCATGGCAACCGTGACTTCCCGATCTGCCTTTTTCTTCAACGAATCACGGAGCATGGTGACAAGCTCTTCGTGTTTTTCCCGATACTGTTCCCGGTAGCTCGCCCACAAATCAAGCGCCCGCTGCAAATCCGCAGGATCTCGATTTCTCGTGAATTTCAGCTCCATCCATTCGGCATACACATCCCAATCCAGGCGAGAAAGCTTTACCAACCTTCGATCTTGCCTCAAAAAATGCAATAGGACAATATCGTAAATCACGCATCTGCCAATCAATTGCGGCAGCACCTCGGGGATGAGGCTGCTGATCACCAGTGGCAGGACAATCCCCAGCAGCACAAAAGTACAAACAGATCTGCGGTAGTCTTTTTCCATGAACCTCCGTATTTCTTGTGTCTTTTGGGCGTTGGCTTCAAAATCAATCTGACGCATTTTTGCCTTCATGGGTTCTGCTCCCTTTTTCTTGCTTTGAGGTACACCTTGCTGTATACCGCCACAGCGTTTCTAAAATGCGGAGCATCAGCTTGGAGAACGAATCCTTGCACGCCTCGCCGGTTTCCAGGACTTCTTCCTCGGTGAGAGGCTGATCCAGAATGCCGGCGGCCATATTCGTGGCCAGAGAGAAGCCCAGAATCTCCATGCCGCAGTGCCGGGCGGCGATGACCTCCGGGACGGTGCTCATGCCGGCCAGATCCGCCCCCAGGGCTCGGGCGGCCCGGATCTCCGCCGGGGTCTCGTACTGGGGGCCGGGGAAGTACATATAGACGCCCTCGTTCAGATGGACGCCGGTCTCCCGGGCTGCCGTCCGGGCCAGCTCCCGCAGGGCGGGGGTATAAGCCGTAGACATATCCGGGAAGCGGACGCCGAAGCGCTCCTCGTTGGGGCCGGTGAGCGGGGTGGCGTCAAAGAGCAAAATATGGTCGCTGATCAAGGCGAACTCCCCCGGATTCCAGGCGGCGTTGATGGCCCCGGCTGCGTTGGTGACGATCAGGGTCTTCACCCCCAGGAGCTTCATGACCCGGACGCCGTAGACCGCCTCCTCGGGGGTATAGCCCTCGTAGAGATGGACGCGGCCCTGCATCACCGCCACCCGCTTGTCCGCAATGGTTCCGAAGACGAAGCGGCCCTTGTGGCCGGGGGCGGTGGAGTGGCGGAAGTGGGGGATATCTTGGTATGAGACGATGATCGGATCTTCCACTCGGTCCCCGAACTGCCCCAGCCCGGAGCCCAGGATCAGCAGAACGTCGGGCTGAAAGGCTCCGATCTTCTCGCGGAGATAGGCCGCGCTTTGTTCGTAACGTTCAAAGGGGATCATAAGACATTCTCCTTTTTCACAAGGTTTGGAAAACAAAACGATAGTCAATGATGGCATGGAGCAGGACCGGAATCCAGAGCGTTCCTGTTTTTTCCTTCAGATATTGGAACATACAGCCGATGGCTGTGAACGTCGGCACAGTCACAATCAAGAATGTGGGAAGCAGCTCTGTTCGTAATTCCGGAAAACCCAAGTTGAAAATATGACTCCATGCAAAGCAGATATTTGGAACAAGAAATCGGAGTGTCCTGCTTTCCTCCCGGAGCAGATGGGCACAAACGCCCCGCCAGATCAATTCTTCCGGAAATGCCACAACGGCCAGATAGAAATGGAGGCCCAAAAGGGCCGTCGCCCAGCTCTGATTCACAACAAATCCCAGTACGGTCATGCCCGAAAGGATCGCGGCAAGCCCGACCGTCCCAAGGATCTGCGTTTTGCCCCGAATGCGAAGGTACAGAAAATCGGCAAAGTCATTTTTCATGCAGACCGCGCAAGCCGCCAGGAGCAGAATCGGCGCAGCAGAAACGGCAAGGTTCTGCAATAGAAAGGTGCCGGGAAATTGGGCAGATTCGGATACGCTGAGATAAGGCCCGTTTTTCGAAATCAGAAAAATCGCAAGACCCGTTACAAGCAGATAGAACACAAGAATTCCGAACACAGCAAGAATGTGTAAAAACCGTTTTCTCTTTCTCTCGCTGGATTTTATCATTCGTTCTATCACTCCCATCGGTAAAACTGCCACTCCGGCGGATAGACGCAGGCGCACACTGTGCGCCTCTACCGAACCCTAAAAGCCCGGTGCGGCTTGCGGGCGGCCAATGGCCGCCCCTACCGGGGCTTGTGCTGCTCCAAATACACCAGTAGCACCGCCACGTCGGCGGGGCTGACGCCGGAGATTCTCGACGCCTGCCCAACAGAGATCGGGCGGATCTTGTTCAGCTTCTCCCGCGCCTCGACTTTCAGCGCCGAGATGGCGTCGTAGTCGATGTCTGGGGGCAGGCGGCGGGCTTCCGCCTTGCGGAAGGCCTCGACCTGCTGCTCCTGCCGGGCGATATAGCCCGCGTATTTGATCTGAATCTCCACCTGCTCTGTGACGGCGGCAGGCAGGGGCGGGCGCTCCGGGTCAAAGGGTGCAATCGCTTCATAGCCCAGCTCCGGGCGGCGTACCAGGTCGGCCAGGCGGGCCGAGCAATCCACCGGGGAAGAGCAGTGCGCCGCGAGGAAGTCGTTCAGCGCCTCAGAGGCCGCGACGCCGCTGTGCTCCAAGCGCTTGATCTCCCGCGCCACAGCCGCGTATTTTTCCTCCACGGCAGCCATGCGTTCATCAGAGATCAGACCGATCCGGTGGCCGATGGCGGACAGGCGCTGGTCGGCGTTGTCCTGGCGGTGGAGGAGGCGGTACTCGCTTCGGGAAGTCATGATCCGGTAGGGCTCCTCGGTGCCCTTGGTCACCAGATCGTCGATCAGCGCGCCGATATAGCCGTCGGAGCGCTTGAGAATCAGCGGCTCCGCCCCGTTCAGCTTCAGCGCGGCGTTCACCCCCGCCACGAAGCCCTGAACGGCGGCCTCCTCATAGCCGGAGGAGCCGTTGAACTGGCCCGCCCCGTAGAGGCCGGAGACCTTCTTGCATTCCAGAGTGGGCAGCAGCTCCGTGGGGTCCACGCAGTCGTACTCGATGGCGTAGGCCGGACGCATGATCTCGGCCCGCTCCAGGCCAGGGACGGAATGGAGCATTTCGAGCTGCACATCCTCGGGCAGAGAGGAAGAAAAGCCCTGCAAGTACAGCTCCTCGGTGTTCAGACCCGTGGGCTCCACGAAGAGCTGGTGCCGGGGCTTGTCCGCAAAGCGGACGATCTTCGTTTCGATGGAGGGGCAGTAGCGCGGCCCGACGCCCGTGATGGAGCCGTCATAGATCGGGCTGCGGGACAGATTGTTGCGAATAATCTCGTGGGTCTTTTCGTTGGTATAGGTCAGATAACAGACGGCCTTGTTTTCCGGCGCAAGCGCCGTTTCAAACGAAAACGGCTCGATCCTCTCGTCTCCCGGCTGGAGCTCCATTTGGGAGAAGTCCACGCTTCTGGCGTTGATGCGGGGCGGGGTGCCGGTTTTGAAGCGGCGCAGGGACAGGCCCAGGCCGCGCAGGCAGTCGGAAAGGCCGACGGCCGCGTGCATCCCGTCCGGGCCGGAAGAGATCGTCGTCTCGCCGATGATGATATGGCTGTCCAGGAAGGTACCGGTGGCCAGGATCACGGCCTTGGCCTCGTAGAAGGCCCCCAGGCGGGTGACGACGCCTCGGACGGCGCCTTGCGCCGTCTCCACGGAGACGACCTCCGCCTGCTTGAGCTCCAGATCCTCCTGGGTCTCCAGGACATGCTTCATATATTCCTGGTAGCGGCGGCGGTCCGCCTGGGCGCGGAGGGAGTGAACGGCCGGGCCCTTGCCCAGGTTCAGCATCCGATACTGGATGCAGCAGTGATCCGCCGCAATGCCCATCTGTCCGCCCAGGGCGTCCAGTTCCCGGACCAGATGGCCCTTGCCCGTGCCGCCGATGGCGGGGTTGCAGGGCATATTGCCCACGGCGTCCAGGTTGATGGTAAGGACCAGCGTCCTTCTGCCCAGCCGCGCCGCGGCCAGGCCCGCCTCGATCCCGGCGTGCCCCGCGCCAATGACGATCACATCATATTTTCCGGCAAAAAAACCCATTGTTTCTACCTCGTCCCATCGATCTTTTCTGTTATTATACCGAATGATTGAGAGATTGGCAACAATTTCTTTCCGTTTCGTTGACATTCCGAAAAAAACATGATAGTATATGGGGCGAACCAAACCGGAAACAGGAGGCATACCATGCCGCAATTCATCAATGAAGAACAGGTCCAGGGAGAAATCTTCCTGGAACCGGATGAAAAAATGCTTTGTGCCGTCGGCAGTCGGCAGCTTCGATCCTTCCTGGAAAAGGGGATCCGCAAGAAGTGCTTTGCTGTGCTCTCAGATCGGGCCGTCTACTGCAAGGGTAAATGCACCGTAAGCCGCGACCGGCACGACTATCAGACCAGGCAAATCGATTTCCGCCTGGATTTGGAAGAATTCAAAGACATCAAATACCTCACGCAACGCAACCAGTTTCTGCTGTCGCTGGCCTTTTTCTTTCTGCTGCTGGGGCCGGCCCTGCTGCTGATGGACAGCTTGACCCATTTCGCTGCAGACAGCGCTTGGAATCCCACTTTGGATGCGGTGATCTGTATCCTTTTCGCCGGTGTCTTCTTCCTGCTCTACAGCATCCACCAGAAAACCTTCCTGGAGCTGTTGCACACCAACGGCAGCATTGGCCTGGATCAGCACGATCTGCCCCGTAAGGAAGAACGGCTGTTGATCCGCTACCTCCAGGCCTTCCTCAGAAGCCAGAATCAGGCCGAGGAAGAACTGGAGATGGAGGACCTGGAAAATCCGGAGGATCTGGGGGATCTGGAAGAGCTGAAAGCAATCCTGAGCGATCCCATGCCCGATTGAGGCTGCCCGCGTTCCGATCCGCCCCGCCGACAAAACAGACCGTGCCGCCCGGCACGGTCTGTTTTGTGATATGCGGCGTCCCCGCGTGCGCAAGCTTTTTGCCGTTGTCTACGCTTCCTCCACCGTCAACGGCGTCAGGCGCATCCCGGCCACATCTGTAACCGGGAGGGAAAAGCAGATGGCCTGGGCCTTGGAGCGGATCCCGCTTTGGTCCATGATTGCCCGCATCACCGCGTCCCGGTTCTCCGTGGAAACCACGATGTAGTGCATTTCCTTTTCTTCCGCCAGCGCAAAGCCGAAGAATTTCTCCGAGCCTTTTTTGCCGGTGCCCTTGGCGTGGATCACAGTGCCGCCGCCCGCCTTGGCGGAACGGGCCGCATTCATAATCATCTCAGAATAGCCTTGATTGGAAATAACCACGATCAATTCCTGCTCCGTCTGTTTCAAGCTCGTTTCCTCCCCCATGATATATTCCTGATTGCCCAGCAGCAGCTCCAGCTGCCGTTTTCCGCCCACAGCGCTGAGCGGAACCAAAAAGACGATCCCCGTTCCCGGCACATCGATCACAAAACGCCGCTCCAGCTCCCGCCGGAGCCTGGGAAAGAGGCTGTTTTTTATAACGGTATGCATGATCGCCTTTTCAGCCCGTTCCAAGCCCAGAATGTTGAGCACCCGGGAGGTCGCCGTCCCGCGTCCAAAGCTCAAAAAGCTTACGCTGGCATCCAATTCATTGTAGATCTTCTGGAATTTTTCGGCGTTGACCTTGTTTGTGATGGTCACCATCAGTGAAAGCTCGCTCATGTCGCCCCTCCTTTACAGCTTGATGATGCTGTCATCCTCCAGCGCTTCCCAAGCCTGGAGCAGCATTGCCAGACGCTTGTCCTCCAGCCGCTTGCGCCGGTGCGCCAGAAGACCCATAAACTGGATCGTGATCAGCGGCGTCATGGCTACCATCGCCACGATACCGAAGGCGTCTGTGACCAGATTGCCGCCCACAGCCTGGCAGGCACCTTGCGCAAAGGGAACCAGGAAGGCCGCCGTCATGGGGCCGGAGGCTACGCCGCCTGAGTCGAAGGCGATCGCGGTGTAGAGCTTCGGCACAAAGAGAGAGATGGCCAAAGCCGCGATATAGCCCGGGATCAGAATGTAGAGCAGGGAGATCCCAGTCAGCACCCGCAGCATGCCGATGCCGACAGAAACCGCCACGCCAATGGACAGGGCCCTGCCCATGGCCGCCTCGGAAATATTGCCGTCAGTCATCTCCGATACCTGCTTGTTGAGCACATAGACAGCAGGCTCAGCCTTGACAATAAAGTAGCCCATCAGCATGCCAATGGGGACAAGCAGCCAGCGGGTCTCCATCCCGGCCAGCTGCGCTCCCAAGTAGACGCCTGCCGGCATAAAGCCCACATTCGCCCCGGTGAGAAAGACCACAAGCCCGACATAGGTATAGGCCAGACCCACCAGCACCCGGGAAAGCCGCGCCCAGGGCAGCCGCAGCACTGTGATCTGGAAGAGCGCAAAGAAAACCGCAATAGGCAGAAGAGCAACGGCAATTTCCCCCAGATAGGTGGGCAAGCCCTGGCGGAACAGGGCCCAAAGAGCCCGGGAGTCGCTGATATTGTCCGGCATTGCCAGCGTGTAGGCGTCCTGCTCGCCGCCATAAACCGCGCCGAGAATCAGAACCGCGATCACCGGCCCGATGGAGCACATGGCGATCAGACCGAAGCTGTCGTTGGCGGCGTGTCGGTCGCTTCGGATGGCGGAGATGCCGACGCCCAGCGCCATAATGAAGGGAACCGTCATGGGACCCGTGGTGACGCCGCCGGAGTCAAAGGCTACGCAGAGAAAGTCCTCCGGCACGATCAGCGTCAGCAGAAAAACCAGGGTGTAAAAGCCGATCAGCAGCGGCGGCAGTGGGATCCGGAAGAGCATACGCAGCAAAGCCAGCACCAGAAACACCGCCACGCCGCAGGCCACCGCCGCAATCAGGACAGCGTTGGGAACCGAAGGCACCAGCCCGGCCAGCACCTGCAGGTCCGGCTCCGAGACCGTGATGATAAAGCCCAAAACCAGAGCCAGGAGGATCATCACCCAGAGCTTTTTGCTCTTGGTCATCTGGGTGCCGACCATCTCGCCCATGGGGGAAATGGAGAGCTCCGCCCCCAGGGTAAAGAACATCATCCCGAAAATCAGCATGCCGCCGCCCATCAGAAAGGTCAACAGCACACCAGAGGACACCGGGACCACCAGGAAGCACAGAAGCAGCACAATCAGAAGAATCGGCAGCACCGAGCGCAGCGCCTCTTTCAGCTTGTCGCTCAGGCTGTTTCTCAGCTCTCGCACAGCACACGCCCCTTTCATTTGCGATTAGCAGCAGGGCTATTATACAAAAAATCCCCCAAAGCGTCAAGCTTGGATTATGGAACAATTCCTCCGGGCTTTTTGTCGCTTTTTTCACTTTCCCTCTTCCATTTCCGAAATCATTTGTTATAATGGAAAAGACAACACACGAAAGGAGCATTCAGCAATGACCCAGAATATGATGTCACGCATTTTTGCAGATACAGACTTTGTCCATCAAAGCGGCACTCCGGAGGAGCTCCGCGTGGCCGAATATCTCAAGGCCCAATGCGAGGCGCTGGGCCTTGAGGCCCGGCTGGAGGCCTTCCCTGTGGCCATGAGTGAGATGGAGGAAGCCCATGTCTACGCCGACGGCAGAGAGATCCCCTGCAAGGGCTTCTTCTGCTGTGGCAGCGGCGAGGTGGAGGCAGAGCTATATCACATGCCCGCCCAGGATCCTGTCTCCATTGCCGGAGCCAAGGATAAAATCGTTTTGATCGACGCTTCCGGCATTGGCTTCTTTGGCTATCAAGATCTGATGAAGGCCGGAGCCAAGGGCATTCTCTTCCAGTACGGCGACACCCACTATCCCGTGCACGACATCGACGAGCGCGACCTGCGCGCCGCCGTGGTGGGAGAGGCGGAAAAGGTCCTCTGTGTCATGCTCCACACCGCCGACGCGGTGGAGCTGTTACGGCAGGAAACCAAGCGCGTCAAGATCTCCATTCGCCAGCGGGAGTACGAGGGCGCATCCCACAATGTGATCGCCGAACTGCCCGGCCAGCGGGACGAGTGGATCGTCCTGACGGCCCACTATGACAGCACCGCCCTGTCCCACGGCTCCTACGACAACATGTCCGGCTGTGTGGGCGTTCTGGGCGTGCTGGACGCTTTGAAGGAGCAGCCGCTGAACTACGGCCTTCGTCTGGTGTTTTGCGGCAGTGAGGAGCGGGGCCTGCTGGGCTCCAAGGCCTACACCCGGGACCACGAGGCGGAGCTGTCCCAAATCGCGCTGAATATCAACCTGGACATGATCGGCAGCTGGCTGGGCAAATTTATCGCCCGCGTCTCCGCCGAGGACAAGCTGGTCCACTACTTGAGCTACATGGGTGCGGAGCTGGGCTTCCCGGTAGAGGCCAAGCAGGGGGTCTATTCCAGCGATTCCACCCCCTTTGCCGATAAGGGCGTCCCCGCCCTGTCCTTTGCCCGTTTTGCTGCTCCCACTGCAGCCCCCATCCACTGCCGCTACGACCTGCCCGAGGTACTGTCCATGGCCCAGCTGGAAAAGGACATTGCCTTCATCGCGGAGTTCACCCGCCGGATGGCCATGTCCGCCGTCTGCCCCATAGGCCGTGAGATTCCCGAAAAAGTCAAGACGGAGCTGGACGAGTACCTGTTCCGCAAGCGTCGTCCCTGACCGACATTTTCATTTCTGACAGGAGAAGAATCATGCAATATAAACAATTAGGCAATTCCGAACTAAAGGTTTCCACCATTGCCCTTGGCACCTGGGGGCTGGGGGGCGGCAGTGTTTGGTCCGACAAGGACTCCACCGCCGCTGAAGCATCCCGGCTGCTGGATGCCTGCAAGGAGCAGGGCATCAACTACATCGACACTGCCCCCGTCTATGGCACCGGGGCCAGCGAGGAACTGCTGGGGGCCGCCCTGCAGGGCCGCCGCCACGACTTCATTCTCCAGACAAAGTGCTCTCTGAACTGGAGAAACGAGGGCGGCAACTTCCACTATTCCCGAGACGGCTACACCGTCAACAATGACACCCGGCCCGAAGCCGTCCGCCGCGATGTGGAGGATTCTCTTCGCCGGATGAAGACTGACTATCTGGATTCTGTCATCGTTCACTATGTCTGCAAGTCCTTCCCAGTGGCAGAGACGGTGGGAGCCCTGGAGGAACTGATCCACGAGGGAAAGATCCGCGCCTACGGTCTTTCCAACAGCCAGCCCGCCGATCTGGAAGAATACCAGTCCGCGCCGGAGAAGCGGCAGGGCGTTAGCGTAGTGCAGGAATTCTTCAGCATCCTCTCCCCCTTCCACGGCCGGGACTATTTCCCTGTCTGTGGGAAGTACAACACCACCTTCCAGACTTACGGCGTGCTGGAGGAGGGCTTCCTCACAGGCCCGGCCTTCCTGGAGCGGAAGTTTGCCAAGACCGATATCCGCTCCCGCATCCCCTGGGTACAGGAGCAGTACCACGATGGTTTGCGCCGCGCCTTTGAGGTCTGGACACCCCTGTGCCGGGAGAAAAACTGCAGCTTTGCCCAGCTCGTTGAGGCCTGGGCACTGGCACAGCACCCCAACATGAGCCTGCTGGTGGGCATGCGTAAGCCCGAGAATGTGGCCGACACTGTCCGCTGTCTGGAACTCAAACTCACCCCAGCCGAGCTGGCTGCCATGGAAGAGACCGTCAGGTCGATCCAGGTGGAAGTGCTGGACAAATAACCTCCAATCCCCAGTGACTGATGACTGGTGACGAATGACTCGTGACTCGCAAAGGAGCCTATGCTATGAACATCTACGCCGCCGCGTCGCTGTTTGCCATTTTGATCCTGCTATACTGGATCATCTCCGAAGTATTCACGGTTTTGTTCCGGCTGATCGGTCTGCCAGAGGAAAAGGCGCGGTTTCAAGTGATTTCCCTGTTGACCGGCGCTGGCTTCACCACCCGGGAGAGCGAATTGATCCTTTCTTCCCGCTCTCGCCGCCGTCTGGCGCGAATCACCATGCTGTTCGGCTATGTGTTCAATATCACCTTCGTCTCCGCCGTGGTAAATGTGTTTCTGTCTGTTGGCACGGGCGGGCTGGGCTCTTCGGCGCTGAGTATGCTGATCCCGCTGGCCACCGTAACCGCCGTGCTCGTCCTCGCCAAGACCCGGGAAGTGCGGGTTTGGATGGATCGGAAGATCGAGCGGGTGGCGGACCGATTTGGCAGCAATCGAAATCTGAACGGCGTCATGCGCATCGACGAATTGGGCGCCCAGAACATCTGCCGTGTAAGTCTGAAGTTCGTCCCAGAGGATCTGGAGGGAAAAACGCTCTCTGAGTTGGCTTTGAAGCCAAAGCGCAAGATTCTGGTGCTCATGGTAGAGCACGCCGACCGGAGCAGCGAAGACCCCGGGGCGAAAACCGTCTTCCGCCCCGGCGACCGCATCACAGTCTGTGGGGAATACCGGCAGATCTGCCGGGTTTTTCAGGCCCAGGAACGCTTTTCTGATGATTGAACGGAGGCCATGCGCATTGAACGATGAAGCACTGATTTGGAAGGTCGAGCAAAGCGAACCGCTGCTGCACACTCCGGTCTTTGAGGTACTAGCCCAGCAGGAGCGCGCCGCGGCAGGACCTGCCGGAAGCTATGTCGCCATCCAGGCCCCAGACTGGGTCATGGTGATCCCGGTGCTGGGCGAAGACTTTCTGCTGGTCCGCCAGTGGCGGCACGCCGCCCGCTGCCTGACCACGGAATTTCCCGGCGGCGTCCGGGACGGGAACGAAGACCCGGCCGAGACGGCAGCTCGAGAACTGCTGGAGGAAACCGGCTTCCGCGCCGGGACCCTTCGCCTGCTGGGCCGCTGTAACCCCAACCCTGCCCTGTTTTCCAACAGCTTCCACTGCTATCTGGCGGAAGATCTCAGCCCCACCGGCGCCCAGCACCTGGACGAGGACGAGGTCTTGACCTATGTGCGCCGCCCGATCCGCGAGGTGATTGCCAACTTCGGCAGCGCGGAATACAGCCACGCCCTCATGGGCACCGCTCTTTCCTTCTATCTCCGGGAAAAAAGCCTATAAAAAACCGGCCGCCTCATGGGTGGCCGGTTTTCATGCGCGATTTTACAGGGAAGAGTAGCCGAAGCTGTTGACCAGAGCGTCCAGCCGACGACCGGCTTTGCAGAAGGGGCACTCGCGGTAGTCATAGCTGGCGTAGTTCGGCAGGTCGCGGATGTCGTAGACAGAGTGGACCAGAATGCCGGCAGTCTCGGGGACGGTGCTGTAGAGGGCGGCAATTCCGGCGGGCTGGCCTCCGTAGTAACGGATGGCCTCAATGGAGCGGTTGGCGGTGAAGCCCGTGGTCACGCTGGCCATGAGGATCAGAACATGCTTGTCCCGGATCAGGGGCTGGGCGTTGTCGCGGAAGATGATCTGGCTGTTGGCGTTATACTCCGGCTCCAGCACACAGATATCCCGGTGCTCGTTGACGCCCCGCGGAGTGTTGACCATCTCTCGCGCCAGGCAGGTGCCGATGACGGCGGTGCCATCCAGGCAGAGAATGGTGTCCACATGGTCTGTGGCATACTTGGGCGCCAGCTCCTTGGCAACAGCGATCGCTTCTTCCAGCCGGGTCTTCTGGGAAGAGATGTCGATGTAGTAGTTGATGTGGCTGTGGTTGGTGGCAAAGTGGCCCTTGGCCACGCGGAACGGAACATTGCCTCGCTTGAGGGGCAGCTCTTGGATCTCGATCATGTGAAAGTCCTCCCTTTTTGGATTGCGCAAACGCGTTCGTCGTGGTCCGATGAAAAAAGCGGAACAGATCCGACGGCACAGCCGGGCGCATCGCTTTTCTTTATTGTACCTTTTGACCGGTTGTTTGTCAAGAGCTTCCGCGTTCCGTTGACAAAAAAACGAATCTTCGCTATAATGGAGGTATTCTGATACCATCCATTCTGAAAGGGGGATTTCCATGAAGCTGCTGTACGCTGAGGACGAGCACAGCCTTTCGGAGGCTGTGGTAGATGTTTTGGAATACCACAAATACAAGGTGGACGCCGTCTACGACGGCCAGGACGCGCTGGACTATGCGGAAAACGACCAATACGACGGCATCATTCTGGATGTGATGATGCCCCGCAAGAGCGGTTTTGAGGTCCTGCAGGCCCTCCGGGCCAAGGGTGACCGCACGCCGATCCTGCTGCTCACTGCCCGAGCTGAGGTAGAGGACCGGATCCAGGGCCTGGACTTGGGGGCGGACGACTATCTGCCAAAGCCCTTTGCCATGGGAGAACTGCTGGCCCGCATTCGGGCCATGCTTCGCCGCCGGGAGGAGTTCACCCCCGACCTGTTAACCATGGGCAATCTCTCTCTGGACCGGCAGAGCTACACCCTTTGCGTGGGAGAACAGCGTATGCTGCTGCCCAAGCTGGAGTTCCAGATGATGGAGCTCTTCCTGCTGAACCGAGGCATCTATCTGTCCACCGAGGACATTCTGGTAAAGGTCTGGGGCTATGACACCGACGCCGAGATCGGCATTGTCTGGGTCTATATTTCGTACCTTCGGAAGAAGCTGGCAAGCCTGGGGGCCAATGTGACCCTCAAGGCCAAGCGGAACATCGGCTATACGCTGGAGTTGACGCCATGATCCGGACGCTGAAACGCAAATTCATCACAGCCGCCATGGTGGCCGTCACCATCTTGCTGCTGTCCCTGCTGGGGGCTTTGAACCTGGTCAATGCCTGGAGCACCCGGCAGGAAAGCCTTCGCCTGCTGGAGAACCTGGTGCAATTCGAGACGCAAAGCCCTCCGGATTTCCCGGAGGGGGACGAGCCCCCCAATCCCTCTGAGGAGGCGCGGCCTTTCCTGCAGCTGGAAGGAGAGCGGCCCTTCCGCGGAGGAGAAGATCGTGACCGGGGATTTATGCTGGGCCAATTGACGGAGAACGATCGCCTGTCCGCTGTGTTCTTCGTGGTACGCATACAGGATGACACTGTAAGCGGTACAGATGTGAGCCGGATCTCCACGGTCTCCGAGGTGGAGGCGGCAGGCATGGCCACAGACGCCGCTTCCGCCGGACAGGCGGCGGGCCGCGTGCCCAGCTTTCGCTTTGCCTCCGCTCAGACAGCCAACGGAGAGACGATCTATGTGATTCTGGAGGTCTCCAACCGGAGAAACGCCGTGCTCCGGGTGGCCGCCCTCTCCGCCCTGGCCGGG
>JAFOKO010000151.1 GCA_017419715.1 Oscillospiraceae bacterium | reverse complement strand
TTAGCTTACTCAAGAATTTTCGTTGGCTGTTCTTGCAATCTCAATCCTTACAATTGACATTCAGAACAACTTTCAGATGTTTCCATCCGTTTTGTTCATGGTGTTTGTTCATGTTTCTCGTTGTTTAATTTTCAAGGTACATTGGCTTTCCAGCCTTTTAGCATCTTCGTGGTTTCATCGGTTTCCCTCAACCGCGTCGACTGTTATATTATAGCACGCTTTCGAGCGTTTGTCAAGAACTTTTTTCTTTTATTCGAAGTTTTTTCTTCACAACCCGGCTTTTTGAAGCCCCTCTCTCGCGAGCGCTTGCATATAATAGCACGGCCCCACTGATTTGTCAACACTTTTTTTCAAAAAGTTTGATTTATTTTTTATTCCGTTTTTTCCACAGTCGAACATCGAGCCAGATGGCAAAAACCAGGCAGACTGCCATGGTGATCGCGCCGATCCCCGGACCTGCAAAGAGGCCCACCCAGCCGCCGGATATGAACGCCAGCGCCAGAAAGAGGATCAACAGTGCGAAGCTTTGCGCATAGTGTTTTGGATCCCGGATCGCCGCCGTTCGATTTTTGGGAATGAGATTCACATCCTTAGTAAGCCAGAGCAGCCCCGCATAGAGCAACAGAGCAGCCCCGAACGCAATGGTCATATAAGAAAAAGCTTGTTCCATCTCTACCCCTCCTTAATGATGTTGGATAATAAGAACCCCCCATGGGAGCAAGCCGCTCGAAATCATTGATGAACAGCCTTTTCGCAACAGGGGAACAGTGGGCGTGCAATGCTTGTCCCGAAAAGCGTTTCTCCTATTGCCTATCATCGTGCTGTCTGTACTTTCTTCTCCTTCAGTGCCCTGTGCAGCAGCCACAGTGCAAAGATTGCCGCAAGGCCCTCTCCCCCCGGCAAAGCTGCCGCCAGGCCCATCCGCCCAAAGCAGCGGTCAAGCAGAAACATGAGAGGGATATAGATCCCCAGCTCCCGGACGCAAGCGTGCAGCATGGTGTCGCGGCCGTTGCCGATGGCTTGAAGGCTGAACGAAGTATGGTAATTGATCAACTGCACCGGGGCAGCCAGACAGCGGACGCGCAAAAATGCGGCTGCCAGAGTCACGGTGGTCATTGCCCCCACCGCATCCTCGGCAGAGGTGCTCAAAAACAGATTCGTCACCGGCCGGGCTAACAGCTCCAGGAGCACGATGCACACCCCTGAGACGATCAGCCCGTAGAGCCGGGCCGTGCGCACAGCCGCCTGCATGCGGACACGGTTGCCGGAGGCGTAGTTGTAGGCCACGATGGGCATCATGCCCTGGCAGATGCCGATATTCACCGCGTTGGGGATCCGCTCCACCTTCATGACGATGCCGAAGGCCGCCAGCACCAGATCGTCGTGGGTCGCCGCCAGCTTGTTCACGCAGATGCTGGCCACGTCAAACAGGCCTGTCAGCACCGCCGAAGGAATGCCCACGTTGTATAAGCTTATTTTATGCTCCCGTGCCAGGCCCCGGGCGTCCCCCAGCCGGAGAGACAGCGGCGCGCGGGCCGCAGCCCGCCGGAAAGCAAAGAGCAGATACGTGCAGGAAAACAGATTGGAGATCATGGTGGCCAGCGCCGCGCCGGTGACCTCCTGGCCCTTGGGCAGGATCACGAACATAAACAGCGGGTCCAGGATCATATTGAGCACGCCGCCCAGGGAGAGCCCCAGGCTGGCCTGGGAGGAATGGCCGGTGTTCCGCAGCAGGTGGGCCAGGGTCAGGCCCAGGATGGACGGGGTCGTGCCGATCACGATCACGAGGGTGGTGTACTGCTTGGCAAAGTCGATCGTCGCGTCGGAGGCGCCCAGGAAGCGCAGGATGGGATCCATGAACAGGCCGGTCACCGCCGCATAGCAAATGCCCAGGCGGAGCGCGCCGCGAACGGAATAGGCGCTGACCTTCCGGCCCTCGT
The DNA here is from genome assembly GCA_017419715.1 of Oscillospiraceae bacterium. Classification (GTDB taxonomy): domain Bacteria; phylum Bacillota; class Clostridia; order Oscillospirales; family Oscillospiraceae; genus JAFRPC01. The sequence continues at coordinate 7,377 of JAFOKO010000151.1, read as the reverse complement.
CGTCCCGTTTCTGCCCCATGAGCCGGGCAATGAGACTGCCGCCGCCCACGCCGTAGAGGTTGGAGTACGCGACATTCAACATGGTGAGCGTCAAGGTCACGGTGGTGGCAGCCATCATATAGGAGTTCCCGGTCCGCCCGATGAAAAACGCATCAACTATATTGTATATGAGATTGATGAGCTGGCTGATGATGGTGGGAATTCCCATAGCCGCCAGGGCCCGGGGGATCGACACCTTTTCAAAGAGTTCTGTCTTGGAGAGCTTGGAGGTCTGCATGTTGTTTTCCGCGTCCGCCGCTCCGGCGAGCTGTCCTTTTTCTGTATGTCTGTTTATTATAGCATAGTATGGCGGAAAACGGAAGAAAAAAACTTTGGGAACTTTTTTCAAAATCCATCGTCATAAGAGCAGAAATCAAAACAGAAAGGAGGAATATCCCATGAAACATTCCATACAACCGTTTTTCGCACTGCTCCTGGCGCTCTGTCTGATCCTCAGTCTGGCGGGCTGTGCTGCGGCGGAAAAAGCAGAGGCGGGCGTGGATGCATTAGGCGAGGCTGCTATCCGAAGCGACATAGAGGCCCCGGCCGAGGAGGGCGGCAAAGACATCGCTGCAGGAGAGTCCAAGACAGAACTGTTCTATGCAGACAAATCCGCCATGGAGGGCGTCGGTCTCTCCGGCGAATTGAACGAAGCCGCTCCCGTCTATGACAGGGAGGCAAGCCTTGCCGAGCCAATGGCCCCCGACGATGCGGGTGGGCCGGACGACAACATTCTCCCCGGAGACGCCCCCGACGATCTGCCCTCTTCTGCCGAGCCTTTAAAATTGACTGCAGCGGAGTGGAAGGACAACGACAACTGGCCCTTCTTTACGAACCTGGTCAACACGGCGGCGATTTCCTTTCCCAGCTTCGGCCTCGACCCCCGGCATCGGCTGGAGGTCCGGGTGCAGGGCGAGGACGGCACGCCTCGAGCCAATGAAACCGTAAGCTTGACAGACGCCGAGGGCAGCGCCCTCTGGCAGGCCCGCACCGACAAGAACGGCACGGCCTACCTCTTCTGGACGGAAGAGCAGAGCCCCGCTCGCGTTGTCTGTGGGACAGCGGAAGCCCCGGTGCAGCTCCCGGAGGCCGACGGCGACGCCCAGGGCAACAGCCAGCTCCGTCCCGTCGAGGCCGTCACGCTGAATGTTGGCACCGAAGCTCAGACCCCAAGCGGCATGCAGATCATGTTTATCGTGGACACCACCGGCTCTATGAGCGACGAGATCGCCTATCTGCAAAAGGACTTCTCTGCCATCGCCGGACGGGTCGGCAGCGAGGGCATGACCTGGTCGGCCAACTTCTACCGCGACGAGGGCGACGAGTATGTGACCCGCACCAACGGCTTTTGCTCTGATGTAAGTGAGATTCAAGCCAAGCTCAACGCCGAATACGCCGACGGCGGCGGCGACATTCCGGAGGCCGTGGCCGAGATCCTCACCGAATGTCTGGCAGGGCAGAGCGAATGGGACGAAAACGCCGTCAAGCTGGCCTTTCTGATTTTCGACGCGCCCCCCCACGACGGCAAGGAGGCCGCGCTGCAGGCCGCTGTTCACGCCGCCGCCGAAAAGGGCATCCGTCTGATCCCCGTAGTGGCCTCCAACGCCGAACGCGAAACTGAGCTCTTCGGCCGCGCTCTGGCGATTTTGACGGGCGGCACCTATGTCTTCCTCACCGACGATTCCGGCATCGGCAACTCCCACCTGGAGCCCATCGTGGGCAACTACGAGGTGGAGCTTCTGCAGGATCTGATCGTCCGCATCATTGACGAAAATCGGCCTTAAAAATACCTCAAATGTATCTATTCAGTCGCTCCGTAGGGCGGCCTGACCTCAGGCCGCCGTGTGACATGTTTCCGGCAGCCAGAGGTCTGGCCGCCCTACAAGGGGAAGGGGTAACTGAATAGACACCCTCAAACAAAAAAGGTCTGCCTCCATGCCGCGGCATGGAGGCAGATTTCTCACTTTTGCAGTTGTGTCGTAGGGGACGGGTTTCCTGTCCCGGTTTCGCGGGAGGCGGAACGCCTCCCCTGCGGGTGCGCTGCGTTACAGCTTTTTGCAGCGAAAAACTGAAAAGCCTGTCTCCGCTTGATTTTTTCCTTTTCCTGTCGTATAATACAATTATAATAATATATGCATCCGGAGGCTTGCGCTATGAATCAGCACTATGATGTGATCATCATCGGCGGCGGCATCGGCGGCTTGATGACCGCCTACGCTTTGCGGGAAAAGGACCCGGTCCTTACCGTCGCCATCGCCGAAAAGGGCCGCACGGTGGAGCAGCGGAGCTGCCCCGCCACGGGTGGCCGGAACTGTGTCTATTGCCCGGTGTGTTCGATCACCTCCGGTTTTGCGGGGGCAGGCGCCTTCTCCGACGGCAAATTCAATCTCGGCACGGCCTACGGCGGCACCCTCGGCGAGGAGCTGGGCGAGGGCCTGGCCATGGAATACATCCTTCGGGTGAGCGCGGTGCTGGACCGCTTCACCCCGGAGGGCCTCCACATCCAGGAATACGGCTCCAACGAGGCGCTGAAGCTCAAATGCCTGCAAAACAATCTGCGCCTGCTGGACATGAATGTGAAGCACCTCGGCACCGACAACAACCTGCTCATTATGAAAAATCTGATCCGCTGGCTGGGCGAAAACGCCGTGGACCTGCTGCCAAACACAGAGATTCAGGAAATCAAGGCCATCCCCCAGGGCTACGAGCTGCAAACCCCCAAGGGGGCTTTGAGCGCCGGAAAGGTCGTCGTGGCTACGGGCCGGAACGGGGCGGAGTTCGTGGGGGAATTGTGTCGACAGTTCGGCATTTCCGTGCACTCCAACGCCGTAGACATCGGCGTGCGTGTGGAGATGAAGGACGCGATCTGGCGCGAATTCTCCTCTCAAATCTACGAGCCGAAGATCCTCTGCCGCACCAGGACCTTTGAGGACCGCACCCGGATGTTCTGCTTCAACCAGGGCGGCATCGTCTCGGCGGAGAACAACGACGGCATCATCACCGCCAACGGCCATTCCTTTGCGGACCCGGCCAAAAAGACCGAGAACTGCAACTTTGCCATTCTCTCTTCCATCCACTTCACGGAGCCCTTCCACAACCCCACAGAGTACGCCAAGTCCTTCTCGCGGATGGCAAATCTGATCGGCCAGGGCAATGTGCTGGTACAGCGCTTCGGCGATCTGATCCGGGGCCGCCGCACCAACGACCACCGACTGGGCCAAAACACCGTGATCCCCACGCTGAAGGCCACGGCGGGCGACCTCTCCCTGGCCCTGCCGCACCGAATCTTGACCAATATCATCGAGACCATCCAGGCCCTGGACAAGGTGGCCCCCGGCACCGCCAACGACGACACTCTGCTCTATGGTCTGGAGAGCAAATACTACTCCCTCAAGCCCGCGCACGACAAGGACTTCCGCATCCACGACGGCATCTATCTGATCGGCGACGGCTCCGGTATCTGCCGCGGCCTCAGCCAGTCCGGAGCCATGGGGCTGTATGTGGCGGACAGAATTCAGTGACAAACGACAGGTTCGAACTATGAAAAAATACCTTCTTCTTCTGATACTTCTTTTGTTGCTAACAGGCTGCACGGAAGCTCCCGTGCTGGAAACGACCCCGGTGCTGCTCCCGACGCTGGCAGCGGAGCCCGACGCTCCCCTGCCCACAAATGATGCCTTCTCCGTTGATTCGGACTTTCTTCTCTCCATGCACGGCCTTCCCAGACTGGAGACCGATACCCGGGGCGTATCCAGGATCGACGGGCCCAATGGGTGGGTGGAGCCCCTGACCTACTCCGGCACCTCCGTTTATTGTCCCGAATACGGCGATGTGGACGGGGACGGCCATGTCGAGTTGGTCTATCTCACCCCCGGCCCCAGCACGGCCATCCACACTGAGGCCGTCATCGTCTTCGGGCTGCAAAACGGAAAACCCGTATGCAAGGGCTCCACGCTGTTTTATCTGCCCAATGCCGCCAATGCGGGCGAGGTGGAGAGCAGCTTGGTGCAGGGCTACAGCGGCGTCTGCTTCCAGTTCAGACCACAGCCGGAAGCGGAGCAGGATCCGCTTTTGGAAAGTGCGCTGCTCCCCGTCACTCTGCAAGACGGCGAGGTCCTGTTGAACGGCGGTGATCTGCCCCAGGGCCTCGAAAGTCTGGGCGGCGGATACGGCGCTTCCTTTTCCGCGCTCTCCCTCCGCGTCGGGGATGCGGCCCTGTTGCGGAATCCCGCCTGTCTGATCTGGCAGGAAACTCACATCTGCACAGGCTCAGATCCCGATCTGTCGGCGGCCGAAAGCACCTGGACCTACGCCGCCGTGACGGGCAACGGCAGCACGGTCACGGGCATGATCACCTGGATCGAGCAAGCCGACGGAAGCCAGATCTGCATTCCTCAGTGGATCGAGCCAATCGAGCCGGTGGAGGAGCAGGATGCGCTGTGGCTGTCGGAAACAAAACTGATCAATCGCTTCGGCCCCTGCCATTTCAACATGAGCAGCCAGGTCTCCACGCCCTGCTGGTTTACGACGGATGGGAAACTCCTTGCCGTCACCCCCATGACGGCAGCCCAGATAACGGACCTTCTGTCCGGCGAGGCTTTCAGCCCGTTGGAAGCGGACACGATCCTGGTCACGCTTGGTGATACACCCAGCACCGTGCAGAACCAGGCGCGCTGGAACGCTTTTCTGGAAACCACGAGCCGGAAGCTTCCGGACGCTGTCACCATCCGATACGGATCTCAGGAAGACGACAGCCTGTACCTTTCCTATGACGGCACAGCCTATACCCTGTTTGAACAGGGCAGCGCCACTTGCTATCAATATCTGATCATCGGCACGGAGCTGCTTCAACAGGATACGCCCTCCCAAGCCGCCTATCAAAGCGCGATCCACTATCTGCTTTCCGACAGCCAGGAGATGAACAGCAAGAAATACTGGGCGCATATCTTATCCAGCACCCTCGATCCAGACTTCCCCAACACCAGACTGCTGTTCTCGATCTACTTGCCGGAGCGCTAAGATTTTTGGAAAAATCTTCCCAAAATAAAAAAATATCCTTTACAATTGACATAAGCTGTGTTAGACTATACTGGCTGGCAGAATGCCATAGCCCCGGCGCTCGGTTGACGGATCGCAAGACCGCAAGCGCTTTGCAGCGGCCCCATAGTGGCGCACTTCAGCATCACAGGAAAAGCCGTTGCAGCGCTGCAACCACCGACCGTCTACTTAGCCCAGGGGCAGAAACAACAGAAAGGTGGTAAATACCATGATTCAGAAGGAAAAGAAGTCCCAGGTCATCCTGGAGAACGCCATGCACGAGGGCGACACCGGTTCCCCCGAGGTTCAGATCGCCATTCTCACCGCCCGCATCCAGGAGCTCACCGAGCATCTTCGGACCCACACCCACGACAACCACAGCCGCCGCGGCCTGCTGAAGATGGTCGGTAAGCGCCGTTCTCTGCTGGACTATCTGGCAAAGAAGGACATCAACCGCTACCGCGCCATCATCGCCAAGCTGGGCATCCGTAAGTAAGTCTGTTTTTGAAACGGGATTTCCCGCTTGGGAAGTCCCGTTTCCCCAAAAACGCGGGAGGATCTTTCGTATTTGAATATGCCGTTAAACTATTTTGACGGTATATTCAAGTGCGAAACCTTCCGTGCCACACAACACAAGGAGGTATTTTATGATTACCAGAAAGCAGTTCCCCAACCATCATGTGTTCGAAACCGAGATCGGCGGCCGCACCCTCACCGTGGAGACCGGCATCGTGGCCGAGCTGGCCGACGCCGAGTGCATCATCCGCTACGGCGACACCGTGGTGCTCACCACCATCACCTGCAGTCCCATCCCCAAGGCCGGCATGGACTACTTCCCGCTTACCATCGAATTTGAAGAGCGTCTGTACGGCGTGGGCCGCATTCCCGGCTCCTTCAACCGCCGCGAGGGTCGCCCCTCCGAAAAGGCCATCCTCACCATGCGTCTGATCGACCGCCCGATGCGCCCCTTCTTTGACGACGAGCTGCGCAACGATGTCGTCATTACCTGCACCGCCCTGGCCGTGGACTACGACAACCCCGTGGAGGTCGTGGCCTCCTTGGGCGCCTTCATCGCCACCGCCTGCTCCTCCGTGCCCTGGAACGGCCCCATGGCCACCACCGAGGTCGCCTATCTGAACGGCGAGTATATCGTCAACCCCTCCTGTGACCAGCGTGCCGAGGCCGAGATGTTCTGCACCATCGCCTCCACCGCCGAAAAGGTCGTCATGATCGAGACCGAGGCCAAGGAAGTCAAGGAAGATGTCCTGCTCAAGGGCATCGAGCTGGCCCATGAGACCAACAAGCAGATCGTCGCCTTCATCAACACCATTGTGGCCGCCATCGGCAAGCCCAAGTTCAGCTTCGAGAAGGCCGCTGTCAACCACGACCTGCTGAACGATCTGTGCGAGTATGGCATGAACCAGATCGAGTTCGCCCTGGACACCGACGACAAGAATGTGCGCGAAGAGCGCCTCACTGCCGCCCGCCTGGACTTCGCTGAGAAGTTTGCCGAAAAGTACGAGGATTTCGAGGAGAACATCGAAGTCTGCCTCTACAAGATGCAGAAGAAGGTCGTCAAGAAGTGGCTGCTGGCGGGCAAGCGCGTGGACGGCCGCGGCATGGACGAGATCCGTCCCCTGGACGCCCAGGTGGCCGTTCTGCCCAGAGTGCACGGCTCCGGCCTCTTCACCCGCGGCCAGACCCAGGTCCTCTCCATCTGCACCCTGAATACCCTCTCCGCCAACCAGAAGCTGGACACCATCTTCCCCGAGCAGGAGAAGCGCTATATCCACCACTACAACTTCCCCGCCTTCTCCACCGGCGAGGCCAGAGCTGCCCGTTCCACCTCCCGCCGGGAGATCGGCCACGGTGCCCTGGCAGAAAAGGCCCTGGTGCCCGTGCTGCCCAGCGTGGACGAGTTCCCCTACTGCATCCGTGTGGTCTCTGAGGTGGTCAGCTCCAACGGCTCCACCTCCCAGGGCTCCATCTGCGGCTCCACCCTGGCCCTGATGGACGCCGGCGTGCCCATCAAGCGGCCCGTGGCCGGCATCTCCTGCGGCCTGATCTCCGACAAGGAGACCGGCGAGTGGAGAACCTTCACCGACATCCAGGGCGTGGAGGACTTCCACGGCGAGATGGACTTCAAGGTCGCCGGCACCACCGAAGGCATCACCGCCATCCAGATGGACCTGAAGAACGACGGTCTCACCATGGAGATCATCGCCGACGCCCTGGAGCGCTGCCGCAAGGCCCGGCTGGAGATCATCAACGAGGTCATGCTGCCCTGCATCCCCGCCCCGC
>JAFOKO010000150.1 GCA_017419715.1 Oscillospiraceae bacterium | reverse complement strand
GGATGTATTCAGCAAAAAAGAAAGGCGCAAGATGGTTTACATAACTCAATTTGCACCCACCTTGCACCCACCTCCCTTTGGAGGTAAGAAACGCCGAATTGTATGATTACCGGTGTCCTAACGCATTAAAGCACGGTAATTTTGATAGAATTGCCGTGCTTTGTTTTTTGTGCTAAAATGACAGAGTAGCCGAGGCCCCAAACCTTTCTGCTCTGCTGGATGATAATTGGAAACAAAAAGACAAATCGGTATTTGTCTATGGATCACGGTCTATTTTTCTCATTTCATAGAGGAGGTCAGTTTTCATGAATCAGCTGTTGTCAAAACTCGGTGCAGCCATTGTGACGATTTCCGTATTTCTTTTCGCAGTATTCATCATCTGTGATTTTTCCTTTGGCTCATACTTTGTATGCATGTTCCTGCCGATCGGTTATATCATGATGTCCACAGGTTTCCAGCATGAGAGCGCTGAGAGTACGAGGGTATCAGCAAACATTGGCCTGATCTTGGCAGCAGTCTATGCCGTTCTGATTCTTTTGGTGTATTATGCGCAAACGACTACAGTCCGGCTGGAAGAACTGAACGATCAAGCCGCAAGAGTTTTGAACTATCAGAATGGCGGACTACTGTTTAATTATGACCTGCTGGGCTATGGCATGATGGCGCTTTCTACCTTTTTCATCGGTCTTTCGATTCAGCCAGAGAACAATTCAGATCTGTGGTTGAAATGGCTGATGATCGTCCACGGGGTTTTCTTTCTAAGTTGCTTTATCCTGCCGATGACCGGGATGTTCACACATATGGCAGATGGCGGCAACGGGAATGGAGGGGATATAGCGTTGCTGTTTTGGTGCGTGTATTTTATCCCCGTCGGAATACTGGCATATAAGCATTTCAGCTATGGAAAAGGAGTGTGATTGCACAATATGCCGGTTATTAGCCGCACAACTTCCAGTTTGCCAGAACACCCCTATCGTTCATTTTGCACCCCCTTTGACATTTGCACCCCCCTAAAACGAAATGCACCCCCCTGAACAGGCGGTGCACCCCCCTAAGCGTTTTTCTATCAAAACGCAGTGTAGTGGTAAGCTTTTTTTGGACACGGAGGGGGCAATTTTTGTACAGCAGATGTATAATGGAAGACACGAAAGCAAGCATGTTGTACAGACTTGTCCTCAAGCGCGACAGGAGGCTGCCATGAAATACACATTAGAGGAGCGGTTGGAGATTGGCCGCAGAATATACGACGGTGAAATAAGCCGTTATGAAGCTGCCGAACAGTATGGAATCAATGATCAAACTGCACGGAATTACATGAGAATGTACCGGGACGCCAACAAGCTTCCTCCCAAGCAAGGGAAACGAGCAGGTTCTACGCTTTTGTTCAAGAACGACCGCGTTGGAATTGACGATCTCGAAGCCATGACAAAAGAGGAGCTGATCCACGAACTCATCAAAGCGCGAATCACCGAGGCGAGACTAAAAAAAGGATACGAAGTGAAGGGGGATGGTACGGTCGTTCTATACGACAGCAAGAATACCAAGTAATCATGGAGCTGTCTGGAGAGTTCCCGGTAAAGCTGCTCTGTGAAACCATGGGCATTCGTCGAAGCAGCTTTTACAGTTGGAAGAAGCATCTCTCTGATCCATCCGACAGGACAAAGGCTTTCGTCAGCAATATCCTGTTGTTTCAGGAATACCACATGAAGTATCCGTCGCACGGTTACCGCTGGCTGAATGCCAAAATCCGCCTGGACACCGGCCTTGTTCTCTCAGATCCTTACGCACACAAGTGCTGCAAAACAGCAGGGATCAAAAGCAAAGCCAAGCATTACAAGTACAAAAAGCCAGGCGATCCCTACCGGGTATTCCCCAATCTGCTGTTGTCCGAAATACAGCTTGACGGGCCGCTGCAGTGCATCGTGAGCGACATGACCGCCTTCTATGTGAAAGGCGTCTATTACGAACTTACCTTGTATATGGATCTCTGGAATAACGAGATCGTCAGTCACGCTCTTTCCGCCAGGCGCGGAGACCGTATGACCTACATCAGCGGACTGGAAGACTTGCTTGCGCTCAAAAAGCTGTTGCCGGATCACCAGATGATCCTGCATTCTGATCAGGGCTCCGTGTATTCTTCCAAATCGTTCAATGATCTGCTGCCTATGTACGGCATTGCCCGGTCCATGTCCCGTGCCGGCACACCGACGGACAATGCTGCAATGGAGGCCATAAACGGCTGGATTAAAGCAGAGCTTTTCACAGATTTGCATGTGACTG
>JAFOKO010000149.1 GCA_017419715.1 Oscillospiraceae bacterium | reverse complement strand
TGGGAAGCTGGGCGGGATCCGTGACGATCTTCTCGCCGTCAACAAGATAGATACCGGTTTCGTAGAGTTTCAGCATGATAATCTCCTTTTTGTGCGCGTTCAGCGCAGGGGTCTGCGCCCCCATGTGTTTTTCGGAAGGGATGGGATATACGATTTGACGAAAAATCCCCATATACTTCCTTCTAGCATTATAGAATGTTCACAAGGAATTTTCAAGAGGCATTTCGTGAAAAAACCGAAAAAAGGCGCGAGAATCCTATGAGATAATGTAATGTGATGCATAAGAAGATTTAATGATTTCCCATCCTCATTTTGAAATCGGAACGCCGGCCGGGGGATCTCTTCTTTCCCCGGGCTGCGGTTTACTTCGTCCGGTCCAGGGCGATGTCCCGCTGGACGATCCGAAAGCTGAGGTCTCCCAGGGTGAACTTTTTGCCGCTGATCTGCTCCGCCAGACGGCGGCTTTCCAAAAACTCGTCGGAAACGCTGACAAGGTACTGCTCCGTCCCCCGGTCCACCAGATAGTATTCCGTGCCGATCATGTCAACGGAATGGGCAATGTCGATCCCGGCGCCGGGAAGGTCGGTCAGAAGCCAGACGATACAGTCTATGATCTTCTCTCCTTTTGTAAGCTTGCGTTGGGGCATGAGCATAAAGACCTTTGCGCCGGGATACTTTTCACAGACAAGTCGGTTTTTGCGGCTTTTTTTCGATCCGGTCCCGCAGCCGGAAAGGTCGATGCTTTCCCGGGTCACGCTGAGATCGAGGGCGGTGCCGTCGTCCAGCAGATAATCCACGGACACGTTCAGGAGCCCTGCCATTGCTTTTAGATTTCCAATGTCCGGCATGCCCTTGTCGCTCTCCCATTTTGAGATTGCCTGCCGGGAGACCATCAGCTTGGAGGCAAGCTCCTCCTGGGTCATATTTGCTTCAACGCGTGATTTCTTGATTTTCTCACCGAGTGTCATAGTCGGTTCCTCCCTTTGATGTATTGGCTCTTCGGTCCCTGCCATCATAGCGCGGAAGGACGCTCGATGCAAGAAACCCTCGGTTTCACCGGAGCAACGCTCCGTTGCGCGGGGAAAACGGGCTGCATTCAGCCGCAAGAGGCCGCCGCATTTCGCGGCGGCCTCCGTCTTTTATAAAGATTTTTACACCGAAAGGATCTGCTCGGGCTTGCAGCCCTCCAGCAGGGCCTTGCCGGCGGTGACGCAGACGGCCTGCTCAGCGGCCAGCTCCTCCAGCACGGGCGCCAGCGCCAGCAGATCGGCGGGGGTGGTATGGATCAGCTGGGCGTAACGGCGGCGGATATCCTCCTCCGTCAAGCCGCGCAGCCAGCGGCCCTCTCCCGAGGAGACGGTTTCCTCTTCCCCGCGCAGGGGGTCCAGGGCGGAAACGGAGCCCAGGATATAGGGCGTCAGATCCGGCGCGTCGGCGCAGAAGGCCCGCAGATAGGCGGGCGTGGCCCGCATCACATCCAGGGAACGGCCGGGCTGAGGGTCCCGGTAGCTGTAGCAGAATACGTCGCCGCCAGCTCTGCAGTTGAAGCCGCAGCCGTAGGCGCCGCCCTGCACGCGGATCTCTCCCCAGAGGTAGGTATAGTTCAGCACATTCGCCAAAACTGGGAAGCTGCCATGGTATTTCCGGCCGTGGAGCAGGAGGTTGGAGCCCATGCAGGTAAAGCCCACCTCGGCGGGGATCACCACGCCTTCCCGCTTCGCTCCCAGCGGGGCGTAGGCGGCAGTGGTCGGCGCGGCCTGTCCGGAGACGGGAATCGCCGTCCCCAGCGTCGCCAGCGCGTCGTCCGCCACCTGTTCGTTGGCGGAGAGGATCAGTCGTTCCCGCGTCACGATCCGGCGGTTAATGTCCTGCATCTGGCGCAGCAGGTCCAAGAGAGTCGCGTCGTCCGCCGTGCTCATGCGCTTCAGCCAGCGGATGTAACTGATACCGGCCGTGTATTCCTCCGCCACACCGACGGCGCTGAGGCCCGCGTTCACCCGTATAAGGGCATAGCGGTGTCCGGCCGAGGCCAGGGCCATTTGTTCATCCAGGGCCATCTGCTGCAGATTGTCCCGGAGCAGGGCCAGGTCGTCCCAGCGGGTTTCCGTCAAGATCTCAGCCAGCAGGGCAGCCGCTTCCTCTGTCTGTTGCGGCAGGCAGGCCAGCGAGGTGAACAGCAGGACGCGGCAGGAATCCGGCGTGCTTCCGTCCACCAGAATGGGCTTCATCTTTATCCGGCCCACGGTGCGCATCAGTTCCAGCGGCAGCCGGGCCCGGTCATAGCGGGTCGTCCCCATGGCTCCCAGCAGTGCACAGAGGACCGTAAAGGCCGGCAACTCCTCCGCTTGCAGATCAGATGCCTCGAAATGGGCCCGCAGGAAAGCAAGCTTGCTGCCCGTCTCGTGGCGCAGCAGTGGAACATCTGTCCAGCGGGTTTCGGTCATGCGCAGGGGAACGGGAGCCTCCGCCAGATCCGTGATCTTCAGCACGGGGATAGTCGCCAGCGCGGCCTCGCTGTCCGGCGTCTGTTGGAAGATACGAAGTGCCTCCGCCCGTTGGGCCTGAGCAGCCCGCTCCGCTTCGGTCCAGGCGGATGCGATTGCCTGGATCTCCGCCTGCTCTCGCTCCGCCCGTTCGGCGGATAGGGTGGCAGAGGGCAGCAGCGTCACAGTCACCGTGTGAGCGTTGTCCAGAAATACCTCCCGCAGCAGGCGCTGGGGATAGTCGGTGGCAAGGGCCTGTTCCAGCTCCGCCAGGGCGTTCTCCACCAGCAAGCCCTGGGCGGGGTCGCCGCCGTAGAGCCAGCTGTCCAGCATCGACAGGGCCTCCTCGAGGCTCCGGGGCGCGCTGCCGCTGTCCCGATCCCGCAGCTCGAAGGCATAGCGGCGGAAGCAGGCCTCCAGCCGTTCCCGATCCAGGCCCTCCGTGACAATGCGGTCCAGGGTCTGGCGAACCGTCTGCTCCAGGGCGGACTGCTTGTCCGGGTCCGTGTTCCAGGCAGTCCAGCTGGCCATGCTCTGCTGCATGCCGTTATCCATTCTCAATTCAAAATCTAGCGCCAGGTCGGCATCCAGCACGGCCCGTTTCAGCGGAGCCTCGTCGTCCCCGGTGAGATAGTCCGCCAGGACGGAGAGGGTGTTGTTGCGCAGCTCGTCATCGAAGCTGCCCAGCAGCGTGGCGCAGGAGACGATCGTCCGATGGGCAGGATCCTCCTCGGGGCCGATGGCATAATCCGCCGTGGCCCGCTGGGCAGGGACAGGCTGCTGCATGGGGATGTCGAAGCAGAGCTCCCGCCGGTCATACGCCCGGAGAAAGCTGTCGATCTTCTCCAGGCAGGCGTCCAGATCCACGCTGCCCACCAGGGAGATCCGGGCGTTGGAGGGATGGTAGTATTTTTGGTGCATCGCCAGAAACTGCTCATAACTCAGTTCAGGGATCCGGTCCGGGTCGCCGCCGGAAATATGACGGTAGCAGTTGTCCGGGAAGAGCCGCTTTTCCAGTTCCCCGTCCAGGATCCGCCCGGGGGAGGCAAAAGCGCCCTTCATCTCGTTGAGCACCACGCCTTGCCGGCAGAGCTTCTCCCCTTCTCCCTCATAGCGCCAGCCCTCTTGATAGAAGATCTCCGGCTTGTGATAGATAGCAGGATGGAACACGGCGTCCAGGTAGACATCCATCAGATTCAGCAGGTCCCGGTCATTCCGGCTGGAGACGGGATAGACCGTCTTGTCGGGGTAGGTAATGGCGTTGAGGAAGGTCTGAACGGAGCTCTTGAGCAGCTCCACAAAGGGCTCCTTCACCGGATATTTGTCGGAGCCGCAGAGAACGGAGTGCTCCAGAATGTGAAATACGCCGGTGGAGTCCTCCGGCAGGGTTTTGAAGGCAATGGAGAAGGTCTTGTTGGCGTCCGGCCGATCCAGCCAGCAGAGCTGGGCGCCGGTCTTCTCATGGACATATTCCCGGAGGGTGCCGTCCAACTCGGCAAAGGCCCGGGCCCGGACGGGAACAAACCCGTGAAGCTTCTGATCTTGCATTGCAGATACCTCTCTGTTCTCCCCCTGCAGGGGGCATTTGTGGGTCTATGGTAACATGGAAGCCTGATTCTGTCAAGGATTGGGATCGTGTCAAAAGGCGGTTCTCTTCCCCGGCTGTTTTCGCCAAGGCAGAGAACCGCTCCTGTGCATTTCTTCAGATTTCCATGCTTCCCAGCTCCGGTTATCCCGCTGTTTTGATGGAGATCAGGGACAGCTGACTGCTGCCAATCTGAGATTTGTCAATGTAATACGAAATTGCCCGGTCGTAGCTGCTATTGCAGAGATAGATTCGGTCACTGGTAATCTCATAGATTCGCATACCGTTTTTCAATTCAAACTGGTTCAGCAATTCATAATTTCTGGACAGAACATACAGGGTCTGGTCTTTTTCATTATTCCCGGGGGCCCCAAGCGCATAAATATAATCTTCGTCGTAACGCACCCAAAGAATATCCTCCACCGGAAGGCCACAGTCCTTGACCGTTCCGCCTTCTACATCATACTCCCGGAAACCAGGATTGACAGTTCCGGCTTTGTACCCCACGGCAGTCAAATCAGGTTCAAAAAAGTACAGGGTAGAATCCGTCACATAAAGGGCGTTCGTATATTGCGACAGTACGGGCCGAACCTCTCCGGTGTTTGCGTCCACTTCGAACAGCCTTTCATCATAGGGATTGTAGTTTTCGTATGTCTGGCTTTTATCTCCGGTTCCGAGCAGATACAGCTTGTCTTTGTAAAAGATGAAGGGACTTTGCAGGCGTGCGGTGCGCAGAAATTCCGTGGCAATCTCTTTCTGGGAAAAATCCGTCAGATTCATGACCACCAGATGGTCCGTCTGTTCCTCCAGGGGCAAGTCATACGACGCACGGCAGAAAAGAAACAGCTTTCCGTGATGAAAGATCGGTTGAACACTGCAGTCCTCCCAGTCTTTATCATCTATTGTCGCTGCCACCTGATGGTCGGTGCCGTCCAGATTAAATTTGACCACATTCCACTGTCGTTTTACCTCAACCACCGTGTATAAAGCACCGTTATAATACCCTAAACCGCCGGGAGCAACACCTAAAAAAGCATTGCAGTTCTCATCTTCATGCTTACAGTTTGGCTTGCTGCAAAGCGGACGGAAACTGTCTCCGTCTCTGGGGCAAAAATAGAGAAGCGTAAGGAACGAATCCCCACTTTGTTTCTCACACCAATAATAATACCCAACCAGTGTTTCCACAAAACTTGCTCCAAAGGAAGCCTGATTCACATCTTCCGGTGCTGTCTTCAGCACATTGGATGCAAGAGTGCCCTGGTCTGTGGATGCTTGTTCGCTGTTTTCCGATTTGACTTCACATGCAGTCAACAGAAGCAGACACATGGCAAAGAGCAATATGACCGTCTTTTTCATAAGCGATTTCTCCGTTTTCTAAAATAAGCTGGCCCGGTTTTCAGACCGGGCCAGCGGCAATTTACCAATGGCGCTTATCTGCCAGGGTATGCATAGATTCCATTGACGAAATAGATGTCATTAATAAGGCCATAACCGCAGCCGTACTCGGCAACAGCGCCATAAGGAACCGTTACGCTTATGCTCGCATATTTCAGCTGCTTATCGGACGACTTCATCGATCCTCCCAGCCAAGAGCCAGTTGTCCGATTTAGGTAACTCACTTGAGCCTTAGCCATGACCTTATACTGTGTACCGCTCCAACTCATACTTGCGTAAACAGTCGTATCAGAGCAGCTTACATACAAGCGATATGCGTTTTGTTTGTAGGTCCCACTTTGGCTGTTGGAAGCCGCAAATGCGTATATGTATATCATATTATATTATATTTTTACATTATAAAAAGGTGTTTTTAACACCTTATTTCTTTTTACCTAATACTGCTTTTACAATGGCATTAGCTATTCTTCTAATAAATCCAGATGTTGTATTTTGGATAACTCTTTTACCCATTTTTTTAGCTTGCCCCATAGGACTATTTTCATATTCTTTTTGTTTTTGTCTAGCAAGTCTAGCGGCTTCTTTTTCTTCTTCTCTTTTCTTTTTAGCTAGTTCTTTTT